>NZ_QTMM01000022.1:808-120106 GCF_003635445.1 Parabacteroides sp. AF17-3 | reverse complement strand
TTGCGTCGTTTTCGTAGGGAAACAGGAAAACTGCATGTCCTTTTCTCCATAAACATGCTGATCGAAGGATTACATGTGGAAGGAGTGGATGCCGCCATGTTTCTGCGTCGGACGGAATCGTATGTGGTAGCTTTGCAGCAGTTGGGCCGTTGCCTGAAAGCCGGTTCGGACCGGCATCCGGTAGTGCTTGATTTTGTCAATAACCTTTCGGGGCGTTCTGTTTATGAGGCTATGTCAAGGGAGTTGGTTTATCATCCGGCGATCCGTGCCCCAAAGAGCTTTAAAGGCTTTATGGAATTTGAGGTCACGGGATTCCTGTCTGATATCCGTGCCCGTGTGGATGATATGCTGGCGGAGTTGGATGCATGGCCGGTGATGTATGAACGTCTGATCGAATATAAGGAACGTGAAGGGCGCTGGCCGCAGGCAGCCGAAGGGAAGCTGGGAAACTGGTGCAATACCCAGCGGATTGCCCGGAAGAAAGGGACGTTGTCGGAAGATTATATCTCACAGTTGGATCGGATTGGTTTTGAATGGGAGGTACAGGACAGCCGTTGGATGCAGTATTATGAAGAGTTAAAGGTTTTTATGTCCGTTGAACACCGTTGTCCCAAACGCGGTGAAAACAAACTGAATATCTGGTGCAATACCCAACGGCAGGCATGGAAAAAAGGACTTTTATCTGAAGAAAGGACCCGGTTGCTCGATTCGATCGGATTCAGATGGGAGCAGGATCTGGATTCGCTCTGGACGGAGAACTGGCAGCAGGTGCTTGCTTATTACAGAAAACATGAGCACTGGCCCAAAAGCCAGGAGGGTAGGTTGGGAGCGTGGTGTAATACGCAACGAAGATCCCGTAAACAGGGAGTGCTATCGCTTGTTCGCATCAGACAAATGGATGCCGAAGGTTTTATCTGGACAGTCGATGAAAAATGGCAGGAGAATTATGAGATGCTGAAACGTTTCTATACAGAGAATCAACGCTGGCCAACCGCCCGTGAAAACAAGCTGGGCAGTTGGTGCTTTGTGCAACGCAGAAGTATGAAGAAAGGCGAACTTTCTCCTGAACGCAGGGAATTGCTTGAACGGATCGGTTTTCCCTGGAGTTTAAAATGATCTATTTTTTAGTTATTACGAACTAATCCCTTTATAATCCAAAGGCAACGTAAACCAGAACGTAGAACCTTTACCCTGAACAGAATCTACTCCGATGGTACCTCCCAGATATTCGATGATCGTTTTACTGATCGTCAATCCCAGGCCGGTGCCCTGGTGGAAGTCATTGATCTTGATGAAACGTTCAAAAACACGGGCCCTGTTTTCTTCCGAAATGCCGATTCCAGTATCTCGCACGCAGACTTTCACTTCATTTTCTTTCGTCTCATAAAAGATTGTAATGCTCCCTTCGCTTGTGAATTTGATCGCATTGTTGACGAAATTGGCTATTACCTGCAGGATACGTTGCGGGTCTGTCCTGAGGATTATGGTCGGTGAGTTTTTATCGAAGAGTAATTTTACTCCCGGTTTTATCTTCAGCGATCCGGACAGATAGACTTCCATGCACAACTCCTTGATGTTGGTATCTTCAATGTTATACTTCAACATACCCGCTTCTATTTTTGAGAAGTCCAGAATGTCGCCGATCAAGTTAAGCAGCAGATCGTTGTTTGTATGGATAATGTCGAGGTAAGTCTGCCGTTCTTCGGGATCGTCCGTTTCGGCTACCAGGTCCGAGAATCCGACGATTGCATTCAACGGAGTACGTATCTCATGGCTCATGTTTGCAAGGAATGCCGACTTTAGTTTGTCTGCCTCCTTGACTTTCATTAGTTCTAGCTCTTTCTCGCGTTGTTCGGTGATGTTGGAGGTGTAGCTTACTATTTTGCTGGGTTTCCCGTCTTCTGAATATTTATAAGCGCGGACATTTGAATTGAGCCAGTAAACCTTGCCGTCGAATACACGGCGGTATACGGATACATATTTGCCGATTTCTCCGTCGACAAGCCGTTTGAATTGTTTGTTGTAAACCCTGTGGCGGTCATCCGGATGCAATGTTTCTATAAAATCATGTACGGAACTGAATCTGTCTTCTTTCAGATAGGTCAGGAAGGAGCTTTCCTCGATCAGATCGTTCAGGCTGAAATCCGCACTTAACTTATCTGTTGCTACATCATATTCCCAGATAATGGATTCGCCTGTGTCGACAGCTGCTTTCAGTTTAGCCAGGCTGTATTGTATCTCTTCTGCTTTATGATAACTTTCGGTATCGTCGAAGACTATATAAAAGAATCCGAGTATCACGTCCTGCCGGTCTTTCAGCACAACGCCTTTCACCCTTAAATGTTTAACTTCATCGGATAGTTTACTTGTATAATAACCTTTTTCAGCTGCTTTGTTGAAATTATAATCCAGGAGAAAAGCCGCATCTTCCCCTTTTTTCAGCTTTTCGCTGACCCATTCCGGTATATTGGGGTTTTCGAACGCATTGAGGCCGATTACCTGTTCGCGTGTCACTCCGAAAATATCCAGGTCGGCATTATTGATGTCCAGCAGATACCCGTTTTCGTCGTATAATTCGACACCCCAGGGAAGTTTGTCGAAAATGATCTGGAACTTGGCTTCGCTCTTCAATGTTTGTTTCATCGAATGTTCAACCATACCATGCGCCAGTTCGCGTTCGATGGCAATGGAGATAATATCGGTGAGCATCCGTAGGTTTTCGACATCCAAAGCATCCCAGTCCCTGTGTTTTTTTACACAATCGAGTCCGATGAAACCATTGGCGTATCCTCGGTAATAGATAGGTATAACGAGCAGGGAGACGATTTCCTGAACTTTTAGTATCTGTTGTTCGGCAGCGGCCTCTTCCGGCATATTATCAGTGTCTCTGATAATGATATCTTTTCCTTCCTTGATCGTTTTTATCCACCAGGCATAATCAGCTTTGGGCAACCCCACTAAAAGATCTTCACGCATGGAGATAGTACCTTGGCTGGTTACTTCATGCGTGAAGTCGAAAGTCGGTTTGTCATTATCGAAATTTCCGATGTATACCCTGTCTACATTAAAAAATCTCAATATGGTCAGTAGAGACTGATCAATAATATCCTTTTGGCTTGGAGTTATTAACAATGATAAAACATCCGAGAATGTTTTCCTTAATGCGACAGCATTGTTCAGAAAACGACTTTGGTATGTTTCTTCATCATTAACAGAGGTACCTTGTGCCTTCAGTATTTCTATTTCACGGATCAGGTCTTCTCTCGAATAATTAGCATAAACGCTGCTCATTTAGGTATATCAAGTTTATATGTTCGTGTATCTGGAACAAAAGTACATATAATAATTGATTATCAAAAGATGTTTAGCGTTTTCCTGCTAATTATATTTTTACGTTTACAATTTGGGTAATTTCCACGGAGCGCGGTAGTAAGCCTTTGATAATGCTGTTGCCTCATTATCACCGATGAACACGCTGTTGGCATCGTCCCAACGCACTTCCCGTTGCAGGCGGCAGGAGATGTTTGCCAGATGCGACATCTTGGCTACACGTGCGCCGATGGCGATATCTGCTTTGGACAATTCGCGGCTTTTGATGCAACTCAGGAAATTTCCGACATGGTTGTACAGGCCTTTGCCTTCTCCCTTTTTGAAGGGGACAGCTTCCATGCGTGCTTCTTTTCCGGCAACGACAGGGATGACTTCCCAACCGGCGCGGGTGAGTACCAGTGTGCCGTTTTCACCGAAGAAGGCCAAACCTTCTTTTTTGTCGAACGGACCGTGGTTGATACCGCAGGCATGATCCCAGATGATATTGAAATCTTTGTAGGCGTACGTAGCCATCAATGTATCGGGCGTCTCCATCGCATCATCGGGATAGGCGAACTTGCCACCTCCGGAGAATACGCGGCTGGGCAGATCGGCTCCCATGCCTTCGAGCGCATAATCCAGCAGGTGTACGCCCCAGTCGGACATCAGTCCACCGGCATAATCCCAGAAGAAACGGAAGTTATAATGGAAGCGGTAGATATTGAACGGACGTTTCGGAGCCGGACCGAGCCACATGTCGTAATCCACTCCGGCGGGGACGGGACTGTCGGCAACAACAGGCAGGGTCGGTTTGCCGTCCTGGTAAGCCCAGACTTTTACGGTACGGATACGGCCGATATTTCCCGCTTTCAGATAATTGGCAGCCTCGTCCCAATGCGGATCGCTGCGTTGCCATTGGCCTACCTGTACGACCCGGTTATATTTGCGGGCAGCCTTTTCCATCAGGTTGCATTCTTCGATGGTGTTGGAAAGCGGTTTTTCGACATACACGTCTTTGCCAGCCTGGCAGGCGAAGATAGTCGGCAGGCAGTGCCAGTGGTCGGGGGTACCGATAATGACAGCGTCAATATCCTTGTTGTCGATGACATGGCGCCAATCCTTATACAGGTGAGGAACTTTTTTTCCGGTCTTTTTTTCTACATCGGCGGCCCGTTTGTTCAGCCATTCGTCGTCGATATCGCAGAGGGCGACACATTCCACTTCCGGATATTCCAGAAACTTACTCAGGTTGGAGAAACCCATACTGCGGCATCCGATCAGAGCGACTTTCACTTTGTTGCTTGCTGCCGTTTGTCCGTAAACTGACTGATAAGTACCTCCAAACAGCGGTGACAAACCAAGTCCTGCAGCCGAAATGGCCGATTTTTGCAAAAAACTTCTTCTATTCATGGTATTTAAATTTGTGTTCGCAAACAGTTTTGCAATAATACGAAAAATAGTCCTATATTTGTGCCCGAAACAAAAAAAAGATAATGATACCCCCTTTAAATACCAATTGGAATGTATTATATACTGCCCCGCGGGCAGAAAAACAGGTAAAAGAACGTATTGCAGCTTTAGGTGTTGAATGCTTTTTACCTTTACACCGGACTCCGCGTGTGTGGTCCGACCGTGTGAAAATAGTTGAAGTCCCGTTATTCAGTTCTTATATATTTGTGCGCTGTCCGGATACGGTGTTGCGTGACCTGCTTCAGGTATATGGCGTTATCCGTATCGTCTTTTATAACGGTAAACCGGCTATTGTCCGCCAGAAGGAGATAGACGCTATCGAGGATTTCCTGGGCCAGGCAGCCGAGCATGAACTTTGTGCGGGTGAAGAAGTGGAAATTCTTACCGGAGCCATGAAGCATGTATCCGGCAAGGTAAAGAAGATAAAAAAGAACCATTTGCTGCTTTACCTGGAGCAACTGGGAGCAACCGTTTGTGTGAAAATGGATGATGTGGCGCGGGTGAACCGGTTGAAATGATTGAAGATTACTTCAATCTTTCAACAAGGCTTTCCGGATTGCGGTGCGTATCCCAAATGTCGACAATTCTAATTATATTCTTTTGTTTGTCGATATAATAAATGAGCTTGTAATGATTATGTTCCACAAAGCTGCGGAAGCCTTGTGGATATTTTTCTAATAATGTTTCATGTTTTCCCATCAAAGGGTTTTGGGCTAGAAGTTCATCGTAATGTTTAATTTGTTGATAGACTTTGGTTGCTGTTCGTTTTCCAAAAGTAATCAGGCAATATTCTACAATATGATCGAGCTCTTTTTCAGCGTCAGGAGACCATATTACTTGCATAGCCAGGGATATTTTTGTTCCATTTTATGAAATACTTCACTGCTGGGGAGGCCTTTCCCTGCATCTAATTCGGCTATGGAGTGATCGATGCGGGCGTAAAGCTCTTCCAATGTGTATGGAGCAAGTTTCTCATCCTTTTCCTGAAAGTCCAGAATGTCTGTCAACCGGCTCTTTACTTTTTCCAAGACCTCTTTGCTGGTGATAGAAAGGATTGCTTTCGCTAATTCTATCTTATCTGCATCCAATCTTACATTTGCATCCATCTTATCTTTCTTTTAAGGTTTGTACTATTTTGTTCTATTCAATTGTATATTAATATGAATAGTAATCACAAAGGTAGTAATTGTTTTTTTGTTTCTTGTATATCTGAAGGTAATTAGTTTTTGTATTATCTTTGACAGGTTGTTTTTCAATATAAGTATATTATGAGCACATTTCTTTCAAATTTATTTACCCGGAAAAAACTTTTGTGGCCGGGGATGACTGATGTACATACCCATTTGCTGCCCGGGGTGGATGACGGATTTTCGTCAGAGAAAGACAGTCTTGCTATGTTGGCTTTTCTGGAAGGGCAGGGAGTGGAACGTATTTTCCTGACACCGCATATAATGGCTGATTTGGCTAAGAACCGGAGAGATTACCTTCGGGACCGGTTTGAAACATTTCGGGAAGACTGTGCACATATACATATAGACCTTCATCTGGTAGCCGAATATATGCTGGATGAATGCTTCTACGAGCGGATGGAAGAAGGGTTGCTGTCGTATGACGGGAAGCATGTATTGGTAGAGGTTTCCTGTTTGCAGGCCCCCGGTGATCTGTTTGAGAAATTGTACGATATCCAATTGAATGGTTTTGTACCGGTTTTTGCCCATCCGGAACGCTATGGTTTCTGGAAGATGGAAGATTTGATGAAGCTGAAAGAGCACGGATGCAAATTTCAGCTTAATTTGTTTTCCCTGGCAGGCTTTTACGGAACGCTTCCCCGAAAAACAGCCGGTTTATTACTGAAAAACGGTTGTTATGATTATACCGGAACAGATATACATTCACTGAACTATTGCAGAGCCTATGAATCTTTTTCTCTGAAAAATGATCAGTTTGAGGCTGTAAAACTGTTGATTCGGGCGAACGGGGAGTTGTGGGGATGATTACAGCGTACTGTAAATATATTCCATATCCACATGTTTTCTTACCAGGTCGGCCAGTTTATCATATTGTTCTTCTTTGAATGCAGCGTAATCGAACGGGGCATTGTCGGCTTCTTTCTTGAAACCCTTAGCTAGATTATCAAGTACTTCGGGATTATCGAGAATGCCATGCATATAGCTTCCCCAGCAATGGTCGTTCAGGTAGTAGCCGTCTTTCCTTCCGTCTTCCAGCAGGGCAACCGGACTTTCGGGCGCGTTGCCGAGTAAAGAGGTTTGTCCCATATGTATCTCGTATCCTTTGCAGACCATCGGGGAGCCGTTGCGGAAAGTGAAACGGCTTTGTTTGGTGACTTTCTCCTGTTCGATAACAGTGCATTGGGGGAGTAGTCCCAATCCCGGAACGGCAGGCAGGTTTCCTTCTATTCCTTCCGGATCTTCCAGGCGGGCACCCATCATCTGGTAACCGCCGCAGATACCGATCACTTTTTTCCCTCTCTTATGGGTGCGGACGATGGTGTCGGCTATGCCGTTGGCACGAATACTTTGCAGGTCGGCCAGCGTGTTCTTCGAGCCGGGCAGCAGGATGATGTCCGCTTTCTCAATCTCATCGATGTTGCTGGTATAATAAGGATTGAAGCGCGGGTCCATATCCAAGACGTCGAAGTCGGTAAAGTTCGACATACGTTTCAGCAGGATGATGGCGACATTGATCTTGCCGTCCTGCCAGGTATTTGTCTTCATATCCAGGGCGACGGAATCTTCTTCTTCTATCTTGATGTCACGGAACCAGGGGATAACGCCTACGACGGGGAGGCCGGTCAATTCTTTCAGTATCGTCCGTCCTTCTTCAAACAGCGATGCGTCTCCGCGGAATTTATTGATGATGACACCTTTCATCTGTGCCCGTTCTTCTGGTTTGAGCAGTGCGATAGTACCGTAAACCGAACCGAATACACCGCCCCGGTCGATATCGGCAACCAGGTAGGTAGAGGCGTTTGCCTGTATCGCCATCCGCATGTTGGTGATATCGCGGTCGCGCAGGTTTAGTTCGGAAATGCTTCCGGCGCCTTCCAGTACGATTGGGTTATAGCGGGATTCCAGGCGGTTGAAGGCCTCGATAGCCTCTCTGAAAAGTGCTTCCTTCTGGTTTTGTACACCGAAATAGTCTTTGGCGGACATGTTACCGACCGGTTTACCGTTCAGTACGACCTGCGAACTCTTGTCGTTAGTTGGTTTCAGCAATACCGGATTCATATCCGTATGCGGAGCGATGCCGCATGCTTCGGCCTGTACTACTTGGGCGCGTCCCATTTCGCCACCTTCGGGAGTGGAGAAGGAGTTCAACGACATATTCTGCGCCTTGAAAGGGGCAGGTTGGTATCCGTCTTGCTTAAAGATACGGCAGAAGGCTGCGTTAATCACACTCTTTCCTGCATCGGAACAAGTGCCAACGAACATGATCGGTTTCAAATGCTGTTTCATAATGGCTGCAAAACTAGTGAAAAAGCAGGATAGTTCTTATATTATTTTCTATATTTGCGCTTACTTATTTCTAAATTTTATACGATTATCTAAATTGAAATACCATGGGAAAACAGAAACAAAGCCAGCGGCTGTTGTCGTTGGATGCATTGCGGGGATTTGATATGTTCTTTATTATGGGGGGAGGTTCCCTTTTTGTTGCGTTGGCGACGTTGGTCCCGACGCCTTTTTTTGAGTCGATAGCTGCCCAAATGAATCATGCTAAATGGGGGGCGGGGTTTACGTTTGAAGATATAATTTTTCCTTTGTTTTTGTTTATTGCCGGTATCTCTTTTCCTTTTTCATTGGAAAAGCAGCGGGAGCGGGGAATGTCGGAAGCGGCTATTTATAAAAAGATTATCCGCCGGGGAATTACACTGGTTGTATTAGGATTTGTTTATAACGGGTTGCTGAATCTGAATTTTGATACACAGCGTTATGCCAGCGTACTGGCGCGTATCGGTCTGGGATGGATGTTCGGTGCACTGATTTTTGTCAATACGCGGACGATCACACGGGTATGGATCGTTGCTGCCATCCTGATAGGTTACTGGTTGCTGTTATTTATTCCGGCACCCGACGGGAACGGGGCGGAGTTGTTTACCCGCGAAGGGAATCTGGCTTGCTACATCGACCGTCTGTTATTGCCGGGGCGTTTGCATGGAGGCAATTATGATCCGGAGGGGATTTTATCTACCTTGCCGGCCATCGGAACCGCTTTGCTGGGAATGTTCACCGGTGAGTTTGTCAAACTGCGGAGAGAGGGACTGACGGAGACGAAAAAGGTTGTTTATATGCTGGCTGTTGGCGGTTGCCTGTTGGTGATAGGTCTGTTGTGGGGATTGTTTTTCCCGATTAATAAATATTTGTGGACAAGCTCGTTTGTTTGTACGGTCGGTGGTATCTCGGCGATACTGTTTGCCGTCTTCTATTATATTGTCGATGTGAAGGAGTGCAGAGGGTGGACCCTTTTCTTTACAGTCATAGGTACGAACTCGATCACTATTTATCTGGCACAGGTGTTCATTAATTTTACCTTTACGGCAAATGCCGTTTTTGGAGGTTTCATCGGGTTATTCCCGGAAACAGCCCAGCCATTGCTGGGGGCGATTGCTTATATCGCCGTGTGCTGGGGATTCTTATATTTCTTGTATCGTCAACGTATTTTCTTAAAAGTCTAAAATAATAACAAATGGAAAAAACTACTTACAAGCGGCTGGAGTCGCTTGATGCTTTACGAGGATTCGATCTTTTCTTTCTGGTTGCTTTAGGACCGTTGGCACATTCATTGGCGCGGGCTGCGGATGTGGGATGGCTGAATGATTGCATGTGGGCTTTTGATCATGTACAATGGGAAGGTTTTTCTCCCTGGGATTTGATTATGCCATTGTTCCTTTTTATGTCGGGAGCTTCGATGCCGTTTGCTTTGTCACGTTTTAAAGGTGTTTCCGACAAAAAGACTCTTTTCCGGCGTCTGGGAAAACGCATCCTGTTGTTGTGGATATTCGGTATGATGTGCCAGGGAAATCTGCTGGGATTTGATCCGGATCGTATTTATTTATATTCGAATACGTTGCAGTCGATTGCCGCTGGTTATTTGATTACGGCTGTGTTGTTCCTTTATACCAGTCGGAGGACGCAGATCGGTGTGGCGGTGGCCCTGTTGCTTGTTTACTGGGCGGCGATGCAGTTCATTACGGTCGGCAGTTATGGAGGTGGTAATTACACTCCTGAAGGAAACCTGGCGGAATGGATAGACCGTACGGTGCTGGGACGTTTTCGGGATGGGGCGAAAGTGGTGGACGGTGAAGTCGTTTTTGCACCCTGGTATCATTATACATGGATTTTGAGTACCCTGAACTTTGGCGTGACGGTGTTGACCGGTTTGTTTGCCGGCTATATTGCCAAGGATAAGACCAGTGATATCCATAAACTGAAATGGTATTTCGGAGCAGGAGCCGCTATGGTGGCTGCCGGATGGCTTTGGGGATTGCAGATGCCGGTTATCAAGACGATATGGACCAGTTCTATGGTGCTGGTAAGTAGCGGATATTGCTTCCTATTGATGGGTTTGTTTTATTATCTGATAGATTATAAAGGATATAATAAGAATATAACCTGGCTGAAAGTGTACGGGATGAACTCGATTGTAGCCTATATGCTGGCGAACGTCATCAATTTCAGTTGCCTGGGACAGTCTTTGTTTTATGGGCTGGAGCAATATCTGGGTAATTATTATTCCTTTTTGATAAGCTTGTCGAACGTATTGGTTATTTATGTAATTTTGTGGCTGCTTTATAAACGTAATATATTTCTTAAAGTATAGAAAACACAAAATTAGAGAGAAAGAGAAATGGAATCAATCAAGCAGATATACCGGATCGGACATGGTCCGTCGAGTAGCCACACGATGGGGCCGATGCGTGCTGCCCAGATGTTCGTGGAACGTAACAGAGGTGCCGTGCGGTTTAATGTGACTTTATATGGTAGTTTGGCTGCTACCGGGAAAGGCCACATGACGGATGCTGCCATCCTGGAAGTGTTGCAGCCGGTTGCTAAAACGACTATTACCTGGGAACCCAAGATATTTCTTCCGTTCCATCCGAACGGAATGTTGTTCGAATCGTTCAATGAGAACGACGAAGAACTGGAATCGTGGACTGTGTACAGTATTGGCGGCGGTACGCTTGCCAACGAAAGTTTTAACGAACTTAAAACGGCACAGGTCTATGAGATGAGCACGATTAAAGATATACAAGCCTGGTGCGAAAAGACCGGACATTCCTATTGGGAATATGTGGAGCAATGCGAAGGACCGGAAATCTGGGATTACCTGGCGGAAGTATGGGACGTGATGCAAAAAGCGGTGCAGAGCGGCCTGGAAGCAGAAGGTATCCTGCCGGGCGGTCTGGGCATACGCCGGAAAGCATCCGACTATCTGATTCGTGCCAAAGGATATGGCAGCAGCATTAAAAGTCGTGGTATGGTTTACGCTTTTGCGTTAGCTGTATCCGAAGAGAATGCCTGCGGTGGTAAGATTGTGACGGCTCCGACCTGCGGCTCCTGCGGAGTGATGCCGGCGGTGTTGTATCATCTGAAAGATACCCGTGAGTTCCGCGATTCCCGTATCCTGCGTGCATTGGCTACGGCCGGATTGTTCGGAAATGTGGTACGTACCAATGCGTCGGTTTCCGGAGCGGAGGTAGGCTGCCAGGGAGAAGTAGGGGTTGCCTGTGCGATGGCTGCCGGTGCTGCCAGTCAGTTGTTCGGCGGAACGCCTGCTCAGATTGAGTATGCTGCCGAGATGGGGTTGGAGCATCACCTGGGGTTGACTTGCGACCCGGTTTGCGGTTTGGTTCAGATTCCTTGTATCGAACGTAATGCTTTTGCCGCAGCGCGTGCACTGGATGCAAATACGTTCTCGAACTTCTCGGACGGAAAACATCGTGTGAGCTTCGACCAGGTGGTAGAGGTGATGCGACAGACGGGTAATGACCTGCCGAGTTTGTATAAAGAAACTTCCGAAGGCGGTCTGGCTAAGAAATACGGGGAATAAGATTAAAAAGAATATTCTCTTCATTGTATAAAAGATATTAAAATAAGGGTGCAGTAGTTGCATCCTTATTTTTTTACATTACTTTTGACACGTCTGTCAAACAAAAGTGTCAGACATATTCGACAGACAGTAATGACAAATGTGGTAAAACAAGATATACAATGAGTACAGAAGAAGTAATCACAATGGAGAACCGAATCCTGGAAGCGGCCAAACAGGTCTTTGTCAGGAAAGGATATGAAGCGACCAAGATGGGCGACGTGGCTGCCGAAGCAGGTATCGGGCGTACGGCCCTACATTATTATTATCGTACGAAAGAAATGTTGTTCGATGCGATCTTCGACCAGTTGATAGATGCCTTGCTTCCGAACCTGGGAGCGATTATGGAAGAGAATACCTCTTTCCTGGAGAAGCTGC
This sequence comes from Parabacteroides sp. AF17-3, assembly GCF_003635445.1. Classification (NCBI taxonomy): domain Bacteria; kingdom Pseudomonadati; phylum Bacteroidota; class Bacteroidia; order Bacteroidales; family Tannerellaceae; genus Parabacteroides; species Parabacteroides sp. AF17-3. The sequence goes on along the minus strand of NZ_QTMM01000022.1, from coordinate 107,839 downwards.
CGAAGATTATCGATCAATATGTAAGAACGTTGCAGAGGAATCCTTTGTTCCCTGTGTTTGTTATAAATGAACTACAACGTGATCCGGAGCATATTTATCATTCCATACTGAAGAATCCCGCACGGGTTGAACCAATCATCCGAATGCGTAAACAGATGGAGGATGAGATGGAGAGAGGTGTATTGAAGAAACTGCCGGTATATTATGCGGCGACTACCTTGATAAGCCTGCTGGTTTTCCCCATGCTGGTTCGTAATCCGTTTACGGCTGTTTTTATGGGAGGCGATGCAGAGAAATATGAAGAATTTCTGCGGGAACGGATTCCCTTCGTTATTGATATAATGATCCGGTTGCTGACACCGGACGATAATACATCGAATTAATAAATACCCCTATGAAACGGATTTGTGTAATTTTATTCTTATGCTTCCCCTTGTTGTCGGGTACTGTAAAAGGGCAGGAGCAGATAACATTGACACAATGTTATGAATGGGCCCGTGCCAATTATCCCCAGATACGTCAGTTCGGGTTGATCGGGCAGACGGAACAATACAATCTCTCGAATGCCGGAAAAGGCTGGTTGCCCCAACTGACGGTGAATGCAAAGGCAACCTATCAGAGTGATGTAACTAAACTACCTTTTGATGCGGACAAACTTTCGTCGATCGTTCCGGGGCTGGAGATTCCGACATTAAGTAAAGACCAGTATCAGGTAGTGGCCGAACTGAATCAGAATATCTGGGATGGCGGAACAATTCATTCCACCCGGCAGTTGACAAAGGCACAGGCTGCTGCCGACCGCGAACAGCTGGAAAGCGACCTTTATACATTGAACGACCGGGTAAATCAACTTTATTTCGGCTGCCTGCTTCAGGAAGAACTGATCCGTCAGAACGCATTGCTCCAGAAAGAGTTGCAGATTAATATCGACCGGATAACGGCGATGATGGATAATGGTGTGGCCAACCAGTCCGACCGCGAAAGTATGGAAGTGGAACTCTTGAATGCCCGTCAGAAAGAAATCGAACTGAAAGCCTCCCGTGTCGCCTTCGGCAGAATGCTGAGTGCGCTGATAGGAAAGCCTTATGATAAAGACAGGATATTGGTTGTTCCTTCCATACCGGGCGATCCGTTATCCGGAGACATAAACCGTCCCGAATTGCGGGCGCTGGATGCAAAAAGCTATTTGCTGGAAGTACAAAACAAACAGATTACAAGTGGTTTAATGCCTCGTCTGGGTGCATTTGTACAGGGCGGATATGGCCGTCCGGGGTTGAATATGCTGGAGGATGACTTTAATCCGTTTTATATAGCGGGAGTACGCCTTTCCTGGAATATGGGCAAATTGTACACCTTGAAGAATGACCGCCGTAAAGTGACTACGGCACGTCAGCAGGTGGAGGTGCAGCGTGAGACATTCCTGTTTAATACCTCATTGGAACTGATGCTGCAAAATACGGAAATACAGAAAATCTCCGATTTGATGAAAGCGGATGACGAAATAATCCGCCTGCGTACCAGCATCAAAAATGCTGCGGAGGTGAAGCTGGCAAACGGCGTTATCTCCGTCACCGACCTTATCCGCGAAATCAATGCGGAAGATCTGGCGAAGCAAGCCGCTGCCGCCCATCGCATCCAGCATCTGAATGCCGTCTATAATTATATGTATACAACGAATAATGAATAATCACAAAGAATCATGAAGAAGAATATGAAACGATTGAATTCTTATACATTAATAGCGACCGCTTTATTAAGTCTGGCTGCATGTAACAGGGGAGACGGCGACTTCGATGCTACCGGCACGTTTGAAGCGACGGAAATCCTCGTATCTTCCGAAGCAAACGGAAAGATTATGGAATTGAATATAGAAGAAGGCGACCGTCTGGATGCCGGTGCCCTGATAGGATATGTCGACAGCACTCAATTATATTTGAAAAAAATGCAACTCTCGGCCGGTCTGCGCTCTGTCGATATCCGTAAACCGGATATTCGCAAGCAAATAGCCACCCTGGAGCAACTGATTGCTACCGCACGTACGGAACAACAACGTATGGAGAATCTGGTAAAGGCAAAAGCCGGCAACCAGAAACAGGTGGACGACATCGTCAACAATATCAAATACCTCCAGAAGCAATTGGATGCGCAGTATTCTACGTTAAACAAGACGACAGGCGGTGCCGATGCGGAAGCCGAAGGTATCCTGTACCAGATTATGCAGCTGGACGACCAGTTACAGAAAAGCCGTATCGTAAATCCCCAGGCAGGAACCGTTCTTGTCAAATATGCTGAGCCGGGTGAAGTGACGGCCGCCGGTAAGCCTCTGTATAAAATAGCCGATACCGACTTGCTTTACTTGCGTGCCTATATCACGTCCGATCAGCTTTCGACATTGAAACAGGGCCAGACAGTCCGTGTCTTTGCCGATTATGGAGAAAACGACCGGCGCGAATATCTGGGAACGATTACCTGGATATCCGATAAATCGGAGTTCACTCCCAAAGGAATCCAGACAAAGGACGAACGGGCCAATCTGGTCTATGCCATCAAGATTGCTGTTAAGAACGACGGTTATCTCAAGATTGGACAGTATGGGGAAACGGTGTTTGAGTAATTGAAAATTGAGAATTGAAAATTAATGGGGATGAATGGAGTTAAGATGGAGGCGGTTGGTAAGAACTACGGGCAGGTAGAGGCTTTGCAGGATATTTCTCTGGATATACGTCCCGGTGAATTGTTCGGCCTGATTGGTCCCGACGGGGCAGGGAAGACCACTTTGTTCCGTATCCTGACGACTTTATTGCTGGCAGATAAAGGGACGGCTACCGTCTGTGGACTGGATGTCGTGCGTGATTATAAAAAGATACGTACGATGGTCGGTTACATGCCCGGCCGTTTCTCGTTGTATCAGGACCTGACGGTCGAAGAGAACCTGGATTTCTTTGCTACCGTGTTTAATACTACGGTAGAAGCTAACTATGACCTGGTTCACGACATTTATGTTCAGATAGAACCTTTTAAAAAACGGAAAGCAGGAAAATTGTCCGGAGGTATGAAACAGAAGCTGGCATTGAGCTGCGCTTTGATTCACCGCCCCGAAGTCCTTTTTCTGGATGAACCGACAACGGGTGTCGATCCGGTTTCCCGGGTGGAGTTCTGGGATATGCTGGACCGTTTGAAGAGGCAGGGCATTACGATTATGGTTTCCACTCCTTATATGGATGAGGCTTCCCGTTGCGACCGCATTGCTTTGATGCGTTCCGGCCAGTGCTTGTCCGTCGATACGCCGGCAGGCATCCGTGCTTCTTTCGGCAGGCATTTGTGGACTGTCCGGTCGGCATCCATGTTCAGGCTGCTGACGGACCTTCGTTCTTTTCCGGGAACCTATTCTTGTTATGCCTTTGGTGATGCCCATCATCTGACATTAAAGGAAGATGGCAAGGAGATGAATGCCCTGATGCAGTTCTTGAAAGATAAAGGATATGCAGATGTCGCCATTGAACCGGTCGAGCCGAGTGTGGAAGATTGCTTTATGGCTTTGTAAAAACGATAGAGTGAAATGTAATACCATATATTATGATAGAAAATTCTCATATATTATGATATTAGAATTGTATAATATATGAGAATGCAGTATCATAATATATGAGAATTTTATCTGATAAAAGTATATATACAATGAACGTAATAGAAACAGACAGTCTGACTAAGCGCTTCGGAACTTTTACCGCGGTAGATCATATCAGCTTTGAAGTGGGAGAAGGGGAGATCTTTGGTTTCCTGGGAGCCAATGGCGCCGGAAAGACGACGGCGATGCGTATGCTTTGCGGACTGTCGACACCCACTTCCGGCAAAGCCCGTGTGGCAGGTTTTGATGTATATAAGGAGACTGAGCAGATCAAACGCCATATCGGCTATATGAGTCAGAAGTTTTCTCTGTACGGTGACTTGAAAGTCTGGGAAAATATCCGTTTGTACGGCGGTATCTACGGTCTGCCGAAGAAAAAGCTGGCGGAGAAGACGGACGAACTGCTTGATGTACTGGATTTGGAGGGTGAGCGGAACACGTTGGTCGATGCGTTGCCTTTAGGCTGGAAGCAGAAGTTGGCTTTCTCCGTCGCTATCATCCACGAACCCCGTATTGTTTTTCTGGATGAGCCGACGGGTGGTGTCGATCCGGTTACCCGTCGCCAGTTTTGGGAGCTGATCTATAAAGCGGCGGAACGCAATATCACTGTCTTTGTCACCACCCATTATATGGACGAAGCCGAATATTGCAACCGTGTCTCTATCATGGTAGACGGAAAAATCGAAGCGCTGGACAGTCCGGCTGCTTTGAAATCGTCTTTCCATGCCGAAAATATGAATGATGTGTTCCGTGCCCTGGCGCGAAAAGCAACAAGAGGTGAATAGTTATGAAACAGTTTATATCTTTTATCCGTAAAGAATTCTTCCACATTTTCCGTGACAAACGGACCATGTTGATTTTATTGGCTATGCCGATTATCCTGATTATTCTGTTCGGTTATGCGATTACGACGGAAATAAAATGTGTGCCGATTGCCGTGTTCGACCAGAGCCGGGATGAAGTGAGCCGGAAAATCACCGAACATCTGGGGGCAAGCGAGTATTTTGATTTGTATAAAATGGTAGACAGCGAAGCGGAAGCTCAATCCCTCTTTAAACAGGGTAAGATTAAACTGGTCGTTGTTTTTCCGCCCCAATATGCTTCCACGGCGGATGCGGATATCCAGTTGCTGGCAGATGCTACCGACCCGAACGAAGCGACCCAGCTGACCGCTTATGCAACCACTATCATTGCTTCTGCCAAAGCGGAGATACAGGGTAATCTCCTTCAGCCAGAAGAAAAAGCGCGGCTTATGCAAGCAGGTATCACGCCGGTCACTCACCTTCTTTACAACCCCACCATGAAAGGTGCCTACAACTTTGTGCCGGGGGTAATGGGGTTGATATTAATACTGATATGTGCCCTGATGACCTCCGTAGGCATCGTGAAGGAGAAGGAGATGGGTACGATGGAAGTGTTGCTGGTTTCGCCGATGAAGCCGGTCTATATCATTCTGGCAAAAGCGATTCCCTATCTTTTATTGAGTATAGTGAATGTGGCGACAATCCTTGCCCTGTCTTATTTCCTGCTGAAGGTTCCGATTGCGGGGAGCCTGGTTCTGCTGGTGGCAGTTTCCATCCTGTACGCCCTGGTATCCCTTTGCCTCGGTCTGTTGATATCGACGATAGCCGACACGCAACAGGCTGCCATGCTGATTAGTGCTATGGTGTTGATGCTGCCGGTGATTCTGCTCAGCGGTATGGTATTTCCCATAGAGAACATGCCTGATATATTGCAATGGCTTTCCAATATCGTGCCGGCCAAATGGTATATTATCGCTGTGAAAGATGTGATGATAAAAGGGTTAAGCGCCGGGGCCATCCTGAAGGAGATAGGGATACTGTCGTTTATGGTCATATTCCTGGTGATTCTTAGTGTGAAACGTTTTAAGACTCGTTTGTGAGATAAGAAGTTATGAAAACATTACGATATTTACTTGAAAAAGAGTTTAAGCAGATCAAGCGCGACCGGTTTTTACCGCGCATCATCTTTTTGGTACCGTTGATGCAATTGCTTATCCTGCCTTTTGCCGCCAATTTCGAAATGCGTAATATCAATCTGGGAGTGATTGACCATGATCATTCCATGGTGTCTGTGCAGCTGGTCGAAAAGATTCTTTCGTCCGGTTATTTCCGGCTGACCGATGTGTCTTCCAGTTATGATCAGGCGATCACCTCGATAGAAAGTAACGAGTCGGACCTGTTGCTTGAAATCCCGGCAAAGTTTGAACAGGAACTCGGCCGGGAAGGAAAGGCGGATGTCCTGATTGCTGCAAACGCAGTGAACGGAACAAAAGGAGGGATGGGTAGTTCTTATCTCACGCAGATTATTCAGGATTTTAACCGGGATAAAGGTTTCACCTCTGTTGCCGTGAGCAGTGGAGTGCGGGCAACGGCTCTTTTTAATCCGCATTTGAATTATAAGAATTATATGGTGCCGGGTATCCTGGTCTTTTTGTTGACGATTATCGGTGGTTTCCTTTCGGCCCTGAATATAGTCAGCGAGAAGGAGAAAGGGACCATCGAACAGATTAATGTGACGCCTGTCCCCAAAACATTGTTCTTGCTGTCGAAGCTGATTCCTTTCTGGGTAATCGGTTTTATTCTGTTGACGATCGGAGCCATTGTGGCATGGATTATTTACGGTTTGCTGCCGGTCGGCAATATGGGGATTATTTATTTGTTTGCGGCAGTTTATCTGATTGCTTTTACAGGTTTGGGACTGGCAATATCTTCTATATCGTCCAACCAGCAACAAGCGATGTTCACGGCTTTCTTTTTTCTGATTATATTTGCTTTGTTGAGCGGACTTTTTACCCCGATCAGCAGTATGCCGCAATGGGCACAGACTATAACATTATTTAATCCGGTACGTTATTTTATAGAAGTGATGCGTATGGTTTATCTGAAAGGCAGTTCGTTTTCCGATTTGAGCGGACATTTCATTGTCGTTTGTCTTTTTGCTGTATTATTTAATGTATTGGCTGTGATAAGTTATAGGAAAAAATAGGGAGACTCAAAGAACGCAGGATCGTAGAAGCGGACAAACGGGAATAATAGTTTTTGCAGATTGAATGTTTTACAGCATACTTAACGATATTTTACAAACATCTTACCTGTTTTTAACGTGACTCTTTTATATTTGATTCAAATCTGAAACAATATTTCAAATATGGAAAGCGTTATTCCAAATATGGAAAAAGGAGAAGAAAACTATAAGGTGCCGAATTTGGAGAAAGGAATTGCGGTGCTTGAATATCTTTCGCTTCGTCCACAGGGTGAGACGCTGCAAGATATTAAGAATAAGCTGGATATCTCCCAGACTACTGCTTATCGTATTTTGAATACATTGGTTCGGTTGGATTATCTTAACTATAATGAAGACACGAAACGCTACAAATTGTCCCGAAAATTGCTAACTTTGGGCTTCAGATCGTTGAATGAACATAATTTGTTGGAGACAGTATTGCCTTGTTTGCGTGATTTACGTGATAAAGTAGGGGAGACTGCCTGTTTTGGTGTACTAGGAGATGAGAAAGGAATTTTTATAGAGCAGGCGCAGGGACATCATACGTTCCGCTTTGTTCTATCGCCGGGAAAATCATTTGAATTACATTGTTCTGCACCCGGAAAAGCGATTATGGCTTATCTGCCAAACACGGTCCGCGACCGTTATTTGTCGTATATGACATTTGCGAAGTATAATGCGCGGACGATTACTAACCGGGATGCTTACCTGGAAGAATTGGAAAAAGTCCGTAAGCTGGGTTATGCTATGGATAATGAAGAAGAATTGAATGGTGTGATCTGTGTAGGTGCTCCTATCTTTAACTACACAGGCTATCCATGTGGCGCCATCTGGATATCGGGTCCCAAAGACAGGTTAACAAAAGAAATATTCCATTCAACGGTTGCGAGCATCAAGGAGGTCGCTCAGAATATTTCGGCTGAATTAGGATATAGTAAAAACACAAAAAAATAAATAATACCATGAGGACGAGTAAATACATATTAAGAACTTCATTGATGGCATGCTTTGTCAGTTGTTGCATCTCATTTGCATCGGCTGATAATCCGCCTTTTTTTACGACTGATATAAAACTGAATGATAAAGGGGAAATGCTTCTGACTGAAAAAGGAATGAAGCGGGTGGATGTATTTTCAGCCGACGGCAAACTGCTGCGTTCTTTCCCCATGGATGAAACGCCGACCGGTATTCTGGTTGACGGCGATAAGGCCTATGTGACGACCTTTGAGAAGACGGGGAAGTTACAGATATTATTGTTGGAATCGGGTAGGGTGGAAGCTGCTATCCCTACAGGGTCGGGTGCCTGCCATCCGATGTTCGGACCGGATAAAAAGACAATCTATGTCTGTAACCAGTTCGAAAACACCGTGTCGGAAATTGACCCGGTGAATCATAAAGTACTACGCACGGTTAAGGTACTTCGCGAACCGAAATCCGCCGTATTCAGCAAAGACGGTAAATATATGTATGTAACAAACTTCCTGCCGGCACAACGTGCGGACCTGGATTATGTGGCAGCCTGTGTTTCCGTGATTGAAATGGATGGTTTTACCAAAGTGAAAGATATTCAGCTGGCAAACGGTAGTAATGCTTTGCGTGGCATTTGTATTACGCCCGACGGCAAATATGTATATGTGTCGCATAATTTGGGACGTTTCGCCGTACCGACTTCGCAGTTGCAGCAGGGATGGATGAATACGAGCGCTTTCAGTATCATCGATACGGAAAAGCAGGAGTTTGTCGGTGCCGTTGTTGTTGACGAACCGGAAAGAGGTGCTGCCGGTATCTGGAGTATCGATTGTAATGACGATCATATCTTTATTTCACATTCCGGTACTCACGAGGTGAGTGTGATCGATCATCCGGCTTTGCGTGAAAAGTTTGAAGCCTATCCCAATAAGGCGGTGCTGGATTATGACCTGAATTTCCTGTATGGCATCCGCGAACGTGTTCCGTTGCAGGGTAACGGTCCCCGTGCGATGGCTCTGACCAACGAGAAACTGGTTGTTCCTACTTATTTTGCCGATGTTCTGAATGTAATGGATATTAATACCCGTGAAGTAACGTCGACAGAATTGAATCCGGGACGTACGGAAAGCAATATAAATAAAGGAGAAAAATATTTCAACGACGCCTCCCACTGTTTCCAGAACTGGCAGAGTTGTAACGGTTGCCACCCGGGGGAAGCCCGTACGGATGGTATGAACTGGGATTTGATGAACGATGGCGTAGGAAACTCAAAGAACTGCAAAAGTTTGTTGTTTAGCCATGTGACTCCTCCCAATATGATTTCGGGAATCCGTGCTTCTGCGGAGGTTGCCGTGCGTGCAGGATATAACTTCATCCAGTTCTTCGATATTACCGAAGATGATGCAAAATGCGTGGATGAATATCTGACGTCATTGCGTCCGGTGCCGAGTCCTTTGCTGGTGAACGGCGAATTGTCCGATAAGGCGAAAGAAGGGCGTAAAGTCTTTGAAAAACTAAAATGTGGTGAATGTCATAGCGGACCTTATTATACAGACATGAAGATGCATCGTATCGGTGAAGATATCGAGTTTGAAAAAGGGTGGGATACTCCGACTTTAAGAGAAGTCTGGCGTACGGCTCCTTATTTGTTCGATGGTCGTGCAGCTACAATGGAGGAAGTCTTTGAAGTGCACAAGCATGGAATTGATAAGAAGGTATCCAAGAAAGATATTGAGGCTTTGGTTGAATATGTAAACTCACTCTAAAAGGAGGGATCGATGAATTATTGCGAGAAGATACGTTATAACATTTACACTACTGAGAAAGCGGATTTTGAGGAAATGGTGGATAAGCTGCTTGCCCAATTACCGCAGGACGAACAAATATTCAGGCTGGCCTTTTTCGGCATGCCGGATGATAATGAACAATATGTTTCGCGCCGCGTAACGTTGCGTGAAAAAGTACGTAAATACTATGGGAACCATGAACCGGTGTTGAGTTATGTATCCCAGCCGCCATTGAACGGAGGTTTGATACTGGAGGCTCATACATATACGCCGGATGAAGGAGACCATATTACATATAAACATATCGGGACATTCCCGTATGTGGTATTGGTAAATGGTAGCGGCCGTTTCCTGTTTGCCGGAGGTTTTCATGGCGATGTGATTAATTTCGGTATCGAGCAACAGTCGAAGGAAGTGTTCAAGCTGGTATCGGAGTTGTTGAGGAAGGAAGGATTCCCGATCAACAGCATCATCCGCCAGTGGAACTATATCGAGCAGATCACTAAGTTTGACGGCGAAGACCAGCATTACCAGATATTCAATAATGCCCGTAGCGATTATTATGCCATGACAACCTGGGAAAACGGTTATCCGGCAGCAACGGGTATCGGTGCGAATCTGGGAGGCATATTGGTTGATCTGGATGCTGCCGTATTCTCGAATCCGGATTGTTATGCAACACCGATCGACAATAAATTGCAGGTGGCTGCCCACGCTTATTCCGAAGGAGTACTGGAGCCGGCCCACAGCAAAAAGACGACTCCGAAGTTCGAGCGTGCCAAGAGCATGACCTTTGGAGAACGTGAGGTGATCTATATCTCCGGAACTGCGGCTATCCGTGGCGAGGAGAGCTTGATAGGAGTGGGGTTGGAGCGCCAGCTTCATATTACGATGGAGAATATCGCTGAACTGATCGGTGAGGCGAAATTGAAAATGCTCCGGGTCTATCTGAAAGAGAAATCTTTCTTTGAAGAAGCTGAAAGGCTTTTGAATGCGTATGAGTTGAATATCCCCATATCATATATGTGGGCTGATGTTTGTCGGGATGAATTATTAATAGAGATAGAGGGAATAGCAGTGTTGTAACCCCTGCCATATCATGTTGACCGTTTGGCGAAATAAAGCAAATATTACTAACATAAATTAAAACAAAAATGAAAAAAGGATTGAGTATTAAAACAATGGCTGTGGGGCTTTTATTAAGTTCTATGGTTGCATGTACTGGTAACAAAACAAGTGACGCTACTTGTTGCAACGGAGAGGGCGAATGCACTGAACAGAGCAAATGCGATAAAAATTCTAATTGTAAAACTAATAAAGAAATGACTTATTCTAAGAAGTACACAAACGCCGACTTCTACAAGGACGGCAAATTCGATCAGGCAGTAGCTATCGAAGCAATGAAAGACATGTTTAAGTTCTATGATGTTCCTTTTACTGAACTGATGGCTAAAGACATGTGGGTTACAGATTTCGGTCTGGGTGACTTTGAAAACGTTGGTATGGGTGGTATTTTCTGGATCAACGATGCAGAACACGGATACTTCGCTCACGCTATCTATCTGCTTCCGGGACAGATGATCCCTGAACACGCTCACGTAAAAACTAAATTCCCTGCAAAACACGAATCATGGATGGTTGAAAAGGGATGGGTTTATAACTTCTCTGTACTTGGTGACGAAACTCCGAACGCTCCTGCAATTCCTGCAAGTCACGGACCTATCAAGAGCAAAAACTTCGTAGTTCAGAAAGTCGGTGATGTATTGCGTCTGAAAGAACTTGAATCATTCCACTTCATGATGGCAGGACCGGAAGGTGCTATCGTTGACGAATGGGCTTGTTATCATGACAATGACGGTTTGCGTTTCACAAACCCGAAGGCATCTCTCTAACTCCAATCGTAGTTGTTAACACCTTATATTAATATTGAGATACATGAATAAATATTTTTTATTAGTATCACTCTTCTTATCTACTTCCTTCCTTGTTTCGGCCGCGCCGAAACAAAAGAAGGCGGATACCTGGATTGATGCATCAATTAAAGCAAAAACGGAACTGCAAACCCAGCTTCAGAAAACAGGAATGCCGATTATTTCCTCTTTCAAGAAGCATAAGGAAAAAGCAGAACCTTTTGCTGTTGACTTGAAAGGCGTAGATAAGCTGGTGCTTATCACTGCCGGAGGTCCGGATGGTTCTGATTACGACCAGGCTGTTTGGGGTAATGCCCGTTTGATTAAAGCGGACGGTACTGCTGTTTGGTTGGATGAAGTTCCTTTCGAATATGGTGTTGCCGGTTGGGCAAAGCCAAAAATGAATATTAATGCTTACGACCATGAGATTTTCATTGCAGGCAAAGAATACAAACACGGTGTTTTCTGCCATGCAAACGGAACTTTGGTTTATCCTATTAAAGGTGAATATGTTCGTTTTGAAGCTGAAGTAGGTATCGACGATACTTCTTCCGGCGGTAGCGTATATTTCCAGGCATTGAACGTTGTTCCGAAGTTTGTCGGCGATGAACTGATCGCTAAATATCCGGAACAGATCGGTATGCTGGGTGCTATGATGGACGGTTTGGACACTTGGTTGATCACCCCGGATGCTTCTATTGAAAAACAAGCAGTAGAAGCAATGGTAGGTAAGTTGAAAGACGGCTCTTATTATAAGAGTGTCGTTCAGCAGATCGCTAACGAAAAAGATGTAAATACACAAATCCGTAAATATCTGGAGTTGTTTGAAAAACTTCAGGATGTTTATGCGCTTCAGGGCGAACTGGAATGGCTGAATATCGATGCTATCAAGTTGGCATTTGCAGATATGAGCAAGCAGAAAGGTTTTGATGCTGCTAAATATCAGCCGATGCTGAATGAATTGGTACAACTTCAGCAGAAAGGTTTCAGTGGTATTTATAAAGGAGACGAACAAGCTATTGCCGATGCTCGCAAGGCATTGGATAATAAGAAGGCTATTTTGTTAGGCAACCCGTTGTTGGATGCAGACAAGATCGTTGCCGTACGTTATAAATTAGGCTCTACTGCTCGTCAGGCAATGGCTCCTTCTTTGGGAACACAAGCTAACAACTGGAGTAACCAGGAATCTGCCCGCCGTAGTGGTTTCGATGCAGAGATCGTTGAATTGTCTAACCTGCGTGGTGACATGCAGATGAAGAGTATCTTCAAACCGATCGTCCCCGATGCCTCTATCGCTGACCTGAGAATGCACTGGGATGCAAACCGCGTTATGTTCACAACTCTGATGGGCGAGAACGACAAACGTTGGAATGTATACGAAGTAAAACTGGATGGAACAGGCTGCAAAAAGCTGATCGAGAATGAAGAACCTGACTTGGAATTCTATGATGGTACTTATCTTCCGGACGGACGTATTATTGCTAACTCCAACATCGGTTACCAGGGTGTTCCTTGCGTAAGCGGTGATGACCCGGTTGGTAATATGGTTCTTTATACTCCGGAACAGAAGAATCTGCGTCGTCTGACATTCGACCAGGATGCCAACTGGAACCCGGTTGTAATGAATAACGGACGTGTAATGTATACTCGTTGGGAATATACTGACTTAACTCACTATTATTCTCGTATCGTGATGCATATGAATCCGGATGGAACAGAAAACAAGGCTTTGTATGGTAGTGGTTCAATGTTCCCGAACAGTACGTTCGACATTCAGCCGTTGCCCGGACATGGTTCTGCTTTCGTTGGTATTATCTCAGGACACCACGGTGTTGCCCGTTCAGGACGTCTGATCATCTTCGACCCGACAAAGGGACGTAAGAATGTACAGGGTATGGTTCAGGAAATTCCTCACCGTAACCGTCCTATCCAGGAGTTGATCAAAGACGAATTGGTAAATGGCGTATGGCCTCAGTTCGTTAAACCGACTCCGCTGAATGACAAATATTTCCTGGTTGCAGCTAAGTTAGACCCGCAGTCTTTGTGGGGACTTTATCTGGTTGACATCTATGATAACGTTACTTGTCTGATGCAGGCAGAAGGTGAAGGTTATATCAGCCCGATCCTGGTGAAGGAAACAAAAACACCTCCGGCAATTCCTGATCGTGTGAAGCTGAATGAAAAAGAAGCTACTATCTTTATTCAGGATATTTATGAAGGTGAAGGTCTGCGCGGTATTCCTCGCGGAACTGTGAAAGAACTTCGTCTGCATGCTTATGAATATGCTTATGTGAAGACTCGTTCAGACCACAACTGGCACGGTATCCAGAGTGGTTGGGATATCAAACGTTTGTTAGGTACTGTACCTGTTGAAGAAGACGGTTCGGCTATCTTCAAAGTTCCGGCTAATACTCCGATCTCTATCCAGCCGATCGACAAGGACGGCGTTGCTGTTCAGTGGATGCGTAGTTGGGTAACCGGCCAGCCGGGTGAAGTGGTATCTTGTATCGGTTGTCACGAAGACCAGAATCAGATTCCTATTCCGAAACGTGTGATGGCTTCTCAGAAAGCGGCTGTTCCGTTGAAGGCTCCTGAAGGTGGTGTTCGTTCATTCACATTCGACCTGGAAATTCAGCCTATCCTGGATCGTGCTTGTATCGCTTGTCATAATGGCGAAGGCAAGGCATTCGACCTGCGTGGCGGTAAGAAAGACAAACTGGGTTATGGCACATCTTATCTGAACATTCATCCGTACGTACACCGTCAGGGTGGTGAAGGTGATATGGTTGTTCTTCAACCGTATGAATATCATCCGAACACCAGCGAATTGGTTCGTATCCTGAAGAAGGGTCACCATAACGTGAAACTGACTGACGCAGAATGGTTGAAACTGTACAACTGGATCGACTATAATGCTCCTGATAAAGGTTACTTCGATGCAAACGTTCTGGGTAAGGAAATCATCCCGTATCAGGGATTCGATCAGATCGAACGTCGTAAAGAATTGACTGACAAATATGCTAATGGCATGGGTGTAGACTGGAAGAAAGAAATCGCTGACTACGCTTCTTATCTGAAGGCTCAGGGCCCGATCACTCCGGTTATGCCTGAAAAAGCAGCTCCTGTAAAGGTGAAGAATGTGAAAGCTAAAGGCTGGCCGTTCGACAAATCAACTATCAAAGAAATGCTTGCCAAGGAAACGAGCAACCGTAAAGAGATTGAAATCGCTCCGGGCGTGAAGATCAATTTCGTTCGTATCCCTGCCGGTGAATTCGTAATGGGTAGCTATAATGGCGAATCTGATGCTTATCCTACTGCTAAGGTGAAGATCGACAAACCGTTCTGGATGGGTGAAATGGAAATTACCAACCAGCAGTTCAATGCGATTTATCCGGATCATGACAGCCGTTTCGTAGACCAGTTGTGGAAAGACCACGTGGTACAGGGTTATCCGGCTAACGAGCCGAATCAACCGGTAATCCGTGTAAACTACAATGATGCAATGGATTATTGTAAGCAACTGAGCGAAAAGACAGGTCTGAACATTACGCTTCCGACAGAAGCACAATGGGAATGGGCTTGCCGCGCAGGTAGCGATAGTGATTTCTGGTATGGTGATATGAATACTGACTTCGGTAAATATGAAAACCTGGCTGACAAAACTACTTTACTGTTCGCAGTAAGTGGTGTAGACCCGAAACCGATGTCTCCGAATTCTTATTGGTATAAGTATTATACTTATTTGCCGAAAGAAGAAGGAGTAGACGACGGTCAGCTGATCCAGACAGGCGAAAAGGTGTATGAAGCCAACCCGTTCGGTTTGTATAACATGCACGGTAATGTTTCAGAATGGACCCGTTCAGACTATGTGCCTTATCCGTATAATCCGAAGACAAAACTGACTTCAGATCATAAAGTGGTTCGTGGTGGTTCATATATCGAACGTCCGAAATTCTCTACTGCTTATGCACGTAAGGCTTACTATCCGTACCAGCGTGTATTTAACGTAGGTTTCCGTGTAATCATCGAAGACTAATCCCTAAGATATGTCCTGGATATAGATAAAATCTATTAGGTGGCCCCGGTAAGGCCGGGGTCACTTAATTGAAAATTCTTATCTTTGGCGGCATAACTTAATAAAACAACAAATGAAAGCAACTCTCGAAAGAATACTATCTTCCTTTGTAACAACAATTGTCTTGTTACTCCTCTATGGTTTTGGCCTGGCTGTCGCCACTTTTATAGAAAAGTATCATGGAACAGCAGCTGCCAAAGCAATGATTTATTATTCCCCCTTATTCTTTTTGTTGCAGTTTCTTTTAGTCGTTAATTTTATTGTCATTGCTGTTAAGTACCAATATTGCAAGCTGCACAGATGGGGCTTAATGGTTGTTCATACTTCCTTTATCATTATCCTTCTTGGCGCCCTCACATCCTTCCAGTTCGGCGAAGAAGGTATCCTTCATATCCGCGAAGGAGAATCAACCGATCAGATAGCAGTCCGCCAGGGCGATCTGACAACATTCCACACTTTACCCTTCACCGTAGAATTGGTGAAATTTACTTTAACCCGCTATCCGGGTTCGTCCAGTCCGTCTTCTTATGAAAGCGAATTGCTGGTGCATGTAGACGGTAAAACACGCCACGAACATGTATTCATGAATAATGTATTAGATGTAAAAGGTTACCGTTTCTTCCAGGCTTCTTACGATCCGGACGAACAGGGTACCGTACTTTCCGTCAACCGCGATGTAGCCGGACGGAATATAACGTATACAGGTTACCTGTTGTTGGTAATCGGTCTTATTTTATCCTTAGTAGGGAAGAATTCCCGCTTTATGGCATTGAGCCGCCGTTTGAAAGAATTTCGTTCTGTTGCACAATCGGCAACAATGGTTATCGCTTTGCTGGCATTATCGGTGTCGGTAAATGCGAAAGAAGAAACTTCGTCCATGCTGGATGCCGTACAGAAATATGCGGTGTCTCCGGAACATGCCGCTAAGTTCGGCGCATTGCCGATCCAGTCGCATAGCGGCCGTATGATGCCTATCAATACCTTTTCTTCGGAAATCCTGCGTAAGCTGCATAAGTCGGACAAGATCGGAAATCTGAACTCCGACCAGTTCCTGCTGAGCCTGCTTTCCATGCCGGATATGTGGATGCGCGTTCCTTTTATCGCTTTATCCAATAAAGAACTGGCTAATTATTACGACCTGACAGACGGCGAATGTGCCTATCTTCAGGCGTTCGATAATAAAGGCGATTATAAATTGCAACAGAAACTGGAGGAAGCCTACAACAAGATGCCTGCCGAACGGACCCGTTTCGACAAGGACTTGCTGAAACTGGACGAGCAGATCAACATCTTCCACCAGTTGATCAATTACCAAATGTTGAACCTGTTCCCGAAAGAGGACGACCCTAACCATAAATGGTATGCCCCCGGTGATGACTTGTCCGAATTTGTCGGCAAGGACTCCATGTTTGTTTCCCGCATCATGGGCTGGTATCTGGCCGAAGTGCAGGATGCTTTGCAGGGTGGCGACTGGTCGAAAGCCAATGAGGTGATCGACATGATCAGTACTTATCAGCAGGCAAAGAACAAAACACTGGATATCTCTCCGAAAAAGATAGAGACTGAATTGAAATATAACAAGATGGACGTGTTCCGTCAGTGTAAGAAAGGCTATCTGATCCTGGGAGGATTGATGCTTGTACTCTCTTTCGCCATGCTGTTCAAACAGCAGAAGTGGATGAAGGCAGGTCTCTGGATAGTGGGAATAGGCGTGTTGGCTGTATTCCTTTTACACATGTACGGCATGGGGATGCGTTGGTATATTGCCGGATATGCGCCATGGAGTAACTCGTATGAAACAATGGTATATGTTGCCTGGGCGACAGTCTTGGCAGGTCTGCTGTTTGTAAGACGCAGTACGGTGACCTTTGCACTGGCTACTTTGTTCGGCGGTATTATCCTGTTCGTCTCCGGACTGAACTGGATGGACCCGGAAATCAATCCGCTCGTTCCGGTACTGAAATCGCCGTGGTTGATGTTCCATGTAGCCGTAATCGTTGCCGCTTATGGCTTCTTTGGTATCAGCTGCCTGATCGGACTGACGAACCTGGTGATGACGAGTATCGCCGGAAAGAAAAATACGGAATTACTGAAAGCCCGTGTGAAAGAACTGACTATCGTCAATGAAATGTCGCTCTGGGTAGGTCTGGCTTTGATGACGATCGGAACATTCCTCGGTGCCGTTTGGGCGAACGAGTCATGGGGACGTTACTGGGGATGGGACCCGAAAGAAACATGGGCATTGATTACAATGGTGGTTTATGCCGTGGTTGTTCACCTTCATCTGGTGAGACGCTGGTATAGCGACTGGTTATTCAATCTGTGCTCGGTCGTTGCTTTCTCATCCGTATTGATGACATTCTTCGGAGTGAATTATTTCCTGAGCGGCATGCACTCCTACGGACAGAACGATAATGTACACGGAATCTTTACTTATTTGTATATAGCCGGTGCAGTTGTGATAATCCTCGGGATATTGTCAAGGATCGGGTATAATAAGACGAAAGAAGAATAAAACGAATGAATTATTAATATAGAAGTTAAACATTAAATTTTAGTGATCATGAGAACATTTAATCATGTAGGTATCATTACCAACGAAAACCAAGAAGGTGCAATGTTCAACGAAGGTTTGAACGTATGGTTAACCGATTACAGCAAGAGCCCTAACAAGATCGAATTCCTGAAGTTTGACGATCCTGCAAAGAGTTGTCTGCCTGAATTGGTTAAATCAAATGGTCATATCGCTTATACAGTTCCTTCACTGGACGAAGCGCTGAAAGATGCAAAGGTAATCTTTGGCCCGGCTGTATGCGACGAACATCTGACTATCGCTTTCATCGAAGAAGAAGGCATCGCAATCGAATTAATGGAAATCAAATAATTTATAAACCTAAACGAAACAAGGAGGAAAAACACCATGGCAGAAATTAAGACTAAATTTATAAATGATCCCGAACAAGTAACTCCGGAATTGCTGGAAGGTTATGTATTGGCTTATCCTGATCAGGTAAAGCTGGCTGCAGAAAACGTTGTTGTTCGCGCTAATCCGAAAAGCGAAGACAAAGTAGCTATCGTTACATTAGGCGGTTCTGGTCACGAACCTGCATTGAGCGGCTTCGTAGGCGACGGTATGCTCGACTGCTCCGTTGTAGGCGACGTATTTGCAGCTCCGGGTGCACAGCGTCTGTTCCAGGCTTTGCAATTGATGAAACGCGAAGCAGGTATCCTGTTGGTTGTATTGAACCACTCAGGCGACGTGATGAGTGCAAACATGGCTTGCCAGCTGGCAGAACGCGTAGGCATTAAAGTTAAACAGCTTCTGACTCACGATGATATCAGTGCCGGTATCGGTGCTCCGACAAACGATCGTCGCGGTTTGGCTGGTTGCGTACCTTTGTATAAGATTCTGGGTGCTGCTGCCGACGAAGGCAAATCATTGGACGAACTGATCGAGATCGGCGAACGTTACAACGAAAAAGTAGCTACTTTGGCTGTTGCTATGCGTTCTTGTACTCATCCGCAAAACGATGCTACAATCACTGACCTGCCTGCCGGTATCATGGAAATCGGTATGGGACAGCACGGTGAAGGTGGTGGCGGCCAGAAACCGCTGGTATCTGCCGATGCTACTGCTGCCGAAATGGTAGACCTGCTGTGTCAGCAACTGCAACCGAAGGCTGGCGACAAGATGATGCTTATCATCAACGGCGTAGGCGCTACTACTCATATGGAATTGAATATCATCTTCCGCAAGGCTTACAAAGAATTGGAAGCACGTGGTCTGGAAGTAGTATTCGGTCGTATCCAGGAAATCCTGACAGTTCAGGAACAAGCCGGTTTCCAGATGATCGTAGGTATTTTGGATGAAGATCATATTGACTATTTAAAGAACAAGAGTGCAAACGCACCGTATTGGACAACTATCGGTAAATAAACAAATAAACATGAAACAATTGACTATTGAGGCTTTCAAAGGTATGCTGAATAACGCCTTAACGCATATCAAAGCCCGCGAAGACGAATTCTCTAAACTGGATGCGGTAATCGGTGACGGCGATCACGGACAGGCTATCGTAACTGCTTTCTCTGTTGTAGTGAAAGCAGGCGAGAAAGGAACAGAATTCAAATCTATGCTGAATGACATGGGATTTGGCGTGATGCTGGAAACAAGCGGATCGACAAGTACCCTGTTAGGAGCATTTTTCCTTGGAATGAGCGACAACGCTGCCGGCACTGAACTGGATGCTGCCGCTGTGAAGAAGATGTTTGCCGGAGGCCTTGCAAATGTGCAGAAACAGACACAGGCTAAGAAGGGTGATAAAACCATGATGGACGCCCTGATCCCCGCAATCGAAGCAATCGAAGCATCTACTTCGGACGATATCAAGGAAATCATGACAGCAGGTGCTGAAGCAGCTATCAGAGGTGCTGAAGAAACTGTCAACATGAAAGCAAACTTCGGACGTGCCCGTAACTACGGCGAACGTTCTATCGGTTACGCCGATAGCGGTGCTACTTCCTGGAGCTGTATGTTTGCCTCTTTCGCAGAAGCATTATAATAGAATAACTAACTTTTTTAAATATAGAAAATAGAAAAATGGCAGATTTAGATGATTTGAGAGAAGGCAGTAACTTCGGTTTAGGTGTTAGCTCTCAACAACAGAGTTTCCATGTGAAAGGTGCTGAAAACCTTCCCTGGGGTATGAAAGATCGTTTATCACGTATCTTCAACCCGAAAACAGGCAAAGCCGTAATGTTGGCTTTCGACCACGGCTTCATCATGGGACCGACTTCAGGTTTGGAACGTATCGACCTGAATATTGTACCGCTGATTGAATATGCCGACTGTATCATGTGTACACGCGGTATCCTTCAGTCTTCAATCCCGACAACAACAAACAAACCTATCTGTTTGCGTTCGGATGCTGGTACTTCTATCCTGACTGACCTGAACGACAACGTTCTGATCGACATAGAAGATGCTATCCGCATGAACGTTTCAGCTATGGCTGTGATGTTGGCTATCGGTGACGAAGCACACGAAGCGAAGACGATCGCCAACCTGTACAAGGCTGTAGATAAAGGAACTCGTTATGGTATTCCTGTAATGGGTGTGACTGCTGTCGGCAAACAGATGGCACGCGACGCTCGTTACTTCGGTCTGGCTTCCCGTATCTGTGCTGAAAACGGTGCAAATATCGTGAAGACTTACTATTGCGAAGGTTTCGAAAAAGTAGTTGCTGCTTGTCCGGTTCCTGTTGTGATTGCAGGCGGTAAGAAATTACCTGAACTGGAAGCATTGGAACTGTGTTACAAGGCTATCAACGACGGTGCTGCCGGTGTTGACATGGGACGTAACGTATTCCAGTCTGAAAATCCTGTCGCTATGATCCAGGCTGTTCACGCAGTGGTTCATGACGGTTTGACTCCGCAACAAGGTTTCGAAAAGTTCCAGGATTTGTCTAAGTAATTAATTATTATACTCCGAAGGGGCGGGGCTCTGCTCTGCCCCTTGTTGTATCTAAACATAACATAATACATATATTGAATTGCCATGAAGAAAATATTCACATTATTGTGCTCTGCTCTTTTCTTGTTTGCTGCCACTTCCTGCCAGCAAAAGGCTCAGAAATTATTGTTGGCCGGTTCAGGCTGGAATAAGGTTGTTATCATTGACAAGAATACAAAGCAGATAGAATGGGAGCATCCTATACAAAAAGGTTGGGAATGTAATTCAGCCGTTGCTACTCCGGACGGAAATATCCTGTTCGCCTATAAAAAAGGTGCAA
The DNA here is from genome assembly GCF_003635445.1 of Parabacteroides sp. AF17-3. Taxonomy (NCBI): domain Bacteria; kingdom Pseudomonadati; phylum Bacteroidota; class Bacteroidia; order Bacteroidales; family Tannerellaceae; genus Parabacteroides; species Parabacteroides sp. AF17-3. The sequence goes on along the minus strand of NZ_QTMM01000022.1, from coordinate 86,651 downwards.
AACTGATTACCCGCGATCAGAAAGAGTTATGGAACATTCCGGCTCCGGATACTTGCGAGATGCAGACAGCCCGTGTATTGCCCGACGGTAATTACCTGTTGGCATGGTGCGGCCATCCGGCTAAGATCATGGAAGTGAGCCCGAAAGGCGAGATACTTTCAGAAACTGTATACGAAACAGGTATCGACCACCCGCATGCTCAGTTCCGCCAGGTGAACAAGAACAAGGTAGGCAACTATCTGATGCCTCTTTTCGCTACATCTGAAGTACGTGAAATCTCTCCGGCCGGCGAACTTGTTAAAACAACGAAGCTGGAAGGTACTCCGTACAGCACTGTATTGCTGAACAACGGCAATTACATGGTAGCTTGCGGTGACGGACATTCTCTGATGGAAGTAAATCTGGATAAAGGCGAAGTAATCCGCCGGATCGGCGAAAAGGACATCGAAGGTGTTTCTTTATTCTTTGTTGCCCAGCTGTTGCCTACTTCAAACAACGGTCTGTATATCTGTAACTGGCAGGGACACGACCCCAGTGCAAAAGAATCAAACAACCCGCAGTTGATGGAGATCGACGGTAACAACAAAGTTATCTGGAGCCTGAATGACAACGATACATTCGGCATGATCTCTTCTGTCTGCCCGATCGACTAAGTAGATTATCTATAACTACTGGTTGTAACTGTTTCCCCTCCCGAGAGGGAAACAGTTACTTTCTTCACTCTCCACAGAAGGATTTATAACTTTCTCCATTTTTTATATATCTTTGCTAAACGTTAAACCTAAAAACAAACTTAATATCATGAAATTGCAACCAATCGACATCTTTATCATCGGACTCTATCTGGTGGCCATGATCGTCATCGGATTAGTGTTAAAGAAAAAGGCGTCGAAAAACATGGACTCCTACTTCCTGGGAGGAAAAACACTACCTTTTTATATGTTAGGCTTGTCTAACGCATCCGGCCAGTTCGATATCTCTGGTACTATGTGGATGGTTACACTAGCCTTTATTTATGGAATCAAAAGTGCCTGGGTGCCTTGGCTCTGGCCTGTATTTAACCAGATCTTCCTGATGGTCTATCTCTCTGTCTGGCTCCGCCGGTCGAATGTGCTGACAGGGGCGGAATGGATACAGACACGGTTCGGAAAGAACAAAGGCGCCAGCCTGTCGCATACGATTGTCGTTATCTACGCCCTGATCGGCGTGCTGGGTTTCCTTAGCTACGGCTTTATCGGCGTGGGTAAATTTATGGAGATATTCTTCCCATGGGATTTTGTTTCCCAGTATGTCCCGTTTGATATACCGGCTGAATACGTGCCGCATGCTTACGGTATATTCTTTACAGCCATCGCCACGATCTATGTGATGCTGGGCGGTATGCTGAGTATCGTATGGACCGATGTGGTTCAGTTTGCCATTATGACGGTTGCCGGTATCACGATTGCCGTTATCGCTATGATGAAGGTAAGCCCTGAAACGATTGCTTCTATCGTACCTGCCGGTTGGGACAGCCTGATGCCTGGGTGGAACCTTGATTTGCATTGGACCGACATTTTCAGCGATGTAAATACAAAGATAATGAACGACCAGTTCGGTTTATTCGGGATCTTTATTATGATGATGCTTTTCAAAGGAGTGTTCAATAGTATGGCGGGACCTGCCCCCAACTACGATATGCAGAAGATCCTTTCCTGCCGTAACGGTAAGGAAGCAGCCTTAATGAGCGGTTCTGTTCCTGTCATCCTGCTTATCCCGCGTTATCTGATGATTATGGGATTTACGATCCTGGCGCTGGCTTTCTTCAAAGACCTGGATTTGACGACAAAGACCGGAGCGATTGACTTCGAACTGATCCTGCCGAATGCTATTAACCAGTTTGTGCCCGTTGGAGTATGCGGATTGCTGCTTGCCGGATTGCTTGCTGCCTTTATGTCTACTTTTGCCTCTACGGCCAACGCGGCGCCTGCTTATATTGTAAATGATATCTATAAAAAATATATCAACCCGAATGCCAGCAACAAGACGATGATCCGTGCCAGCTATATCGTAACGGTAGCGGTGGTTGTTGTCAGTGTGGTGATCGGTTTCTTCGTGGAGAGCGTAAACTCCGTCCTGCAATGGATCACGTCTGCTTTGTATGGCGGATATATTGCAGCCAACCTGCTGAAATGGCACTGGTGGCGTTTTAACGGGAACGGTTATTTCTGGGGAATGATTACCGGTATCCTGGCCGCTATGGTATGTCCGTTCATTTTCGACGGCTATACGATGGTAGACGGACATTTTGTGGAAAGGGTAGGCGAGTATGCCAACAATGCTCCGATGCTGCCGTTGTTCTACTTCCCAGTTTTGCTGGTTGTTTCCTTGATCGGTTGTATCGTCGGTACTTATGCGGCTCCTCCGGTAGAAGACGAAACGCTGGAACGTTTCTACATCACCGTACGTCCCTGGGGGTACTGGAAACCAGTTTATAATAAGGTTGTTGCCAAATATCCGCAGGTGAAGGCGAATAAAAACTTCAAACGCGATATGTTCAATGTGGCTGTCGGCATTATCTGGCAGATGTGTCTGACCATTATCCCGATGTATATCGTGATCCGTGAAGGCATGCCGTTGATAACCAGCATCCTGATCCTGGCTATCACTACGTTGGTGCTGAAAAAGAACTGGTACGACAAGATGAGTAAGGATGAAGTCGAGTATAATGCTTTGATGGAAGAACTGAAATTGAATGAAAAGAAGTAATTTTGTATTGTCAAATAAAACAAATCAATAAGAAATGGATAAACTGAAAATTATTGGCGAACCGCTGCCCGATATGCCTTGGGAAGACCGCCCGGCTGATTGTAAAGATGTGATCTGGAGATATTCGAATAATCCGGTGATCCCCCGTGATATTATCCCTACATCAAACAGTGTGTTCAACAGTGCTGTCGTTCCGTTCAAGGGAGGTTATGCCGGCGTGTTCCGTTGCGACGATACCAACCGCCGTATGCGTCTGCATGTCGGTTTCAGTGCGGATGCCATCCACTGGAATATTTCTGAGACAAAGCTGGAGTTCGAATGCGACGACGAAGAGATAGGCAAATTCGTTTATGCGTATGACCCTCGTGTATGCTTCATCGAAGACCGCTATTATATCACCTGGTGTAACGGCTATCATGGCCCGACGATCGGTGTGGCTTATACATTCGATTTCGAAACATTCCATCAGTTGGAAAATGCTTATCTGCCTTTCAACCGTAACGGTGTGATGTTCCCGCGTAAGATCAACGGTAATTTCGCCATGTTGAACCGTCCGAGTGACAATGGTCATACGCCGTTCGGCGACATTTTCTACAGCGAATCGCCTGATATGTGCTTTTGGGGAAAACATCGTCATGTGATGGCTCCGGCTCCGTTTGAAGTGAGCGCCTGGCAATGTCTGAAGATCGGGGCAGGTCCTATTCCTATCGAGACATCGGAAGGCTGGTTGCTGATCTATCATGGCGTGTTGCAGTCATGCAATGGCTATGTATATAGCTTCGGTGCCGCCCTGTTGGATCTGGATCAGCCCTGGAAGGTAAAATATCGCACGGGGCCGTACTTGCTTTCTCCGCAAAAGGATTATGAATGTGTAGGTGACGTGCCTAACGTGACATTCCCGTGTGCCGCCCTGCATGATCCCGAATCTGACCGTATCGCTATCTATTACGGCTGTGCGGATACCGTGACAGGTCTTGCTTTCGGTTATATCAGCGAAATCATCGAGTTTACAAAGAAAAATTCTATTGTATAAATTCGTATATTTCCATTAATAGGAGAATACGTTTTCTAAAAAGGGGGGTGCGTCAAAAGGAAAGAGTCTCAAGAGTCTCAAGAGTCTCATCAGTCTCACCCCCCCTTTTTCATTTTCTGCATTTTGGTTCAGATAAAGAATTCTGTACTTATGTATCTGAAATATAGCTTATTATATTTGTATTCTCTTTTTTCTCTCTTCAATTTATTCCTTTTTTTATTAAAGTTTCGGACGCACTTCTTCTCTTGGAGTATGGTTATTCTGTTATATTGGGTAAGCATAATATGAAAAACGGGTAAGCACCGGAGGAAGAACGGATAGGCACCGGTGAGTTAACGGATAACTACTCACTAAAAATGTCCGAAATAAAGAGAAAAAACGGGTTTTTATGCTTGGATTTAAATCTTAAAACAGAGTGTATATAAATGTATATCAGTGTGTTATATGTGCTTTTTAGAAAAAGCGTATTTTCAGAAATGGGGGTGAGACTGATGAGACTCTTGACACTCCTGTTCTTCATGGGATAGTCAGAAACACGAAATGACATAAAACAGAGAACCTCAGAAATTAAATTCCTGAGGTTCTCTGTGGGCAGTGATGGATTCGAACCACCGAAGTCGAAAGACAGCTGAGTTACAGTCAGCCCCATTTGGCCACTCTGGTAACTGCCCAGTGCAAAACTTATGTTTTATAGGGAAATCTCTCTTTCCCTTTGAGCCTCTTGTCGGATTCGAACCAACGACCCCGAGATTACAAATCACGTGCTCTGGCCAACTGAGCTAAAGAGGCATTCAGTATTTCTGTTTTGCGAGTGCAAAGGTAGTGATTATTTCTAATCTCGCAATAGGGGAGGGCGTTTTTTTTGTATACTTTTTTTCATCTTTCTTTTCAAATACAATCTATCTTCCTGATTAATAATAAGAAAAGATTAGACATTTTTTTAAGAAAAATAGTAGAAGTGAAAATAAATTCTTATTTTGCCGACTCATATAATATCACTTAATCTAAAATCTATTATCATGAGCATTAACAGAAGACAATTTTTAAGAAGATCATTGGCGGGAAGTGCAGCTATTGTTGTAGGCAAAGAGATGAATGCTGCCAATACGCCGGTCAGCGGGAGTTCTTTTTCACAGACAGAAGACCTGTCTCCCCCGGCCAAAGGAAAATCTGTTTTAGGACTGCGTTGTAAACCATTGAGTACCGTCCGTATCGGTGTTGTTGGTCTGGGAAGAGGGGCAGGCGCCGTAGAGCGTATGGCACAGATCGAGGGAACGGAGATTGTGGCTATCTGTGATCTGAATCCCGAACGGATTGAGAATAGCCAGAAAACACTTAAAAACAGTAACCGGAAAGAAGCAGTCGCATATACCGGAGAAGAAGACTGGAAGAAAATGTGCGAACGCGATGATATCGACCTGATTTATAATGCCACCCCTTGGGAGTTGCACGTGCCTATCGCCCTTTATGCCATGGATCATGGAAAACATGTTGCCATCGAAGTGCCGGCTGCGCTAACGGTAAAGGATTGTTGGGCGTTGGTCGACAAGGCCGAAGAAACGCAGCTTCATTGCATGATGCTTGAAAATTGTTGTTACGATTTCTTTGAATTGGCCACATTGAATATGGCCCGCCAGGGATTGCTGGGAGAAATTATTCATACCGAAGGCGCTTATATCCACGACCTGAGAGGCTCGAAGTTTAAAGGCTATTATAAACATTGGCGCCTGGAATACAGTAAATACCATACCGGAAACCCGTATCCAACACATGGACTTGGCCCGGTTGCCCAGATTCTGGGAATCAACCAGGGAGACCGGATGGATTACCTGTCATCTGTTTCGACCAACCAGTTCGGCCTGGCTCTTTGGGCGAAGGAAAATCTGAAAGATGACGAACGTATCACCCAATCGGAACGGTATGCCCTGGGGGATATGAATACGACCATTATCCATACTGTGAACGGCAAGTCTATCATGATTCAGCATGATACGACATCGCCCCGTCCTTATTCCCGTATCCATCTGGTGCAGGGAACGAAAGGGATGGCTGTTAAATATCCGGAGCAGAAGGTGGCTGTACAGCCAGATACGCATTCTTTCCTGAAAGAAGGGCCTCAAAAGGAAGTGATGGCGGATTATGAACACCCTCTGAGCAAATACATCGGCGAACGGGCAAAGAAAGTCGGTGGTCACGGTGGTATGGACTTTATCATGGACTGGCGTCTTATCTATTGCCTGCGTAACGGTTATCCGCTGGATCAGAGTGTGTACGATGCGGCTGCCTGGTCATGTATCGTCGAATTGAGCGAACGTTCTGTCCTGAACAAGAGCTGCTCTGTGGCTGTTCCTGATTTTACCCGCGGTGCCTGGCGTGATTATAAGCCCTGGCCTGTGATTGACATGAAAGATATTTTACACGGATAAATTGTAGACAAAATAAAACTCCTGAAAGCCGGCTGCTCTTTCGATAGCCTGCACTTTCAGGAGTTCCGTAAGTAATATGATAGCATTGTTTATTTCTTCAAAAGAACTTCTTCGATAGCCTTTTTGAAATCAGCCTTGCTCATGGCACCTCTTGCCATCTGCGGTTGTTCGCCCATCGGACAGAACAGGAGGGAAGGAATGCTCCGGATGCCGAAAGAAGCTGCCAGTTCTTCTTCTTTTTCCGTATCGACCTTATAGATGTCTATTTTTCCTTCATATTCGCCTGCCAGCTCTTCCAGGATAGGGGCAATCATTTTACAAGGACCGCACCAGGTAGCGAAGAAATCGACGATACAAGGTTTGTCACCCTCGTATATCCATTTATCGGGACTTGCTTCATAATTGGCTACTTTACTCAGAAATTCTTGTTTTGTCAACTCTTTTACTTTCATGATTCTAACTCCTTATTGTTTAGTTATTATTTCTCTTTCTATTTTACATAACAAAGTTACGACCTTATATGCTTGTAACTGTTTGCTGTATTTCCTTAATAATTGACATTTTTCCCTTGGGGTGATCGGTAAACAAAAAGCCGTTCGGAGAACATTTCCCCCGGACGGCCTTATCTGGTTTAAATCACACTACTTATTAATATCAATATCTTTCGCCAACGGCATCCCAATCAACGATATTCCATAAGGCATTCAGATGATCGGGACGGCGGTTCTGGTAATCCAGGTAATAAGCATGTTCCCATACATCGAATCCCAGGAGAGGAACCAGTCCGTGTGCAACGGGGTTGCTGCCGTTTGGCTCTTTGGTAATTGAAAGTTTGCCGTCTTTATCTTTTGCCAGCCATACCCATCCGGAACCGAATAGACCGGCGCCTGCTGCGTTGAACTCTTTCTTGAAGTTATCGAACGAACCCCAGGTTGCTTTGATGGCTTCCGCCAGCTTTCCTTTAGGTTCGCCGCCGCCTTTGGGGGAGAACTGGGTGAAATACAAGTTATGGTTGAGTATCTGTCCGGCATTATTAAAGATAGCGCCGTCGGATTCTGCTACGATCTGTTCCAGGGGAGCGTTTTCAAACTTTGTACCCGGAATCAGGTTATTCAGGTTGTTTACGTAAGCCTGTAAATGTTTTCCGTGATGGAACTCAATTGTTGCTTTACTGATAACCGGTTCCAATGCATTTGCCGCATAAGGCAATTTAATTAATTCGAATTTCATAATTTCTTCTTTTTTATCTGTTATTTGACTACTACTATTATTACTATTATTAGTTACCAACAATAATAAACTGAGGCATAATGTAAGCATGACTAATAAGTTTTATGTTGTTTCTACTATTCTAACACGGCGGGTTTCTTATTTGTTCACCCGGAAAGCCGGTATTTCCCATCACTTTTGTCAATCGGGCGATAAGTGAAATTTATGGACGTTGGCGGAAGTCTCCGTGACGGCTGATAATTATACCTTATGCGATATACCTTAAAATAAAATGAATAATAATATGTAAAAAGCTGTTTTTTTATCATTTGTAAAGAAAATAATCCCAAAGAAGTTTCTATTTTTGTGCCCTCATATTATTAATTAAGTAAAACATATTTGTAGATGGTAAAGAAAGTTGGGAATTTAATTCCAAACACCTTTTTTATTACAAAGGGTAGTGGTGATTCAGACCTGGAAAAGCATGCAGGTTCTTATCACATGGCTCTTTATGATGCCGGTATTTCAGACTTTAACATTATGACTTATTCGTCTGTTATTCCAGCAACTGCACATCTTGCAACCATGGACGAGATCGATCTTCCTCCATTTGGTACGGAATTGAAAACCATTATGGCGGTATCGCATGGTTATCAGGATGAGTTTGTATCTGCCGGTGTGGTTTACGCCTGGATGTACAAGGACGAAAACTTCGATGAGAAGGTTGGAGGCCTGGTATGCGAGGTCAGCGGCCGTTATCGTATCGAGGAGTTGGAATCACGTCTGATCCGTGTAATCAACGACTTGCACCAGAAGACTTACGGTAAGTATTATCTGGGTGAACTGAACTTCATTACCGAAGGTATTACCATCGAAAAGAGATACGGAACAGCTCTGGCTGCCCTGTGCTTCGTAGATTTCCTGATGCCTGAGATTGAAGATTAAAAGAAAATAAAATATCTGATTATCAGTATGGAAACAGAGGTAAGGCCACGGCTCTTATCTCTGTTTTTTTGTGGCTTCGGGAAAAACGGCATAAGTTTGTTATATTTGTAACCGGCTTATAGTATAAAATTCTCTTTATTTAAGAAACAATCCGTTTAAAGCTGTTGTTGTATGAAAAAGATTATTAATCCCTGGAAAGGGTTGGATGGCTATATGTGCTTCGGGTGTGCACCCGAAAATCCGCAGGGCCTGCACATGGAGTTTTACGAAGATGGTGAAGATATAGTTGCTTTCTGGGAGCCGGAAAGCCATTACCAGGGATGGTTGGAGACATTGCATGGGGGAATACAGACTACCATGATGGATGAACTGGCAGGTTGGGTGGTATTAAGGAAATTACAGACGTCGGGCGTGACTTCACGGCTGGATGCCCGTTTCCTGAAAAGTATCTCGACCCGGGAACCGCGCTTGATGATACGGGGGCGTATCAAGGAGCAGAAACGGAATGCCATATTCATAGAGACGGAGATATACAATTCGCAGAACGAACTTTGTTCGCGGGCGGACATCGTATATTTTGTCGTCACAAAAGAACAGGCGACGGAGAAGTTTCATTTTGCCGGCTGTAAGACCGAAGATGAAAAATAATGAACAGTAACAAAAAGAATAAAGTAAACGATTAACAAATGAAATACATCGGAGCACATGTAAGTGCGTCGGGTGGGGTTGAGAATGCCCCTCTGAACGCGAATGCTATCGGGGCCAAAGCATTCGCCCTCTTTACCCGAAACCAACGTCAGTGGAAATCATCCCCGTTGACGAAGAAAAGTATCTCCTTATTCAAAGAACGTTGTGAGGAGTTCGGTTACGAGGCGAAACATATCCTGCCTCATGACAGTTACCTGATTAACCTCGGACATCCGGATCCGGACGGGTTGCAGAAGTCGCGCGATGCTTTCCTGGACGAAATGCAGCGTTGCGAACAACTGGGGCTGGACCGGCTGAATTTCCATCCTGGAAGTCATCTGAACGAATTGTCGGTCGACGATTGCCTGGCTCGTATTGCCGAGTCAATTAACCGGACGTTGGACCAGACCGCAGGTGTCTGTGCCGTTATAGAGAATACGGCCGGACAGGGTACAAACCTGGGATATACATTCGAACAAATAGCAGCCATCATCGATCGGGTAGAAGATAAAACGCGCGTCGGTGTCTGTATCGACACGGCTCATACGCTGGCTGCCGGTTATGATATTAAAACGGAACAAGGCTTTACCGAAACCTTCCGCCACTTCGATGAAGTGATCGGTTTTTCCTATTTGCGCGGAATGCATATCAACGATTCGAAGAAAGACCTGGCGACCCGTGTAGACAGGCATGACAGTATCGGAAAAGGGGTGATGGGGATGACAACCTTTAAAATGCTGATGGCCGATCCTCGTTTTGACGACATCCCTCTGATCCTTGAAACCCCTGACGAGTCGATCTGGGCGGAAGAGATCGGTTATCTGTATACATTGTGATAAAGTATGATTCAAAATAAGTCCCTTCTGAAAGAAGGTTGACCCAAAAACAGGACAACTATGTTTATATTAATGCCAATTATTTTTATCGGGGGTATCATTGCTATTGCGCTTGAAGATAAGATTAAGATCAACAAAGCGGCAACAGCTCTTTTTATGGCCATTTCTTTGTGGATGATATTGATGTTCGACGCTTACAATATTTTCGTTGAACGTTCCAATCCTCTGTTCGAAGAGTTTCTGATGCAGAACCCCGAAATGACAAATCTGCCGGCAAAAGATCAGTTTATTAATTTTATAACCAACCGTTCTATCGTTTACCATCTGGGAAATGTGGCAGAGACCTTGTTCTTTGTGATGTGTTCCATGCTGATTGTCGATATTGTCGATAAACACGGTGGTTTCAGATCGGTGACGGGATATATCCGCACCTCCAACAAACGGAAACTGTTGTGGTATATCAGTTTTGCCACTTTCTTCTTTTCTGCTTTGCTGGATAACCTGGCGGCAGCGATCGTGATTATGGCGGTGCTTCGTAAGTTGGTTCCCGACAGGACCGACCGGTTGAAATATGCCTGTATGGTGATTATTGCAGCCAATGCCGGCGGTTCGTGGTCGCCCATCGGTGATGTGACGACAATCCTGCTCTGGGTAGGAAAGAATGTGACGGCGATGCACCAGATTTCGCATGTATTTATTCCTGCATTGGTTAATATGCTGGTTCCGCTCTCCATTGCCCATTTCTGGTTGTTCAAGAAAGATGCCCGGTTGCGTGTCATGAGTGAGGAAGAGGCTGCCGATGAGTTTATTCCGGAAATACCGAATCATTCACGCCGGGTGATCTTTGTGATCGGCGTGCTTTCGTTGGCTTTGGTTCCGGTCTTTCAGATGCTGACCAATTTGCCTCCGTTCCTGGGGGTATTGCTGGGACTGGTTATTTTATGGATATATACCGATGTCATGTACAGCCGTTTGCATGTGCATGAATCGGAAAAACTGCGTATTACCCAGTTGTTGCCGAACATCGACCTGGCGACGATCTTTTTCTTCCTGGGAATCCTGATGGCGGTAGGCGCCCTGGAAACATCGGGACAGTTGGGGATCATGTCCGCCTATCTCGACAAGCATGTGCATGAACCTTATTTAATCAGCTTTGTGATCGGAGCTTTATCTTCCTGTGTGGATAATGTGGCGCTGGTGGCAGCAACGATGGGTATGTATCCGATTGTGCAGCAGACGGCCGACCTGGCCCCTTATGCACAGTTTTTTGTTTCCGACGGAGGATTCTGGACATTCCTTGCCTACTGTGCCGTAACGGGCGGTAGCATCCTGATTATCGGTTCGGCAACAGGTGTCACGGTGATGGGATTGGAGAAAATAGATTTCATGTACTATACAAAGCGATTTTCAATATTGGCATTGATTGGCTATATTTGCGGTGCGGCAGTATATATGCTATTATTCGCTTAAACTTATTTATATGAAAAGAAAATGGATTATCGCAGCAGCCTGTGCCGTTTTGCTTTCCGGAATGGAGGCAATAGCTTGTACGGGTTTGCTGGTAGGAAAGAAGGCATCGGTCGACGGATCGGTGATGATCAGTTATGCAGCAGATTCGCATACCCTGTATGGCGAGTTATACCGTTGGCCGGCAGCGACCTGGCCGAAAGGCGCCATGCTGGAAGTCAGGGAATGGGATACAAATAAGCCGCTGGGACAGATTCCGCAGGTGGAACAGACGTATTCGGTTGTCGGCAACATGAATGAACATCAGGTGGCTATCACGGAAAGTACGTGGGGCGGACGTCCGGAGCTGGTGGATACAACAGGTATTATCGACTACGGAAGCCTGATCTACATCGCCCTCCAGCGTTCAAAGTCAGCCCGCGAAGCAATCAAAGTAATGACCGACCTGGTGAAGGACTACGGTTATTACAGCAGCGGCGAGACTTTCTCTATCGCCGACAAGAACGAAGCATGGGTAATGGAACTGATCGGTAAAGGCCCGGGTAACAAAGGTGCAGTTTGGGTGGCCATCCGTATTCCGGATGATTGCATCTCTGCACATGCCAACCAGTCGCGCATCCAGCAGATTCCTTTTGATGACAAGGAAAACTGTATGTATTCGCCCGATGTTGTTTCTTTGGCCCGCGAAAAAGGGTATTTCAGCGGAAAAGATAAAGACTTCAGTTTCCAGAAGGCCTATTGTCCTTACGACTTCAGCGCATTGAGAGGTTGTGAAGCACGTGTATGGTCTTTCTTCCGTAAATACGATAAGACAATGGATAAGTACACCGACTTTATCAAAGGTGATCCTTCCAAAGAGCCGATGCCGTTGTATGTGAAGCCGGACCGTCTGTTGTCTGTTCAGGACGTTCAGAACGGTATGCGCGACCATTTTGAAGGAACCGATCTGGATATGACGAAAGACGCCGGAGCCGGTTCTTATAAAGTGCCGTATCGCTGGCGTCCGATGACGTTTAAGGTAGATGGACAAGAATATACCAACGAACGTGCCATCGCTACGCAGCAGACCGGTTTTGTAATCGTTCCGCAGATGCGTAACTGGTTGCCGGATGCGATCGGTGGAATCCTTTGGTTCGGTGTGGATGATGCCGATATGGCTGTGTTCACTCCGCTGTATTGCTCTATCACGGAATCGCCCGAGTGCTACCGGGTAGGAAACGGGGACATTATGAATTTCTCGTGGACTTCCGCATTCTGGATTCACAACTGGGTAGCAAACCAGGCTTACGGCAAATACAGTTTTATGATCAAAGACATTCGTCCGGTTCAGCAGGAATTGGAAAACAGTTATAAAGAGGTAATTCCGGCTATCGACAAGGCAGCCTCCGATTTGTATGCCAAGAATCCGGCGGAAGCAGTCCGGTTCCTGACCTGGTTCAGTACGACGACTGCCGATCAGGCAACTGCCCGCTGGAAGAAGCTCGGCGAGTATCTTTTAGTAAAATACATGGACGGAAACGTTAAGAAAGAAGAAAACGGCCAGTTCAAGCAAAATGGCTACGGGCTGTCCGAATATCCTGATTTCCCTGGCTACGACGAAGACTATTATCGCAGTATTGTTAAGAGCGCAGGAGACAGACTTAAAGTAAAATAATTATATTTGCGCATAATGTTGAACTAAAATTAATGAGAGTATGAAGAAATTAATTGTTATGTGCATGCTGGCAATTATCAGCATGAGTGCATTTGCACAGACTCAGCAAGGACAATCGTCTTTCGGTTTTAATCTTGGTTATGGATTTAACGAGAATGGAAATGCGTTGTTGGGGTTGGATTATCGTTATAATCTGACGGATGAGGTTCGTTTGGCTCCGTCTTTGTCTTATTTTGTGAAAGATGATGGTTTGAGTGCCTGGGCTATCGACGTGAATGCCCACTATGTCTTCAAATTGAGCGATATGTTCGGTTTCTATCCGTTGGCAGGTCTTGATCTTTCGTTCTGGAAAGTAAGTCTGGGAAATAGTGCAAGTCTGAATAAGACTCGTTTAGGAGCCAATATCGGTTTAGGAGGTGAAGTATATGCAACCGATCAGTTGAGTGTCGGTTTGGAATTCAAATATAATATACTCAAATCCTGGGGAGACCTGAGATTATCTCAGCCACTTCTGGCCCTTCGCATCGGATATAATTTCTGACAGATTATTTTTACAATAAAAAACAGAAAAGGGGATGAGCAGAAATGTTTATCCCCTTTTTTTGTTTATATTTGCGAGTGTTGTTTTTCAAACGGAGTTTGTCACCTAAATTTAATCTGAATGAAAATATTCCAGCAAGAAATATCGGAGAGTCACCGCAATGTCGTCAAAGGACAGCAGATGGCTAAAATATTACCTTCCTATGCATGGTTTGTACTGGGCGAAAATGGTGCGGATGAGTCGTTAATCTTCTACCAAAACGGAACTTTTGTAATCACTCAGAATGACGAAGAGAAGAAAGGTTTATGGCAATACAACTCCACTCTCCAAACGCTCTACATGAGACGGGACGACAACATAAGCGCTTTGCATCCTTTTTTCCGGAACAACGAAGTGCTGGTTCTGAAATTACATCAGGAAGATGCTTATCTGTTTTTGATAAAATCCGAATGCGTGAATAAATTCGATTACCATGTGCTGGAAGATTTTAATACCTATGCCGAACGATGGGAAAGTGCCCAGATAGCCAAAGGTAAAAAGGAGAAATTCTGGGAAGAATTGAAAGAACAACGTACGCCGATAGACCGGAAACCGGTTAAAGCGAAAAAAGAAAAGGAATTTTTCCTTGAAGAACGACCTGCCCGTACACCCGAAGAATGGTTAAAAAGAGAGGAAATGTTAAAGCAAAACTTTGAGTATAAGAAGCAGCAATATAAAAAAAAGTTTGAAGCTCAAATGGCTCGGAAGCTGCGTGAGCGGGAAAGAGAAATAGAAATTGACTTCATGCATAGGATGGCTGCGCAGGAGGCCAAATTTCAGGAACTGCTGGTGAGGCAGAGACGCGAAGCTCAAACTGAATTGTCTCGGTTGAAAAAGAAAGAAAATAGCCAGAAATCACAAGAAGGACTGGAATCGTCAACAAAAGAAGGGATAATCAACGAAATAATGGAAAAATGGTTTCATTGTCAGAAAGACAAATCTCGCATATCCCGGGAAATGGAAAAAATACTCGCTAAAGATAAGGGGTATAAAAAAGTCCACAGGGCCGTCAGGTATGCGTTTGGCTTTTTTATCGCTTCTCCATTTTTTATATTATTATTAACGGTTTTCTTATGTATTGGGGTACCTGAAGGTTATATAACGGATATTGTTATAACAGGCGGTATGGGAACTGTTTTGGTTGGGGGGATGGCCTATTTTGCGTATCAGGAGTTCTATTTATCTGAAGAAGAATATAAAAGACGTTTTAAGGAAGAACTGCAAAGAGAGTGTGATGAGTCTTTTTTAAAAAGTTTGAGGTGAAAAATGCTTTCGCATGCTGCGCCGCCGTTTTGCACTCCTGCAAAATGCTTTCCCGGTTTGGGAAACGGTTTTACACCCCTGCAAAATGCTTTCCCGGTTTGGGAAACGGCTTTACACCCCTGCAAAATGCTTTCCCGGTTTGGGAAACGGCTTTACACCCTTGCAAAGTGCTTTCCCGGTTTGGGAAATGGCTTTACACCCTTGCAAAGTGCTTTCCCGGTTTGGGAAACGGCTTTACACCCTTGCAAAATGCTTTCCCGGTTTGGGAAACGACTTTACACCCTTGTAAGATGCTTTCCCGGTTTGGGAAACGATTTTACATCTTCTTGGAAATTGTTTTGACAAAACAGTTATCTTTTGAAATATAATGCTTACCTTGCCCTCGTTATCAAAAAATAGAAATCATGGGAACATACTTAAAATTCACCGATTTTTCTGCAAATAATTTCAACAACGCCGAGTACCTCAGTTTTCTCCGCCGTTTCCGTGCCCTCCTTCCATTTCCGGAGCAGGGTGGCGACCGACCCGAAATCGAAAGCCTTAGCGTCAATGAATCGAACGGTGTCCCTGCATTGGGCGTTTCGGCTGCTCAAGTAGCCGCCCTCGACGCTGTAATCAGCCAACTCACCGATCTGAACAACCAGAGCCGTATCAGCCAGGAAACTGAAACGTTGAACGACACTGACAAACAACGCGACAACGTTGCCGTCTATGCTTTGAACCGGATAAACAATTCCGCAACCCTGCCACTCCAGGCGGAACAGGAAGCCGGAAAGTTTCTGCGGAACGTAGTGAAACCATATACCGGAATCGCACGCCTCCCGCTCAATCAGGAAACAGAAACGATCAAAGGACTCCTGGTCGATCTGAGAAAACCTGAAAATGCATCTGCCGTACAGGCTTTGAGCCTGACCCCTTATTTGAATGAACTGGAACGTTTGAATAATCTATACGAATCACTGGTGGCCCAACGCGCTGCCGAACGTCTGGCTAGTAGTGTAGACAACAGCAAGATCGTGCGTGCCCAAGGTGATGATATTTATGACGATATAACCTCGCTGGCTTTTGCCTGGAGCCTGGCGAATCCTTCGGACGAAGCTACTGCTTTTATCCGCAATGTCAACGCTCTGATATCCGATGCGCAGACAGCCTATAACCAGCGTATGGGACAGAAGAAAAAGAAGGAAAGCGACCGGCCGGAGATTGAATAAACTGGGTAAGGTTGCGGTTAAGTCCGTTTTTACAACGGCTGCCGCAACCTTCTTTTTTTATTCTGTTTCATTACCACTTCAGATAATCCTCGAAAGTAACCTTTTCGAAGTTCGGAATCACTTCATATACTTTATCCTTCAATGATTCTTCCGAGTTGGTGGTGCTCAGGCCGATCACCCGCATGCCGGCAGCCGTTCCCGCTTGTATGCCGGCAAATGAATCCTCAAAAACGAGGCAGTCGGCAGGGGAGACACCCAGGTCGTCCGCGGCCAGTAGGTAACACATCGGGTCAGGTTTCCCCTTTGTGATGCGGTCGGCGGTCACGACTGTGTCGAATATGTTTTCCAGGTGATGCAATTTGAATGCACGTTCCACCTTCGCATTGTCCGAGCTTGTAACTAATCCCATCTGTACACCGTTCTTTTTCAATAAGTGCAGAAATTCCAGGGAGCCGGGCATGGCGGGCAAGGGCATCGTGCTTTCGTATTCGGTCGATTCATTAATAACCATCCGGCGGAATTCTTCCGTACGGTCGGAAAAATACTTTTCCATGATGTAGGGGAGTGTTGTGCCTTTGATAACAGCAGCGAAGTTGTCGATACCTGTCCCGTAACGTTCACCTGCCTCATTCCAGAAAATATCGTAAATGGGTTCAGTGTCGACTATCACGCCGTCAAAGTCAAAGAGAGCCGTTTTAAATTTCATAAAAATACCTTTATTGATTACATTTTGCACACAAAGATAAGGCTATTCTTTGAAAAAGATTCTATCTGTTGTAAAATAGCAACACTTTTGCTGTGCATTTATGAATAATATTTTATCTTTGTGCTCGTACACATGTGTTAGTTGACAGACCAGTAAAACAATTTTCTTATTTATAATACCTAAAAGAAAAACAGAATGAAAGCATCTTTGAAGTTTGCAGCCCTGTCTCTTGCGCTGCTTTGTTCCTGTCAGTCGAATGACGGCTGGCAAAAGTTATTCAATGGTAAAGATCTTACCGGTTTCAAGCAATTGAACGGCGAAGCGCCCTACCGGGTGGAAGACGGCTGTCTGGTCGGAACTTCGGTGACGGGCCAGCCGAACAGCTTTATGGCTACCGAACAGGAGTATGGCGATTTTATCCTGGAATTTGAAGCTCTCTGCGACCCGGCATTGAACTCTGGTGTGCAGTTCCGCAGCGAAAGCCGTCCGGATTACCAGAACGGGCGTGTGCATGGCTACCAATGCGAAATGGACCCTTCCGACAGAGCATGGAGCGGAGGCGTTTACGACGAGGCACGCCGTGGTTGGCTGGTGACGCTCGTCGATAACAAACCGGGACAAGCCGCCTACAAAAAGACAGATTGGAATAAATTCCGTATCGAAGCGATCGGCAACAATATCCGCATCTGGCTGAACGGCGTGAACACCGCCAATCTCTATGACGACGAAACAGCCAAAGGCTTCATCGCATTCCAGGTGCATGGCATCGGAAAGAATACCGATCTGGAAGGAAAAGAAATCAAATGGCGTAATATCCGTATAAAGACGGAGAACCTGGAAGCCGAGCGCATGCAGGGCACATTAGCTCCGGAAGTGAACCGCGTCCCCAACTACCTGACGGATGCTGAAAAAGCGGACGGATGGAACCTCCTGTTCGACGGACAGACAACTACAGGCTGGCGTGGCGCCCATAAAGAGGCCTTCCCGGATCATGGCTGGAAAGTGGAAGACGGACAGTTGATCGTCTTGAAATCCGGTGGCGGCGAGTCTACCAACGGAGGTGATATCGTGACCGATAAAGAATATGCAGCATTCGAGTTAAGCCTGGAATTTAAAATCACTCCGGGAGCAAACAGCGGAATCAAATATTTCGTGACGGAAGCAGAAAAACCTAGCGGCTCCGCCTATGGCCTCGAATACCAGATATTAGATGACAAACTGCATCCGGATGCCAAACTCTACACAACGACTCCCGGCAGCCGCACCCTGGCAAGCCTTTACGACATGATGCCGGCCGGTAACAAACGTTTCAACGGTGTGGGCAACTGGAACCAGGCTGTCCTGAAAGTATTCCCCAATAATCATGTGGAACATTGGCTGAACGGCTTTAAAACATTGGAATACGATCGTGGTTCGGATGCTTTCCGCGAATTGGTGAAAGGTAGTAAATATGCTGCCCCGTCTTATAACGAGGCAGGACGTTTCGGTGAAGCTCCCCAGGGACATATCCTGTTACAGGATCATGGCGACGAAGTTGCTTTCCGCAGTATCAAAATCAAAGAATTAAAATAATCTTATTTTACACGGAGGAAGCTGCACAGGACAACCGGGCGGCGCACTTCGTGGATGATACGTTCAGAGGAGGTCAATATATTAAAAGTATATTGGCCTTCGTAATTTTTAAGGACAACCTCCAGGTCGCTGGAAGTTGCAAAGAAAAATCCTTCTTCCGGCATCTCCTGTTCGAAATTGTGGAAGCGGTTGCCGAGATAGAAATTAAGCCCGTACAGGTTCCTGTATTTCTTGAGATTATTCATAACGAACATATTGTTCTCATTCAGCGGATATTCTTTCATTACCTTTTCCGCAAAAGGACGGGCAGAACCATCCTGGCGGATACCCCGCATGATAACCCCGTCGATCAGTAAATTGATCGTAAAACTCAGGGCGATTGTCGCATACAGGATCTTGATGTTTATCTTTTTGAACATCTGGTAAAGCACCGTCAGCAGCGCCACCAAAACGACGATAACAATGCAAACCGTCAGTCCGTAACTGAAAGAAAATATGTTGCTGACAGCTTCGACCTGTGCCAGGGTAGAGGTACGGCTTGTGTACTGTGAAGCAATAGCCACGGGGTCGATAACACCGATCATCGTCAATCCGATGGCAATCAGTACTACGGTAGTGACCGATGCCAGGAAGGCAGCGAAGATACGGGTTACCTTTGTCCTGTATTCCGTGATATAGATGGCGTATTGTGCCAGGAATATTGCGATGAACGGATAAGCCGGCATCAGGTATACGCTTCTCTTGCTGGAAGGGATACTATAAAAGAAGATGATGCAAACCAATGCTACCAGGCTGAACAGTTTTTCCTTTTCCATGGAAAGAATATTATTCCAGCTGTCTTTCAGCACTTGTTTGAACGATCCTTTTTTTCTCTGCCAGTTCAAACCGAAGAGGGAGAAGAAAAAGAAGATGGTCCAGGGAATAAATCCGGCAGCCAGCGTCATAAAGTTATACCATACGCCATTCTCGTGTCCCAGGTCATAATTGATATCGGGCGTATTGAGATGGAAGAAACGTCCGAAGTTCTCGGCAAGTACGACATCGAGAAATTTATCCCCTCCCTGTTTCCAGGCTGCGATATACCACAGCAGAGGCAGGAACAGAGACGAAACACCGATATAAAGCAGTGCCTTGAAAATTGTCAGCAGGCTGTATTTACGGAGCATCAGCAGATAAGCACCGAACACGAATAGAGGCAAAATAACTCCTACAGGCCCTTTAGTCAGAACCGCACACCCCAGCAATACCGGGATAATAACCGGCAGACCTTTCAACTCCAGTTGGTCTTCCCATCGGAACAACTGATAGAGGCCGATGACAATGAATGTCGTCAGTAGCATATCGACACGGGTAGTCATCGCCGCTCTGTGCATTTCAATGCATGTGAGTAGTAGGAGAGTAGCTATAAACGCCTGCTGGAATTTTATCCTCCGCCCGAAAAACATGAGCGTGCATCCCATCAGGCAGATAAAAGCGATTGTAGACGGCAGGCGAGAGGTAAACTCCGATACATATCCCTGCGGATAAGAGAAAGCAGCCATCAGCCAATGTGCCATCGGCGGCTTATAGGCAAATTCGTTGGCATAAACCTGGGGTAATATCCAATTGCCTGATTCAAGCATGGATATGGCAACTGATGCTTCACGCGGCTCTCCTTTGGTGGAGAAATCACCCAGGCCGATCCAGGGAAGCACGGAGATTATACAGATTATAATAACCATTGTTACCGGCTTTTGCAGGTAGAGATATTGTAATGTCGGTGTACGCATATTCTTTTTGTAAGAGGACTAAACCAGTTAATGTCGTTATATCAGTTTGCAAAAGAACGATTTTTTGCGGACTTTTTCTTCATTTTTGATAACTTTTTATGTCCCTAAAGATTCTTTGATGGAAGAACGTATGACTTCCGCATCCTCCTTGTTTTCTTTCAGAATGGAAAGAACGAAGTTTAAATAACTCTCCTTGTTGCTGATACCGCAGAAGTTGCATACACGGCTTTGCGGCAGCATCCCTTTTTGATTATACACACGAAGGATATTCTTGTAATCTCCCGTTTCGATGTACTGGTTGAATTTATCTTTTATCCCATTGTATATTTCATCGACATGAACGTTGTAACGGATGCTTTCCACATGCTCGGTCAGTTGTTCGACGGTCGTTATCTTGCGGTCGACCGTTGTTTCCAGTTTCTTGCGGACGCGGTGTTTGGCATGCAGGATAACCTGGCTTTCGAGGTCCTTCTCGAAGAGTTTGACTACATTTTCCTTTACCTGGGTAAATACGGTATCGGGATCTTTCATCATACGGCGTGCCACGGTACGTATCACGGGTTCGAGCATCAGCAGGTTTTCCACTTCGGCTACGTCGGGAACGAAGATATGCTGGTCATGCAGATAGTCTATCTCTCCCTGTGTACGGCGGTCGCGGTCTACGATCCCCATGGATTCCAGCGTATGGAAGTCCTGTAACTGCCGGAAAGCCTTTGTCGTTTCGATCACCTTCTGGCAGCCACCCATCGGCTTGACCATATAATCGGGGAAGATCAGCGGATAGAGGCGGTTGTCGATACTGTTGGAGTCGGTCCCTTCGATGAACAGGATCGGCTTGCGGCTCCCAAGGATATCTATATATACTTCTTCGGGAAGGCTGTCGCTGTTTTCTATCAGTTGGTAGTCCCAGACATGGGCGTCGGCATTGTAGTCCCTGATCCATATCCGCTTGCCTTCCGGACGAGAAGTGGCGAAGTCGATATCGTGCGTCAGATAAACGAATGTGCAGTCGGGACGCATAGCTTCGATCTCATCCCAAAGCAGGTTCTTGATCGAGTTGTGAAGCAGTATTTCCGGTTCTTCGATCACCAGCAGTTCGTTGGGACGGGCACAGAGTACGGCGCCTATCAGGTAGAAGACGATCTTTTCGCCGTCGCTCATTCTGCCGGCCGTATAAGAATCGCCGTCGCGGCTGGTGGAAGCCAGTTCAATAAAGCCGGACTTCCTGACCAAGCGGTTATGCGGGAACATTTTCTCCCAGATGGCCTGTATGCGGTCTATTTTGGTAATGGGCGGTTCCAGGTCCGGGGTCAGCTTGCAGGCTTCCTTATAGTTTACCGCCGCCTCAAATTCTTCGCTTTGCAGGTGGAGGATTAGTTTTTCGTATTCTGAAAGGCGGGGCATGAAGATGCGTTCCGCTATCATCGATTGCAGGCGTGCCAGTTCATTACCTTCGACAGGCACAGGTTCTTCACTGCTGATAAACAGGGAGTGCATGCCGGATATCTTTTTACTGTTGTCGGAGTAACGCTCCAGCAGATCTCTGCCGAACGAACTTTTGCCGGCACCATTTGCCCCGATAACGACAAGCACGTTTGTGTCGAGCACGATCGTTTCGGAGGCATTCAACTTGGAAGGGAGAGTGAGTTCCATACAGGTACTGATTTATTTTACTCCCAAAGGTAAGGAAGATTTTTCAGATATTCCCTTATTCGTGATCCATTATTTGTGGTATCCGGTAGTAGTGCGATTATCCGTGTCTGGTTGCGCGACTGGCGGCGGACGGTTGCCCGACTACCGGAATGCAGTCGGGCAACTATGCTTTATTCGATTTCCGGTCTGTCTGAACCTCCCGGGGTGTCGTCCGGTTTGGTTTCTTCGCCCATCATTTTGTTTATCCAGGCGAAGTCGGCTTTCTGCATGGCGGCTTTCAGTTCGTCGCCGAGCTGGAACATGATGTTCACCGCCTTAATGTTTCGGGCTGTCAGAGCCTCCTTCGTTTCGGCGCCCTCGGTGTTGAGGGTGGGGTAGAAGCTGCCCCAGTTGCCAAGTTTCACACTATTGCTATTCTTCAGGTTTCGCTCGATGACTTTCCGCAACTGGCGGATAGCCATCTGGGCTTCTGATGGGTTGAGGGTAGTTTTTTCAGCTATTTGTATTGAAACTTCGGTTTCGTCCACTTGTTTGACCGTTTGCTGAACGGGATACCATTTCTTCGGCCCTTTCGGGTCCTGCGGGTTCACACGCTGGACGGGTTTGATTAAGATTGTCATGATGTTATCGTTTTAAGAGTTTATATGATTGATGATTGTTTTGTTCTAATTCCCCGATGGTAGTGGCGGACTTGCTGTCGGGGGAAGGCGTAGCCCGTTTGAGGGTGAGGTTCACTCGGGTCGTTTCGCCCTGATAGAACTCAAGGTTGTCACTGCCGGACACTTGGTAGGTGAACGTCTGGCCATCGACTGTGACTTCTATCCTGCCTGCGGCGAGGGTTTGAAAAGGGAGAACGATGGCATAGAACGTGCCTGGCGACGTGGCGGATGGCAGCGGGGTGATGTCGGCGTAAACCGGGGTGGGGGGGAGCGCTGATACTACGGTCCCTAAGATCCACTTGTAAATTGACTCTCATGTTTTTGATTGTCACGGTGGCGTTGTTCACTACTTCCGGTGTCACACCTTCGCCTGCCGTGAGCGTCACCAGGATACGCGCCATGAAGTGGTGAAATCTGAACGTCACGTCTTCTCCTCTTTCAACCCTGGTTATGCTCATCATCAGGTCGGACGCCGCATAGGCCTCCTGCGTGCTTTGGTCGCTTTCCACGGTGAAGACGATGTAGTTGTCTGTATCGGGCGTTGTCGTCAGCACGGGATAATACCCGATGAATGAATAACCTTTGCCGCTCTCGTCTTCGGGCAGGTCGCTCCATTGCAGGGGTATGTTGCATTTCCATGACGTGCCGTCGAAGGTGGCGGTGCGGAAGAGGTCGCTGGTTGGCGCATAGGGCGTGGCGTAGACAAGGATCTGGTCGCCGGGCGAGAAGCTGCCTGTGCCGGATGCCTCGTCAATGGTGGCACGGGTGTCGGGGCTGTTGCCCGTGAAGTCGCCCATCGTGGTGGTAATGCGGATGGCATTTCCGTTGCCATCGGGCGTTATTCTGTCAGGCGGGAATTCCTCTTTGTTGCAGGCAGTCAGTGCGAGGTATGCCAGCATCATGGCAGTAATTGCTTGAATTGTCTTCATGATATTGTCGTTTTTTAGTTTATATGTTTGATGATTATTTTATTCTTGTTCCGAACTTGCTCGACAGACTAAGTCTGATGTCATGGAGTCGGGGCGAGAGGCTCTACAATGTTCCACATGCTATCGAATGTATCGAAAAGCCGGTATAAGGGGTCAAGACTTTCCCGGTCGTCTGTCGGTTTAACCGGACTGTTGTCCGGATGTAGGGCTGTCATGCGCCACCGGAAATCATCCGCGAATGCTTTCACGTCGGCAAAGGAGATGACGGCTTTACCCGCCCCGGTCTTTATCTCCTTGTGATGCAGCACGCCGTTTACCAGATGCAGTTCATAGATCCGGGCTGTATCGTCGAACCGAACATACAGCAGCTGGTTTGTATTTCCCGCTTCCGCGCCTTTCACCAGGATGGCTAAATATTCGAATATATACTCGGGCGTCAGTGTTTTCAACGTTGCAGTTGCCTGGGCGATAAACTCTTTATAGGTATGGGGGAGCAACCCCATAGGTCTGTTGCGCAATTCGAACGCCGCGCTCAGGAAGATGTTACGCCATGTGCCGCTTTCGAACGAATAAGCCAGTTGTTCGAGCGCGTCGGCCTGCAAGTAGCGGGCTTGCATATTTCTGGGATCATCGAACACTACCTGCCGCGTCAGCTCCACCGTCCAGCGGTAGTCGGCCTTGTTGAAATACTCTATTGCCTTATGCAACACGACTTTGGCTCCTCCCATGTCGGCTACGAAACGCCGCGCCACCTCTTTGTCGGGATACTTGAAATAGTTGGCCGGATTGCCGTCCCACCAGCCGATGTAACGTTGTACGACAGCTTTCACGTTATGGTTTACCGTCCCGTAGTAGCCTCGGTTGTAGAACTCGTAGTTCAGGCTGTCGGGCAGGGTGAACGTTTCGGCGATCTCCTCCATATTCATTCCTTTGTTAAGCAGGCGGATTACCTGGTCGTTGAAATAGTAATACATGTCTCGCTGTTTCTCCATCAGTCGGAAACACTCATCGTGTCCCCACGTAGGCCAATGGTGCGTACCGATGATGCACTCCACGTTGCAGAACAGTTGCATCGTCCGGTCGATGGCTCTGCCGAATGCTTTCGGGTCGCGTACCTTCGCTCCGCGCGAAGTCAGCAAGTTATGCATGGTGTGCGTCACATTCTCACCCGGACAGAGCAACTTGTATTCTTCTATATACACATGAAATTCAGCGGGAGCTTCCGTGCCGGGTACGTCTTGCAGGCGCATTGTAAGCCCGTCTATATGAAGAGGCACGCTATCTGCATCTTTGGGCTGTACTACCTCGAATGAGGGTTTACGCAAACTTCCGCTTCCTCCGCTCACTGTTTTTCCCAGCCCTGAGCCGATGTGTCCTTTGATATCGCGCGGTAGTCCGCTCCCATACATATAGACTGCTCGACGTGACATGCAAGTACCCAGGTACAGATTTTCGAAAATAGCTTCCTTATAAAATCCGTTGGGTGCTATTACCAGTACTTTTCCTTGCGGCAGGGCATATCCGTTTTTTTCAAAGTCCGACTGACTAACATTCCGCAGGATATTTTCCGGGCTGACTACTCCATCCAGCCCTTTGTAGTGGTCTACGTGGCTATGGGTGATGACGACGGCACACACCGTGGCACAGGCGTCCACCTTTTCCTGAAATATTCTCCATCCTTCGGCGAAAGTTTCGGCATACGTAAGAGGGTCAATAATAATCCATCCGGTGCGGCTTTTGATAAGAGTCATCGTGGCAAGGTCATATGAGCGTATCTGATAAACCACACCATTTCTGCCGCCTTTTATTACTTGGGGAAGCACCTGAAAAAGTCCGTTCTTGTTGTTCAATCTTTCCATGTGCCACAGTATGGGGTTGGCGGACAATCTGCCCCACCCATGAAGCGGGTGTATCCCGTCATGTCCCATACAGTTTTCTTGCCGTCCGTGACGGGACACGTCAAGGCGGTGCCTTCCACGTATCCCCTTGCGGCATTCGCTTCGTTTTCGGGACTATTGAAATCAAATATTCCAGCCTTATAGGGCGGATAATATTGCCCGGTATTCAGCTTGTCCTTTCGGTTGCTATTCAGATTGTCAATGTTCCATAGGTGAGTCGTTTTTTGCTCTGTCATAATGCTTCTGTTTGTTTTAACTGAATCATTTATATTTTTATTTTTTGTTTATTATTCGGACTGAGTCTCAATACACTGCCAAAATTCGACTCCGCGAATGGCGGGGTTATTTTTGTTCAAACGTAATGCCCTTCCAAGTATTCCCCAGCCAAGTGGTCGCGTCTGTCACCGTGGGCGAACCTGTGCCGGACTGCTTCTTGTCGGCGTTCAGCACGAGGGCACAATTACCGTACTTGAAATCCGAAGGTGACGGTGGCCCAAAAGTTCCCTCCTGTATGGCATCACCAGCAACGTTAACTAATGAGCCTGCCGCAGTCAGTTTTAGATTGGTAAGGGCCGAGCAATCAGCCACAATGTTATAACCAAAGAGTTGGGCGTTGGGTAGCGAGAGGGTGGTTAATTCGGTGCAACCTCTAAACAAATAACTACCAATAGTAGTGGCGGGCAGTTCTATTTCTTCCAGCCTGATACAATTTATAAAGGCATAATCACCAACAGTCGCAAGGGAAGGTAGTTTTACTTTGGTCAATAACCCGCATCTTTCAAACGCATTTTTGCCTACCGTTGTCACGTTATCGAGATTTATGCTCTCCAAGCCCGTGTTATAGAATGCTTCTTGTTTGATTTCCGTCAGTTCAGGCATGTTTACGGTTTTGAGTGCCGTACAGCCTGAAAATGAGAGGTACCCCGTATTGGTCAGTAAAGGGGCTTCGACAGAAGCCAGTGATTGACAACTGGCAAACGAACCGTTACTACCTGTAATTCCTTCGCTAATCGAAGTGGCTTTGGGAAGAGAGAGGGCAATCAACCCGGCACGCCAGAAGGCTCCTTCGTAAATGGTGGTGACTTCGGACATATCGACTTCTTCCAAAGCCGAACACTCCATGAAAGCCCTCTTACCGATGTGTGTGACATTCTTCAGATTAATCTCGGAGAGCGATGGGCAGCCGCTGAAAGCATTAGTCCCTATGGCTTTCACCTGTTCGGGCAGGACTACCGTCTGCAAGTTGGGACTACCGAAAAAGGCGCCTTCAGGCACTCCTACCACGGTTTTGGTGGGATTTGTACTTCCATCTATGTTTACGGACTCCTAACCCGTCACGCCGGAAAGGTCTAACTTTGTCACCGTGGTATTGTAAAATGGATTCATAAAGAAGTTTCCGCCTGACAACCCTAAATTGGCAATGGGGCCTGTCAACGTAAACTCGGTGATGCCTGCATCGAGAGCGGCGTTAATGGCGGTTTTCACTTCTTCGGCGGTTTTGCCGATCATGTTAATGTTGCCGTCAGCAGGCGTATCTCCGCCTATCACTACATCGTCCGTAATCGTTCCGCCATAGCCCCAACCGGAGATGTCGGAACCGGAGAGTTCCATCTCGGTCTGTCCCGTCTGCTGATTCTTTTTCAGCGTGAGGTTGAGGGTGAGCTGCTTACCGCTTTCGAGGCGGGTGGGATGGCTGGAATTGCTGCTGTTCAGGATGTCAGGTACATTATAGCACCACATATCCTCGCCAACCATTATCCTGAGCCATTCCGCACCTGCGGTCAGGTCTTGTGGCGCCACTTTCCAGTCGGCATTGCCACGATTTTCGTTGGTATGTTGTATCATGCCCGCATAGCGGCCATAGTCGACCTCACCGGTCAGCAGGTTAATCTCCACGCCGCTATACATCGTATAATTGCCATTCTTTCCCGCGGAATTTATCAAGGCAGTAGTCAAATCCGTGCCGGTCATGCCTTCTCCCGCGGTCAGCTTGATGATGAGCCGGTGCATCAGATGCTTGAATGTCAGCGCGACCGTCTCGCCTTTGCTTGCTGTGGCAGTGGCGTGGAGCAAGTCGTCTGTCTTGTTCCACTCTAAAGGTGTATACATGTATGCCGCAGGATTGGCAATATCTGCCGTAATGCGCGGATAGTGTGCGGAGAAGGTGACGGGGGATGTTTCACTCAGGTCTTTCCAATACAGGACGGTTTGTTGGTACTTGTATTCCCGGTTTTCACCCGGCACGGCAGTGTCTGCATAGGCATACATTCCCCATATGTCGCCTTGCACAAAGTTGCCTTTCCCTTCGGCATCAAGCTGCGGTGCGCGTGTCTGCACTCCCTCAATTTGAGTAGTGAGGTGTACTGCGCCTTTGGGCAGTATATTGCTCTGTACTTCGTCTTCGTCGGTACACGCTACCAGTGCCAGTGTAGCAAGCCCGAGAGTGGTGATAAGTTTCATCGCTTTCATATCATTATTTTTGTTTATTACTTGAATTTAATGCTTTTTTGCCGGAGATGGGAAGTGGTCACTTCGTCCGTAATCGTGCCACCGTTCTCCCAGGCTGAGATTTCGGAACCGGTGAGTTCCACTTCGCCTTTTTTGACGGTGAGGTAAAGGGTTGTTACTTTACCGGCTTCGAGCGCGATGCCTGTGTCGAAGGTGTTTTCCGCTTCCCCGTCCATGGAGCAACCGAGTGTGATTGTGCCGTTGGTTGGAAAGCTGTTCACGGTTTGATGGTTGGTAAGGGATCGTTTTTTTGTAGCACCCGTGCCTGTCCCGTCGGACAGGCTGATCGACGCATACATATTATTTAATGTATAGGTGTATCCCCCCAGCTGATCTTCGGTTACTTCGAGGCGGATGGTATCGGCTACCGGTTCGAGTTGGGCGGTGTAGGTGTCGGTAGTGTTGTTGCCGTTGCTGATTGTCAGTGTTCCTTTGCCGTGATAGAGCATTGGGTTTGTTGCGTTCTCTTTGCAGGAGACCGTAGCGTCGTCGAGCGTAGGGTCCGAAATCGTCAGGGCATTGGCATCCATATTGCCGAGGGTGACGATGTCGTAGGTTCCATCCTCTAATGCCAGCCGGCTGGTGCCGGGGGGGGGAAGGCTTCGTTTTTAATCCGGCTGCCGGTGCTGTTGTCGAATACCAGCAGGCGATAATCGGCCGAGGGGGACAGGGAGTTGCTGCTGCCATCGGTGCCGTCGCCTGAACGGGTAAGGAGCAACATGCCGCCGCTTTGCGACAGGGTTTCATCCTGGCTGCATCCTGCCAGCGCGAGGAGGGCGAGGAGAGAGACGAGGAAGATGGATAGTTTTTTTGTTTTCATATCATTACGTTTATTTTTATTATTTCTTTACAACGTAATGACAAGATGAAGGAGAGAGAAAGATATTTTCTTTAAAAGGATGCTGTACGGGATTGTTTATTTTTGTAAGAGTCCGTTTTTGCGGAGGAGTTCTTTTATCTCTTTATCGGAGATAGAGTCTCGATCGGCTTTGTCGTAAATGAAGAGCAGGTTGATATCGCTTTCATCTACTGTTACCACAACAGTAAAGGTAATGACACGTGCACCGCCACTCTTACCTTTGCCTTTCGAAGTGATACGCATACGAATTTTGCGGACTCCACTACCAAGGTCGGTTCCGAGGAGAGGATTGGCTTCGAGTTCGTCAATTAGATTATCGTAGTCATCAGCAAAAGAAGCGTAATGTTTCTTGAGGCGTTTTGCTTCTTTCTTAAATGAATCTGAGAGTTTTATTTTATAGTTCATCTCTCAATTCTTTTGAGAATTCACGAGCTAGGGTTGTTCTTCCAGCCTTCACATCTTTCAGCCCGGCATCAATTCCTGCCAAGATTTCTTCCTTGCTGATATACTCGGTACCGTTCTCTTCTTCTTTCTTTTGGGCTAACTTGCGAATTGCCTTGACGGCTTTGCGCATCAAAGTTTCATCTTCGGCTATGATGCTGAGCTGGCGGAATAATTCTGCATTAAGTTCCATGCTTGACATAATTCATTTCTCCTTTCTTTCCGGATTTGTTATGATGGTAGCAAAGATAATGAAAAACCTGCAAGCATTGCATGCCTCCTTAAAATATCTTTTCCTCTATATCTTCACCATGTCAAAGAACGCTTTTATTTTTTATACCCGCTTCCCTTATTTATAAGGGTGACAGGTTATAATATTATTTTATATGTCTTGTTGTCTACTCTTACCAGATAGAAGCCGGGCGATGCCGGGATGCGGCAAACGGTTTGCTTCGTGAAGCGGTGGAGCAGGGAGCCTGTGCCACTGAAGACCGAGATGTCGACGGGGCGCGGACTGTCGATGCAGATGCTGCCGGCAGAGGTGTAGATGCGCAGGTCGTAGTCGATCTTGTCGATGCCCGTGGCGATGTCGGTCACGGTGACGGAGCAGGTTGCAGTCTTGCGCTGGTCGGTGGTCGTCACGGTGATGGTGGCGGTACCGGGTGCGATGGCGGTTACTTCGCCGTTGTCGTCGACGCTGGCGACGTCCGTGTTGCTGCTTTCCCAACGGACGGTCTTATCGTCGGCGTTCGATGGGGTGACGGTGGCAGACAACTGGAGGATGGAACCTTTCTTGATCGTTGCCGTCTTCCGGTCGAGGCTGATGCCGGTGACATGGACTATGGCCGGAGGCGTATATGGTTCGTTAACGGTGATGCGGCAAGAGGCTGCCTTGCCGCTGCCATCATTGGCTGTTGCGGTGATGGTGGCAGTGCCCGGGCCGACAGCGGTTACTTCGCCTTTGTTGTCGACGCTGGCAATATCGTTGTTGCTGCTTGACCAGATGACGGTTTTATCGGTAGCATCGGTGGGCAGGACGGTGGCGGTAAGTTGCACTGTCTCTCCCTTATTGAGTGTTTTGGAGTCGGGGGAGATACTTACACCAGTGGCCGAAACCGTTGAAGCATAGAGTATTCCGAAGAGACTGAAGTGATCTGCCTCGAATTGCAGGCCGGCTGTGACGGCGCGGGGAGTGATGATGCAGTAATTTCCATTCTTACTTCCGGCATCATGCAGGTGCAGGATGCGGAAAACCTTGTTTTTGTCGGCTCCTTCCGGATAGGGAAGGGTGATGGTGACCGGGCCGGTGGGTTGCACTTCATTATTGTTGTCATTAATCAGTTTGATGTCGCTTACCACCAAGTTTTCGGCGAGCGATGCCGGTATCTGGTCGCTTAGTATCAGTGCTTCTACTTTATCAAGTATTGATATATTTTCTTCCTCCGGTGCGGGAGCGACGGATAGTTGGAGTTTACTCCGGTCGCTTTCTTCCTCCGGCAGGCTTTCTGCGGGGATCGCTATTTCGGGGACGGTAACTTCCGGAGCATCCTCTTCGGGAGCTTCTTCTTTCGCTATTGTTGCACTTTTAGTTCTTATTGTAACGATTACGTTGGCAGCAGGCATTTCAAAGGTAAGGGAAGAAGCATCGTCTTTAGCCGGTATTGCCGTCCAGGAGCCGTCGGTGGCATGGGCGGTGATGTTGATGATTTCGATGGTATCGGTCTTTTTACTTTTTTCTGTCTGCTGTGGAGCGATTGTGACGGAGGCTCCTTTAGCCGTCGTATCCGATTCTCCCAGGTTTTCTAATAATGACTTGTCAACCCCGGTAACATTGGTTGTAATGGAGTAGGTCGCACCGTCTTTTTCTTTGGTCGTGACTGTGACGTAATATATATAATCAGGGGTAGGCATATCAAAAGTATAGGTATTCTTATCATTTGGGTTTGCCTTGACTTCATTCCCGTTTACTTTGACCGTATTTATTTCTTTATTGGCGGGAAGATTGGAAAAGGTAAGCGTGGCGGTCGTACTGCTTTGAATGGTGTTGAACTTGACCTGGTGTTGTATTGCCGGATCGTCCGCAGTCACAATTATCTTGGCTGTGATTTCCTGTCCGCAGACTTTACTGCCTATACCTGACAATCCAGCCAGTAAGAGGGCTGTCATGCAGAACCACCGCAGGTAATAGTACGTCTTTTCTGAGTTTGTTGCGTATTTCTTCTTCATAAATAATAAGTTTTATAAGGTATTACAATTACGAATACGAATGATTCAAAATTAAAGGATGGAGATGACAGCAGATTGCCATCCGGACATTATTTGAAGAAAAGGAAGGTTTGATACTTGGGTGTGTGAGTAATGTCTTTGTTTTCAGTTCTTTACCAGTTGTATGGGGAAGGCTTCGGGGTTGTCCGGTGTGACTGAATAGGACTTTTATCAGTCGGGAAATGACTAAATGGGAGTGCTTTTTGTGACTTGCTGCCGATATTCAAGGGGCGTGCAGTTGTACTTTTGGGAAAAAAGACGATGGAAAGTGCTGCGACTCATGCAGACATGGTCGCTGATTTCGCAGATGGGTTTGTCGGGATATTCGACCAGCATCTGTTTGGCCTCTTCAAGACGGAGGGTATTGAGCCACGCTTTGAAATCGCAACAATAAGTGCCGCGGAAGAAGCGGGCGAACGAGTTGCGGTTGAGTCCCATTTCTTTGATAAGGTGACGGCGGCTGGTTTCATTGAGATAACTTTTGCCGGCAATCCAGTTGTCGATATATTCCTTGTGGGGAGCGTAGTTTTTTTCATCATCCATTAATGGAGTACTATTTTCGTTCAAATTATCACCCAGTGATAATTTATTCTCCGCTCGATAGCGGAGAATAATGTCGTTGTATATTAGTGTTCTTGCATAGTCGTTGAAAACATATGAGAATAATGTATAAAAGAGGATGCAGACAATAATAAAAGGTATACTGATATTCTAGGGAGATACAATCTCAGCCAGAGCGAATATACCGATGAACAGTGCCGAAAGAAATGCCAGCCTTACCCAGCAAAGCTTGTTTGGTCCTGTTACCGCTGTACGAGCGATCTTGTACTTACTGAAAAACAGCCAGGTATAATAGGCTAGTTGGATGATATATCCTAAAATGGATATCCGGGTAATGAACCGGTGCAGTTGTACCGGCCCCATCAAATAACAGGTAAGGAGCATGGCGGAGAGGAGTACCATCGGTATCACCTGACGGAGTATTCTGTGGGCGATGTAGGCTGGGTCGATCAGCGTAAGAAGCGTGAAGGTAAACAGGCATGCCTGAAATGAAGCAGCAATAAGCGTGATGGTGGTTACCAAAGCCGGATCGGTGTCATGCGGAGCGGAGTAGAGTTCGATAAACCCTGCCGTTCCCAGTATCAGATACGATAAAGCCAGCAATGTTTGTGATATACGGATGCTTTTGATATGATATTTCATGGCGAGCAGGTATCCCAGCATGATCAAGCCAAGCAGCAATACAACGAAGGATTGCAGAAAAGTAAGGTGTTCATATGGTGTTTTTATGTCTGGCATGTCGCAAAGATACGAAATATTACAAAAAAACAGCAGGCTTCGGAAACACACCCGAAGCCTGCCAGTTTTAATTTTTAATGGTTATATGAATGGAACTGTGTGTTCTCTTAGTTATTTGAAAAGTGATAACTGCCCGAACCGATCTCGATTTCCGTATAGGCGGCGGTGTCATTCACCCTCCTGATACCCGATTGGTTGGATTGTTTGATCCGGAACTCTTTCGGTATCCGTACGACGGCTGAGGTGTTGCCGGGGATTGTAATATCCCAGCTGAAAGTACCGTTTTCTTTTTTCCAGGCACTTTTGATCTCTCCGTAGACTGATTCGTAGGAGGCGGAAACGGCATTCAGCCCTTCGGGAAATACCGGAGCCATGATCAGCTTCTTATAAGCGACGGATTCCGGAGCGCATTTGATTCCAGCCAGGTCTTCATAGTACCAGATGATCAGGTCGCCCAGTAACATGACATGGTTGGCGGAATTCATGGCAGGGTCGGCGGTATCTCCGTTCCAGAGTTCCCAGATGGTGGTGGCACCTTTCTTTGCCATGTATCCCCAACTCGGGTAGGTGTCGTTCGTTGCAATCTTCCAGGCTATATCTACCCGGCCGTATTCGGTGAGGCCGCGCATCAGATGCTGGATGCCCAGGACACCGGTACTGACATGGCCGCCGAAGTCTCCCTCCGTTTTCTTGACAATGTTGGCAAACACTTTTTCTTCATATCCTTTTGGAACGAGTCCTAAACGTAATGACAGGATGTTGGCTGTAACCGTATTGTTGCCGTATTGGGCTGTTTCCGGATGGAAATATTTTGCGTTGTAGGCTTCTTTCATCTTTGCTGCCAGTTCCTGATAGGCTGTAATATCGTTTTCCTGTCCGCTTAGCCGGGCAAATTCGCTCATCATATTCAGCAGGCTGTAATACATGGTTGTAGACAGGATAGCACCGTCAGTCTTACGGGCCGGGTCCTGCGAATGAATTAACTCCTGTGATTCCGGGGGCATACACCAGTCACCGTAAGTGTCTTTTACGATGATATAATCCTGCATGGCTGTTTGTTGTATGTGTTGCATCCATCGCTTCATAGACGGGTAATGTCTGATGATGGCACTCTTATCCCCGAACTGGCGGTATAAGAGGTTGGCTACATAGAAATAGGCGGCAGGCCAGGTGACATCGTCGTTGTATATCGTCCAATAACGGGGAGATACGTCGGAGATGCTTCCTTCCGGGCTTTGGGAGTCTTCGATATCCTGCAACCATTTATTATACAGGAGGGCATTGTTGAAGATGAAAGCTTCTCCATATGCTCCGGTTACACGGTCTCCCAGCCATCCGTGACGTTCGTCGCGTTGCGGACAGTCAGTCGGCATGCCCCGGTAATTGCCACGAATACCCCAATAGGCATTTTTATAGATCTGGTTCACCAGAGGGTTGGAAGTTTCAAACTTTCCGGTCGTTTTCATTTTGTCATAGATTACTTTTCCGGTAAAGGCGGATAATTCCGGCTTATAATCAAGCCCCGAAATCTCTACAAAACGGAATCCGTGATAGACAAATATCGGTTCCCAGCTGAACTGGCCGTCGCGAGCCGGGGTATATATATCGGTTACATTGGCACTACGCAGGTTTGCCAGGTAAAGCGAACCGTCTTCCTTGAGTAATTCAGCAAATTTCATAGTGACAGGTTGATCTTTCTTTCCTTTCAGGCTGACAGCTAACCTGCCGACCATATTCTGTCCCATATCGATGATATATTTGCCGTCCGGTCTTTCGGTGATGCTGACCGGCTTGATTTCTTCCTGGATACGGAGGTTCGGATTTGACTGTACGGTTAATTTACCGGCGGGAGTTGTCATGACATCTGCCGTGAGCCATTTAGAGTCGTCGAAACCATTTTTGTTCCAACCGCTCAGTTCTAGGCGGGCGTCATATTCTTCGCCGTCAAATTCGTTGTTGGCAATGATCGGGCCTTTGGAGGTTACTTTCCATGAGGTATCGCTGACTATGACGGTTTGCGAGCCGTCGGCATACTCGATTTCCAGTTGTGCAAGCAGGGAGGGCAGCGTTTCCTGCCGGTCTCTCATTGCGAAATAACGACCGTTACCCAAGGCAACGCCTATCGTATTTTTATCTTTTGACAACAGATCCGTCACGTCATATACATTATAATATACACGGTTAGGATACCAGGATGGTCCGGGCGCGAAAATATCTTCGCTTACAGGTTTTCCATTGATATAGGATTCGGAAAAACCGAGGCCGGAAATGTATAGAACAGCTCTTTGAATCGGTTTATCCGCAACAAACTCTTTGCGGAGATAGCGAGCGGCAAGACGTGTCTTCCCTTCTTTCGTCTCTCCGGGGTTGGAAAGATTGTTTTCGCCGATCCAGGTTGCTTTCCAGTCGGAAGGATTGAGCAAGGTCATCGACCAGGTGTTTATCGGACTCCAGTCCGTTGAGCCTTGATTCGTATTGGCTTTAATACGCCAATAATATTGTTTTCTGGATTGTAACGGATTGCCTCCGTAGGGGATGAGTATGGACTCATCGCTTTTCACTTCACCGCTGTCCCAAAGCAGTTCTTTCCCGTTTTTCAGGTTATCGGGAGATTCGGCAACCTGTATCTGATAGGAGGTCTGCGTGAGATCGGGTGATCCGGAAGAGATTTTCCACATAAAGCGGGGTTGTGATACACCAATGCCTACCGGGTTTTCTTTCATTTCAACCCGAAGATCTTTGATACTGACCGTTTGGCCGGAAGTACATCCTGCCAGTATAATAACCAAAGTAGTCAATAATGAGGATAAAGTAGCTTTCATTTGCATTCGAATTAAGTTAAGTCTGTATAGAACAGGGATAATACATCTTCCTTAGTTTCACAAAGTTAGGATATTGGATATTGAAAGGGTTTTTAATTTTGACTTTTTTCCTTTGTAAAATGATATTGTTAATGGATAATTCTATGTTTTATGCCAAGTTGTCACAGCAAAAACGACTGGAGCCAACAGAGGACTTCCAGTCGTTTTTGCTGTGAATAGCTATAAGTCAGTTAGTTTTTTTATTACTATCCGAACCGTGTCCCGCAATTACCACAGAAGACTTTTTCTGGTTCCAACGCTTTGCCACAGGAAGGGCAGAAGCGGGGAGCGGCAGAAACGGGGGCAGGCGGATCGTAAGAGGGAGCGACTGCCTGTGGTATTTCTGCCGGAGATTGTTCTTCACCATAGCCGGATGCTTGTCCCGCATAAGCCGGTTGCGGTTCGCTTGTGCCTTTGTTGAACAGTTCTTTGAACTTTTTTGACAGGTTGCACAACTTGTCGTAGAGGTCGAAGGTGATCTGGGTGGTCGGAGCTACCTGCATATAGCTGCTCATCATTTTTACCAGTATCCAGCTGTCGATAAAAGCATATTTTACCGTATAAGCGAACAGCAAGGAGATAATGAAAGCCATAAATCCGCTCCATCCAAATAGACGGAACTGCCCGCCGAAGAGGACGAATGCCACCAACGTTACTGCCACGAATGAAAGGATAACCACACCGGTTGTCTTCGCTGCGTCTTTCAACAGTGTCTTCCAGTTCTTGAAATAGATAACCACACCGTCGGCGGCTGATTTATAGGCATTCTGTTCCGGATGGGCGAAGGTATATCCCAGGCAACATTCATCGACGTAGCCGAGGGAGATATCCAGAAACATATTCATGAGGCTTTTTACGCCATCGGCTCCCGGCAGTGCTCCGAGCAGTCCGTCGGTGATACGCCCCAGGGTACGTTGCAGTTGTTTGACGGAACCGGCTACCAGTTTGTCGAGTGCGAAGTATACGTTGGAGGTACCGAAGCGTTCCTTCACCATCGTCTTTCCGGTTTCAAACGGGTTGGCAGGGACTTGCCCTGTTTGAAAGGCTATCGTTATTACGGCTACATGCCCGGCTTTCACCAGATAGCCGATGTAATGGTTGAGGAAGAAATTCACTATCCCGATCAGACTCAGCCAGATAATGAACATGATTGCGCCGACTCCTCCACTATCGAACAGGACGGCGATACCCATCATGATGGCGAACAGAACGACGGCTATCAGGATATTGAGCAATCCCAGCCCCAGCTTGATCCAGCCGAATTGCAGTGTCTTTGAAAAAACTTCTTTTGCTGTCATAACCAATAGGTATTAATGTTAGAACCTGATCTTGAAGGAACCTTTATCCGTTTTCACGATATAAACACCCGGTGAGAGTGTTGAAACATCTATTGTAGATGCAGGGCTTTCCTTTACCAGCTGCCCGACGATGGCATATATTTCGATGCCGTTTTCGGCAGCCGGGACTTCGAGGATGGTTCCGTTCAGTCGCCATTCTGTTTTTTCGACAGTGATGGTTTCGTTGCTGTTGGGGTTGTCCGGTTTATGATCGGAATAGTAGGCGTAATCTTTGCCATCGTATTTCCAATCGGTAGCTATTGGAATATAAGTTTTCCCCCAGTTTTTGGTGATTACCGGGTTGCCTTTATCTACTATTTCGCTTTTCGTTTCAGACATTACCGCCCAGGCCCCCATCATATCGGTTGATAGTTTGGTCATGCTGACATCTCCATCGTAAGTCATTTCTGTTTTGATGTTGAGAGTCATTCCTTCCGCCGTAGTTGTGAGTTCGAGTAGAGTAGGCATACCTGCGGAGTTGACCTTTACGTTGGTTATATTTACAACGCCTTCCTGTTGCCAGCTACCGCCTTCCCGGGTAAAACTGGTAATCATTTTCGGATAAATATGATCATTTTCGTAGGTCATATCTGTCTTATCGGTTTCCGTTCCGTCGGCAGAATAACCGATAGCCGTTGTTGTACGTCCTTTGCTGTCGAGCGTGTTGACGGTTTTACCGGCCGTTTTCCAGCTGCTTGTCGCTTCCTCCCAGGTATAATGGTTGGTCTGGGTGACGAAGTTCTTGTCATTGAATACGTTTTCTTCTTTTGTACTCTTTTTGTCGTTCTCATCATAATGGATGGTGCTGTCCGGCGAAGCGGTAAGGAACGTAGGAAGATCGAATGCACTACGCAGTGTAACCGATGTGTTCTGTGCCATCAGATTGGCTGAGGCGAACAGGGCAGTAGCTGCCATAAGTATAATCTGTTTCATAAGAGTAAATTATTAGAGATGAATACTATTTTAATAAGCGATATTTTCCGATAAGCGGGAGCTCTTTGGCGCGACCGTTCACGGCATTGAGAATTCCGATCACGGCCAGTATGGCAAATACGAAACCGAGAAGTCCGATGATGCTCACCACAAAATAAAGTCGCCATGAGATGGCGAGGATCACGCCGCTTAGAATGCTGTACGCTATACCATATATTATGGATGCGATGCAAAGCTGCAAACCCTGGTTGGAATGATATCGGGCAAAAGGCGAGTCTTTGGCCGCCAATATCGGAATAAGAACCAGCGGGCCGAAATAGGCGAGGATCGACATGCCTTTGTGCTGTTCGATGTCTCTGGGATCGAACTGGGCCGTGCTGTCGGCCGTGTTGTTCAGGTTCGAGAAGGTATCGCCGGCAGCCGGTTGGGGCTGCTGAGCCTGGGGCGGTTGTTGTACCGGTTGAGGCTGTTGATACTGTTGCTGCGGAGCTGCCGCCGGTTGGGGCGGTGCTTCCGGAGTAGGAGCGGCGGCTGCCATCGGTGCGCCGCAGGCCGGACAGAATTTAACTCCGTCGTTTACTTGTTGTCCACATTTTCCACAGAATGCCATAAATGTTTCCTCCTTTAATTTAGTTGTTTTGTTTCTTATTGTTATTTATTCGAGTGATTTGAGTGTATCTGTAATGTCACTGAGGCCGGAACCGAACATGCTTCCGAAAATAAGGAAGATGATGCCCGAAAGAACCGCGCTTATCAGCATGATAATGAGCATGGCACGGGCGAAGTTCGTCTTATTCACTTTCCGGCAACCGCCGCATGCCCATACAAGGAGCAGGATCAGGTTGACGATGGGCAGCATCATCAGCAACATGATGCCGATATAGCCGCCTGTTGTGATCGGTTCGTATTTGCTGCCGGGAGGCAGGGTGTTCGGGTCGGGAGCAGGTGTATAAGGTTGCGCCGCATAGGGTTGGGCTGTGTAAGCCTGTTGAGGCGGTGGTGCGGTCTGCGGTTGCGCATAAACAGGGGAAGCCTGCGGTCGTACCTGTTGTGCAGGGGTCGGAATTGTTGCCGTTATTCCCATCGGTTTTCCGCACGAGGTGCAGAATTTTATATCGTCGGGGACTTGTGTCCCGCAAAATGTACAGAAAGCCATAATCATTTCCTCCTTACTAGTGTGTTTGTATTCGTATTATTCTATCTGCGTGCCGCAGCTGCTGCAAAAGCGGTAACCGGCAGCCACTTCTGCTCCGCAATTGGGACAGAAGCGTTTGGCGGCGGGAGCTTGTGCCGGAGGAGCGAGGCGTGTGCCGCATCCCTGGCAGAAGTTTGTTCCCGGCGAATTGTAGCTTCCGCAATTGGGACAGCTGTGTGCTGCCTCTTCAGCTTCGCGGCGGGCGCGTTCTTCGGCTTCCGCTTTTTCGCGCAGTATCTTTTCGTCGCGTGCAGCCTGCAAACGCTCTTCTGCTGCATAACGGTTGTTGAAGAGTACCTCCAGCTCGGTTTTTATCTCGGGATGGCTTTCGCCGCCGTCGGTATCGTATACCGCCCTGCCGAGGCGGGCGAAGATCTTCTCCTCCTTTTCGGAAAATTCTCTCAGCTCGGCCTGGGCGGTCAGTATTTTTACATCCGGATCGTCCTGAGGGAGGAAGCCGGATACGCCTTTTATTAATCCGTCTATGATGTTTGACATATTGTTGTTGTTTGATTGATTATTCTTTTTTCTCTTCCGGGACAGCTTTTTTAGTATCCTTCGTCAGATCGCCCAGGTCGATGTTTTGTAGTCCTGCGCCGATGGCGAGGATGGACAGTTTCGACACTTTGGTGATGATTTTCAGTTTTGTTACGCCGCCGACTTCGTCTTTTTCCAATGCAGTATTCAATACCTGCAGGGGTTCTTCCAGGTCTTTCCCTATTTGGTCGAGTTCTTCCTTGCTCAGTTTCTCGCCCTTCTTATTTGCTTTTTCCAGCTTTTCAATGGCGGTGTCGATTTTCTTCAAGGACTTGTCAACGGGTGATCCACCTCCGCAAGCCGTCATTATCACGAGGCTTACGATGCACATAAGTGCTACGATTGTCTTTTTCATGATGCGTTTGTTTTTTAGGGTTTAAAAGCCTTCTATTTCTACTATTTCCTGTACGGACATCAGCTTGCCTTTCTTGTTGTAAGTTTCCGTTTTCACGGGACCGATGCCGCGCCCGTACCATATTTTCTGCTTCATCTGCTGCTTGATGCCGATCACTTTTGCGAGGACGGTGCTTTCAACGATCAGGCAGTCGATGGCGGTTCCGCCGATATCGAGCGTTTCTTCGCCCGTTACTTTGATATCAGAATTGGCGGTCGTCGTTTTCATGGCACCGATGCTGACGGTGATGGTATAATCTTTCAATACGTCGCCCACAGCAACGTCGGCGGGTAGTATCAGATTATCGCCACTCACTGTCATGCCTTCCATCAGCTTGCCTGCCAGCGAAGTCGGGTCGAACGTCACGACACCGTCTTTGATGTAGATCTTCATGTCCATCTCTTCGTTCAGCAACGGTTTTTTCTTGTTGTCCATCACCATCATTTTGTAGACGACGGTGCAGTTGGAGGGTTCGCCTTCCACGCTAACGACGGTGCTTTGCGTGTAACCGTTGATCTTTCCTTTGCCGTCTTTTTCGGCCAAGGTGATCTTCAGCCCGTTTTTGGTGAAGAAGAAGGGTTCCTGGGCGTTCAGCCCCACAGTTGCCATCAGGGAGATGGCGATTAGCAGTAATGTTTTCAGATGTGTTTTCATACGCTTGATATGTTAGTGATTAATAATATGTTATTTAGTAATTATGTTTCATTATCGTCTCCGTAAAGTCTAGATACGCCCAGTTCAGATAATACTCGTTCATGAAATTATATTCACTGGGAGTGTAGAGCTTAGGGGTGGGTATGTCCAGTTTCATCCCCAGGCTGTCGGCTCGACGGGCTTCGGGCAGCAGGGCGTGGTAGTATTGTTGCATTTCTGTGACATAGCTTCGCCATGCCTCGCAACGTTTCTCGCCGGCGGGTAAGGAGCTGACCTTTTCTTCCACTTCGTATTTACGGCTTGCGACCAGTTCGTCCACCTTTTTCCGACGTGCTTTGTAACGGTCTATTCCTTCGATCAGTTCTTTGTTGTCTTTGAAGAACTTTTCTTCTGCTTCTTTAGCCAGTATTTTATTGCTCTCCTTCATTTCGCCTAACATAAGAGCCATCCCCATCAATCCGCCTTCCTGTGCTTTCGCTATTTTTTTGTTTATTTCATTTAATTGCGCTTGTTGTTGGGCATCTTTTTGCTTTTGTTTTGTATAAGCTTGCATTATTATCTTGTTTTTCTGGTCTTCATTCATCTTGTCTACTTCCGCTTGTGTATGTCCGAATACATCCATCAATTCGCGGTCGCGTCCCACGGCTCTTGACTTCTTATAATAATTACTTCTGTTCTGATTGCGGAGTTCGGTCAGGCGGGCGGCAAACGCAGTCGTGTTGCCGGTAATCAGGTCGGCGGCAGGGGGTAGGTCGGGGTAGTCTGCCATGATGCTGCCAGGAGTAGCGGGTACAGGCTTCGGCAGGGAGCCGGCAGGTGCTTCGATACCTACTGTGGTTTCCTCGGATTGCATTATGCTGTCGGCTGTGGCTTTCGCTTGTCTTTTTTCGTCTACTATCTTTGCCAGGCGCACGATCTTAGCCTTTACCTTCTGCTGCATTTTTTGTTTCATATCGGAGCAGGAAGGCAGGGCGAAGAGGAACGCCGTGCAAATCAGTAGTATCCAATTATTTTGTTTCATCGTTCTTGCTCTTTATTAGATTGATATTTGATATCTGTACCGTTTATTACACCGGTCGGCCTATGCCTGTCGAAAGCGATTTTCCCGTTTACGATCACCCGTTCTATTCCGGCGGGAGTATGTCGTTTTCATGTCGTTATTCCAATTTTGTTATTTTTTCTTGAGCATCTCCTGGGCTTTTTTCATGGCATCCATCATGTCGTTCATTTCTTGATTGGACGACTTCTTGCCCTCTTTTAAGTCCTGGAGATCTTTTGTTCCTTGCTGCGCTTTATCTATTTTTCCTTTCATCATGTTATGCATATCATCCATCATGGCATCCATTGATACGCCACGTTTGTAGCCTTTGGGAATTACAAACAGATGCGCCGGTTGTAGCCCTACGACAATGTTTCTCAATATTCGCATGGTAATATCTGCGCCATAGTGCTGTATATAGTGTCTGAAGCCTTGTGCTTCCCAAGTCTTATCGAACTGGGAACCCTCGTGCATCGTTCCGGCATTCACATCGCGCGACAGGTCTTCTTGAGTGATCTCGTAATGTTTGCACAAGATGCCGGAAATTGTTTCCTGCTTGATGAATTTCTTCTTGATTGAACGTGAAATCTCTTCACTTTCAATTCCGAGTATCTTTCTTGTTTTTCCTCTCATCCCTTCTCAGGTAAATATCGCGTAGGTTTTATTTTCGGGCATAAGGATGCAAAGCGAATCATTGCCGAAAATCAGATTTACAAATATTTCCCCTTTGGGGTTGGGTACTTCTAATCGCATCACTTTGCCGTTGTCCCAGATTTTGTATTCCAACTTGTCGCTGGATTTGATGCGCCATTCTCCGTAAAAGGGCTTTTGCCCCCATGCCGCCACCCCGTTGAGGGCTACGAATACGATCAATAAAATTAACTTCTTCATATGCTTGTCAATTATCAGTTCATAAATTCTACATATATATATCGTATTGACAGGCCGGAATGATTTAAAGGGGAGGGAAGAAAGGGAAACAAAAATCCCGACATTCCCTAAAAATCATTCCAACATATCAAAGAGCGATTTGCCAGTGATTGAATAAACTCAGAGTGTTACTGAGTTTATTCAATCTCCGGACGATCATCGCCGCCGCCGCCACCTGCTGCACCGCTTTTCGCCAGACGGTAATCCGTCAGGGAAGCGTAGCTGATGTCGTTTTCCAGCACGCCGCCATCCTCGAAGGTGAGGCCGCTGAGTACGCGTTCGCGCAGTTCTTTTGCAGGGGTAAATACGATGCGGGCATTCTTAATCATGCTGTTTGCCCGGAAATCGTTGATATCTTCCACACCGTCGCTCTTGAAGGTGAGGCGTAAGCTTCCCAAACCGGGAATTTTCACAGTATGCCCCTGCCGGAGTTGCTGGGGGGCAAACTGAGCGAAGAGTTCGAGTGAGGCTTCCATCTCGATGGGAGCCGTGGTCGTGTTGGCGGTGGCAGCACGTGTCATCGCCTTGCCCGACAGCGGGGATTCGCTTTTAGGGGTTGCATACCATTTGGGAGGGGCATCCTTTTTCAGCGGATTCGTTCTTTTAATTAATTTGTACTTTGCCATTGTTTTTTATTTTTAAATCATTAATAATAAGCTATTTATATTCTCTTATGCATCTGTTTCCGGTCTTGCCTGCGTGAGGCTCTTTGTTTCACCCGTGTGAGGCTCTCGATGTCACCCGTGTGAGTCTGTTGATGTCACCCGTGTGAGGTTGACGATGTCACGCGGGTGAGACTTTTTACCTTTCGGGGGATCGGTTTCCCCGGAAACCAGGGAAATTACTTTCCGAGGCTTCCGAAGTCACCGACGGGTCTACCAGATTCTATCCCCGTGTGTACTTTTATAATAGCTGACTGCGATGTCCGAATACGAATAATAAACGGTTCCGGCGGTCGGCATGAAATCGGTATGGAAGAAGCGGCGGTCGCTCATGGCGCGAATCGTTTCGTAGCTGTCGCGGAACGAGGCGTTATAGGCGGTGGCGCAGAAGCGGACTTGCTCGATTGTCTCTTTGTCGGCGAGTTCCGGGAAACGGTGGTAGAGCAGTTTCAGGAACAGGGCGAGGTAGATGCGCTGCCACTCCGGGGCGTCGAGGCGGCGGATACGGGTACGGCGGGCGTAGACGTTGTCGGCCAGGTCGAAATAGAGTTCGTACTCGTGGCGTAAGGCGGTCTGCATCCAGTCGCGTTCCAACGCTTCGGCAAAGGAGGGTTTCATCTGGAAACGTCCGATGGAGAAATCGGCCCCGCGGGTTCCGCCTTGCAGGTAGAGGACCTTGACGGCCGTTGTCTCTATAAAGTCCTGCAAGGCGGAGTAGCGGATTAGTTCGGGAAAAACGACTGCTTCCGCCAGCTCGGCGCGGAGGCCGAATTCAGAAAAGATAACCATCCAGATCTCCTTTTGCCCGGTTATGTACTTCTCAGCTTCTTTCCATTCTTTTTCAAAGATCGTTTGATAATCCTGTGCGGCGGCCGCCATGCTAAAGGCGAAGGCGATGGCCGGGGCGAGGAGTATCCTTATAATTTGTAGATACATTTCTCTACGTTTTCACCTGACACCTCTACCCATATCAGTCGGTTGCCTTCTTTTTTGAGGGCCGAGGGGTAGAAGGTGGAGCCGTCGTGCAGGGTTAGGGCACCGTCGCGCGAGTAGGTGGCAGTCCATTTGCCGCTCTGCGAAGTCCAGGTGCCATAAGGCGGCTCGTAGTCTTCGCGTTTTTGCTGCTGTTGTTTGATGGCCTGCCGACCTTTGGCGTCCATTTCGCGTTTCTTGCCGTTCTCGTAGATGTACTCGGTGCCGTTCTCTTCGTCGATTGTCCAGATGACACAGCCG
The DNA here is from genome assembly GCF_003635445.1 of Parabacteroides sp. AF17-3. Classification (NCBI taxonomy): domain Bacteria; kingdom Pseudomonadati; phylum Bacteroidota; class Bacteroidia; order Bacteroidales; family Tannerellaceae; genus Parabacteroides; species Parabacteroides sp. AF17-3. The sequence continues at coordinate 42,259 of NZ_QTMM01000022.1, read as the reverse complement.
CTCAAGAAGCCGTCGACGGAGGTGGCATAACCGCTCTCAGCACGCATCATCCGTTCGTTTTTCGGGAATTTCATGATGTTCTCCTTGCAGACGGGAGTGAATTCCGGTTCGGGAAATTCGCTGTAGGCCTGGTCGAGGAAATTGGCGCAGATGGTCACGATGTTGAGACTGGCGCGTTTTTCGGCACAGGCGGGGATCATTCCGGCTTTCACCAAGTCGGCCTGCAGGGACATGCTCTGCGGGTAGAGTCCCCTGTTCAGTTCGATCTGCTCTGCCAGGTATTTGCGCCAGGTGACGGCGGCTTCGCGGCGGGCGCGTTTGGCCAGCTCGTCGGCTTCGGTGTAGATCTGCTCGATCTCTGCCGGGTCGTCGGTGTTGCAGAGCCGGGCGTAGAGGTTCTTGAGGACGGCGGCATTTTTTCCGAGTATTTTATTGTAGTTAATGAGCGGGTTAGGAGGGCCCTCCATCTGTTTTTGCATCAGTTCGGCGAGGCGTTGGTCCAGTTCGGCATCGCCGCTACCGGATTGTATGCTTGAAAGGGAGGAGGATTTTTCCATCAGTGCGCCCAGGTCTTCCATGGCGTTGCCGTGTTCGGCAAGGATGGCCAGCCGGTCCTGGTCGCTCAGCTCGCCACCTGCGGCTGCTTCGCGTTTTTCAATGTCGACGGCCATGGCTTCGAGGCTGCTCATGTCGCCGATGGTGTTGCTAACGATCTTTTGGGTGATGCGTTCTTTTTCGGCTTCGGAGGTCATGTCGTTTTCGAGGGCCCGCAGTTCGGCTTCGGTGATGCCGAGTTTTTTGGCAGTCGAGGCGTACATATTTTCGCGGAAGGCAATCATTTCTTCGTCCGAGCAGGTGTATTGCTTGTCGAGTTCCCTGACGCGCGTCGTAACGGCTACTATCTTCCGGTAGTAGGTTTCGCGGGCGGCGGCATTGGGGTTCGCCATCTCATCGACTGATGGGAGCGGGGGAAGTTCCTTCAGCAGGGCTTCGATGGAGGAGGCTTTGCTGGGGGTGACTGCTTCGTCCCATGTGGCGGTGGCGGTGCGGAGTTTCTGCAGTTTGTCGGACGGGGTGGGGCGTTGGATCGGTTTGTTGCCATTGCTGTTCCCGTCGTGATTGTCGTCGGCTTGCGCCTGATCTTCCGCAATGTCGGTGCTTTCGCTGATACCGACAGCGTTTTCCACTTTCTGCTTCAGCTTTTTCATAAAGCCCTGGCTGTGTCCCGCGGTGGGGAGGCTGCAGGCTAATGCTAGTAGGAATAAGGTCTTTTTCATGTCGTTCCGTTTTTATGGTGTTACATTATTTTCATATATGCACACAAAAAAAGCGTGTAAACTTTGAGATTGGTTTACACGCTTTTGGTTACGGAAGTGTTTTTATATTCAACTGGTTACAATTTGTAACCAGTTTGGGTTATATCTCTTTTATCAGACGGGCAATTTCTTTTTCGGTTATCGTATCTTGCTCTGCTTTGTCATAAATAGCAAGAAGAGTGATAATTCCTTCTTCCATGCTTATAACAGCTGTATAGGTTATAACCCGGGCACCATGACTTTTTCCCTTACCCTTGTCACTGATTGCCATGCGAACTTTATGGACACCATTACCAAGATCTACTCCTTTAGAAGGATTTTGCATTAACTCATTAACGAGTTCTTGTAAATCGTTTTTCAGCGATTTATACTTTTTTGCCAGTTTCTTTAGTTTCTTATCAAAACTAGGCAAAGTCTCAATACTATAATTCATTGAGCAGTTCTTCTATAGGACGACTTTTCAGTTTACCTTCTCGCACGAGCTTGAGTTCTCTCAACCCATCCCGGATATCATTCAATATCTCTTCTTTTTCTGCGGCAGACATTTCTTCTTTGGCTGCTTTTTCTTTTTTGAGACGTTGAAGGACTTTTTGAAGTTTCTTCATTGCCTCGTTGTCGTCAAGCAGGTAAGCTACGTCTTGCAGAACTGATTGTTGCAATTGTATTGCTTTGTTCATAAGTTTCTCCTTTCTTTTATCAAGGTTTTTATGATGCGAAGATAATGAATTAGTAAACAATCGACAACAGATTGCTTTGTTTTATTCAGCTGAAGTATATAAATCAATAGCCTGTTTTACACTTCAATCTGTGGATCATCTTTATCCTGTCCTAATTGTAGAAAGTCCTTTGCATTGATGGGGGTTACGACCGGACGGCCGGTTTCTTCTTCCAGTTTCATGCGGGCTTCTCCGATATATCCTTGGTGGAGAGTTCGGAAAGCATTTTCAGTTGACTACAATTTGTAGTCAACTCATTTCCTTCCTTTTTTAATCGTTTTTTTAATACACTCCAGTATTTTCTGGGGTTAGGACTGTCCGTCAATACAGCCACCACATCAACAATAGAAAAGTACCATTCTTCGGTTTCACTATCCCATAATGTGCGGACTTTCTTCTCTTCAAAAACTTTGATAGCATTTTGCTGTGTCATAATTTATGGTTTATTGGTTCTTTGCAAAGATATGCAAATACTTCTCAAAACCTTTTGTTTCCGAAGAAATTATTTTAAGCGTGTAAACCAATACGTCAAAGAGCGCTTTTTAGTATGTTGTTATGGCAGAGTCCAAACAAGTTTGGCTCTGCGTTTACTTACTGCTTCACAAATTGGCTCCGCCCATTTGTCGGCGCTGCTCGGCATAGCTCAAACAAGTTTGGCTCTGCTCTCACAGCTTGACAAATTCAACCCGTCGGTTTTTGGCACGGCCTTCGTCGGTTCCGTTATCGGCGATGGGAGAGGATTGTCCTTTGCCGGAAGCGGTGAGGCGGTCGGTGGCGATGCCCAGTTCGATCAGTTTGTCGACGATGGCTTTCGAGCGGGCTTCACTCAGTGTCTGGTTGGAAGCCTCGTTGCCGGTGCTGTCGGTATGGCCTTCGACGGAGAATTTGAGATCGGGGTTTTCTTTCATCAAGGTGACGATACGGTTGATTTCACCCATACTCTCCGGTTTGATGGTCGATTTGCCGACATCGAAGGTGATACCGTAGGTGATGAATTTACCGTCAGACATCATGCGGTCGTACAATGGGACGGCGCCTTTGGCGATACGGATGTTGCGGATGGAAGTGTTATTCGTAAAATATCCACCACCTCTATAAAAACATATATCAAAATGTCCGGGTGCTACCGTATTCGGAATATTGGCATAGCGGATGCCATTTATGTAAACTTTCATTGCCCGTTGATTGAAGGACAGTGAGAAATGGTTCCATGAGTTCGGGATAGTCCGGAAAGATTTATCGCTTCCGTTACGACTATCCTCGCCGGAGGAAGGAGTAAACGTCCAAGATAGTGCTGTCCGATGCTCTGAGGCACTATTATTATACCAGTCGTCAAGAGTAATATGTTGAACACGACTGCTCGATCCGGGTTTGTAAAAACGTACGATATAGCAATTTTGCGGCTCACCATCTCCCTTTTTATAAGGCCCTACCCAAAAGTCAAATTCTAGCGTGAACTTTTCCGGCAGATAATTTTTCATATCATCGAATAGCGGCGCAATGATCGGATCGTCCTGACTTACGCAAAGTATCACTTTATCGCCGTTGATTTGAGCGATCTCAACAGTACCTTTTAATAAATCCCACTGGCTGGGAAATTCTCCTATCTGTTCACGGGTCACGTCATCGTCGAAGATAATCTCATCACCTGGTACGAAGTCACTCTTGGCATACGTCATTTCGAGCGATTGTTGAGGCTGTTGCGATTGTTGCGACTCCTGGGGCATATTTCCATCATTGCCTATGACTTCTACATCCCCTTGCGAATTCGTATTCGCTTTCTTTTCTCCTTTATCATCATTCCCTTTTCCCGTCACCGCATCTTCGGCGCTATCGAAAGTTTTGTCCACTGCTTTGTCTATTTTCTTTTCGACATTACGTTCTGTTGCCCGCTTGGCACTTTCACCTGCCTTTTTGAGGAGCTTCTTTCCCCATTGGGCTTGTACGTCCGTTGTCCCGATCAGGAACAATAAGGCGGATAGAATTAATACTAGCTTTTTCATTTTTCTTTGATTTATAAATTATAGTTTGATGTTATTTATTTGCCGCTGCCAGGCTTGTGAGAAGGTTTCTCGTACAAATTCATGTACTTCTTCGGGCTCATTCTTTCATATTCGTTGAACCGAGAGAAGAAAACGGAACGGGAATGAAATCCGCATTGTGTCCCTACCTCTTCGATCATCGCTTTACTGTTTGTTACAGCCATTTCTCTGAGTATGGCTTTGGCTTCTTCTATCCGCATCCGGTTAATCAAGTCGTAAAAGTTCCGCTTCATATATTTATTGATAGATTTGGATATCATTTTGACAGGAATACCAGTCTCGCGCGATAAATCCCACAGCGAGTAGTTCGGATTGAGATATCGTTTTTCTTCTTCCAGGTGGCTGACCACCCGTCGGCAATATTCAGCCATCTGATCGGACGGCAGTTGGAGCCGGAGGTTCTCACCGGAAGGATGATTTTCTTTCTGACTGTCTTTGGTTACCATAACATTGCGATTTGATGGTGCGATAAACTTTGCTTGCTGCAAATGGACGATAAAATCCCCGGGTAACCTAGAAATAAACGTTCGGATAAATCCGAATTCCTTGCATTCAGACTAGTTTCTGACTAAAAGAATGCATTCAGGACGAATAAATGATGCCGGGAATGGATAGAGAGTTTCTGTTTTTTTCATGTGCATTGACAGGTTCTTGCCGTTTAGTCCCGGAGTACGGCTATTTATATTATAAGGAAAGCGTGGGACTCTTGACTTATTTTAAGAGATAGGCTCTGGTAAACCCGTGCAGTAAAATAAGCAACAGCCCACGCCCTTTGACATATACTCGTATGTATATAACAATGACGTGAAGAGTACAGCTTATCATTCTCCTGCGAAAAATTTACCAGATTTTATCTCTGAGAACAAAGCTAAACACTTTCCATGTGTCTAAAATGTCTGTTACCTGACGGCAACGTCACAAATATAACAAGAATTTCGGACTTTGGAAGTATTCGCGTACTCTTTTTCGGGCTGTTGCTCTTTTTATTTATTAACAGTAGCTCGGTTAGAATTTGTAGGCTGCTCCGAGCGTAAACACCGGACGGTCGTAATTGCTGACCAACTGGTATTTAATTTCCAGAGCAAGTGCAAAACTTTCCGTTAACCAATACTGCGCACCTGCCCCCAGGTTGGCTCCAAACTTGGTTTCGGAGGCGCTGGCTTTCACGCCGAACTCTTCCCATCCGTCGCCCAGATCGGCTTTAGCTCCCAGCAAGGAAACGCCTGCCAGTGGATAGAACGAGAATTTATCGGCTACATGAAATAAATAATGCAGGTTTACATTGATATCCCACATGCTTACATAATCTTTTTTGAAGAAATAGGTGGCTGACGGCTCGATACGGAGAGCATCGGTAAAACTGTACTGAAACTTGGCTCCGACCCCAAAGTTGCTGTAACCGCTTTTTGTGCCGTAAGACAAGTTAAGACCTGCTGCCATATCTCCTTTTTCCTGTGCCTGAATGGCAAATGCTGTAAAAAGAGTTAGCATCAAAAACAAAACTTTTTTTGAAATAGTCCTTTTCATAATGGAAGAAATTAGAAGTTTATCCTACTCGTAAGCTTTTCGGTTCCGCTGTTTTTAACTCGATAATTATGAGCACAAAGAGAACATAAAAGAACGAGAGCTCCTAATAATCGGATCCCGGGTTAATTTGAATGCACTGCATTCGGACTAAAAAGTTTCGTTTTTCTGCGATTTGAGCCATTGGGCGGGAGATTTCCCTTCTGTTTTCTTAAAGGCAAGAAAGAATGTCGAACGGGAACGGAAGCCGCATTCTTCGTAAATGCTGTCTATCGTATAACCGGAAGTTTCGGGTGAAAGTAATAGCTGCCTGGCTTTTTCCACGCGCATCGCGTTTATAAGCTCAAAGAAGTTGCATTTCATATAGCTGTTGACGGCACGTGAAAGCATCTTTTGCGGGATACCGGTTTCTTTGGAAAGCATTGGCAGTGAGAGGTCGTTCCGGAGAAATGCCTGAGTGGTTTCCAGGTACTCGGTTACCCATTTGCAGATTTCCTGCATTTGTATTTCATCCAATACGGGAGAGGGGGTATTCTCACTATTGTTTTCTGTGGCCGACACTTCTTCGGTTGTGGAAAGTACGGCCGGATGTGCTATAGAGTTGTATGTCAAATAGCTCATAGCTATAACATTCAGTATTTGTATCAGCCAGGCGTCCGTCCGTGGCCATATCACGTAGCAGGTCATGACGATAACAAACAGGGCGGCAAACAGGTACATCAGTTTCGGTATCCACTCTTTTTGCAGGTATTCCGCATCAGACCAGTTTTCTTTGATATAGTGTCTCTTTTTATGAAGATAACGGAAAATGGCTGCAAAATAAAGGAACATCTGGAATAATATGATAAGTGCATTGAGATTGCCGACCCACATATCGTCGCCGCTCATTTCATAGATAATATTATCCATCCGTTCTTGTGTAGACAGCGAAAGTACGATGATAACGGAAACGGCTGCAGGAATGAAGTGTAGCAGTTGTATCGGTCTGAAGCGAAAGTCCGTATCGAAATTTCTGAGAGTGAAAAGCCACAGTAGAGGCATCAACATTGTATTGACAGAGTAACTGATGGGAAACATGAACAGGGTGATCTCGTGCCAACCCAGCATACGGCTCATATTATAAATGTAGACCGGAACGTTCGGAAGTACGATAATGGCTGCCGCGTATCCGTTCTCTCCCCGGAAGCGGGTGGCAACCAACAAAATTATTGCCAATATGATCAGTATGGTAATGCAAGAGGAATTTATTGTCAATATGAATTCTGTGTATCCCATTATCTATTCTGTTTTTGGGGTTGATTTAAGCCATTGTTTGCTCTGTAATCATATTAGTCTTTACGTACAAAAATAATTATTTTTTTATGTAAAAGATATATTAAGCTTGATTTACAATAGATAAAAAATGAGGATACACCTGTGAAGGCATATCCTCATTCATATATTTTATTGTTTATGTTGCTTAATAAGCCCGTGCAAACAATACGCGCTGTGCGGAAGGTTTGCCGGTAACCATACACTTACCCGGTGTTTTGTCGCCTTCCAATGGGATACAACGGATAGTTGCTTTGGTTTCGTTCTTGATCAGTTCTTCTGTTTCGGGAGTACCGTCCCAGTGAGCCATGATGAACAGGCCTTCTTCGATCTTTTCTTTGAACTCTTCGTAAGTATCGACAGTTACCGTGCAAGCTGTACGATGATCAAGAGCTTTCTGGAAAATGTTCTGCTGGATTTCTTCCAACAGATTCTGTACGTATTCTTCGATACCGTCGCAAGTGATGGTTTCTTTTTCCAGCGTATCGCGGCGCATTACTTCGATCGTGTTGTTTTCCAGATCGCGTCCACCTATTGCCAGACGTACAGGAACGCCTTTCAGTTCGTATTCAGCAAACTTCCATCCCGGTTTCTTGTTATCTGCATCGTCGTATTTAACGGAGATACCCATCTTTTTCAGTTTGGCTACGATACCGTTTACCTTTTCGCTGATTTGTGCCAACTGTTCTTCGCTGCGATAGATCGGAACGATCACTACCTGGATAGGAGCCAGGTGCGGAGGCAATACCAGACCATTATCATCCGAGTGAGACATGATCAGGGCACCGATCAGACGGGTTGAAACTCCCCATGAAGTAGCCCAGGCATAATCACTCTTGCCTTCTTTGTCGATGAAAGTAACATCGAAAGCCTTACCGAAGTTCTGTCCCAGGAAGTGGGAAGTACCTGCCTGCAAAGCCTTTCCGTCCTGCATCATCGCTTCAATAGTGTAGGTATCCAAAGCGCCTGCGAAACGTTCGCTGGCAGATTTTACACCTTTGATAACCGGCATTGCCATATAGTTTTCAGCAAAGTTTGCATATACTTCCTGCATCTTTTTTGCTTCGATTTCTGCTTCTTCACGGGTAGCGTGAGCCGTGTGACCTTCCTGCCACAGGAATTCTGCGGTACGGAGGAACAGGCGTGTACGCATTTCCCAGCGCATCACGTTTGCCCATTGGTTACATAGGATAGGCAGGTCGCGGTATGACTGAATCCAGTTACGGTATGTGTTCCAGATGATTGTTTCAGAAGTCGGACGAATGATCAGTTCTTCTTCCAGTTTAGCTGCCGGGTCGACAACTACACCTGTACCGTCATGGTTTGTTTTCAGACGATAATGTGTAACAACAGCGCATTCTTTGGCGAAACCTTCCACGTGTTCGGCTTCTTTGCTTAAGAATGATTTCGGGATCAACAGAGGGAAGTAAGCGTTTACGTGTCCTGTTTCCTTGAACATATCGTCGAGGATACGTTGCATCTTCTCCCAAATAGCGTATCCGTAAGGCTTGATAACCATACAGCCACGTACAGCAGAATTTTCTGCCAGATCCGCTTTAATAACCAAATCCTGGTACCACTGAGAGTAGTTTACACTTCTCTTAGTCAGTTCTTTCAGCTCTTTTGCCATTTTCTTTAATTCTATGTTGTTTTCAATGATTTTCGAATAATGTCGGGCAAAGGTACAAAATATTTAGATTGAGTTCCAATATGCAAGACTGATATTAGAATATATTCTGATACGGGTATAAATTTCCATAGAAGAATGACATTTTCCGAATGATTCTTCCTTCTATGGTAAAAAGTGTTTCTACCTATAGAAACAACAGTTTCTTCATAATGAAACAACTGTTTCTATAGGATGAAACAAACAAAGGCTGTCACCTTTTCAGGGACAGCCTTGGCGCTTATTTAGATAAGAGTATTTTCTTATTCTTATTTATACGGTTCGCCCTTTACAGCAGCGATACCCGGAAGAACTTTACCTTCGATAGCTTCCAGCAAAGCACCACCACCTGTAGATACATAAGAAACCTGATCTGCGATACCGAACTTGTTAACGCAGGCAACAGAGTCGCCACCACCAACAAGAGAGAATGCACCGTTCTTTGTAGCTTCAACGATAGCGTTACCTACTGCACGTGAACCGTCAGTGAAGTTATCGAATTCGAATACGCCTGTAGGACCGTTCCAAAGGATAGTCTTTGAGTTTTTGATAACGTCAGCGTAGATTTCGATAGTCTTAGGACCGATGTCAAGACCTTCCCATCCGTCAGGAATTTCGTTTACGTCAGCATATTTAGTGTTTGCGTCGTTACTGAAAGCGTCAGCAATCTTAGCGTCTACAGCCAATACCAGGTTTACACCTTTTTCTTTTGCTTTCTTCATCAGGTCAAGAGCCAGATCCAACTTATCGTCTTCAACGATAGAGTTACCGATCTTACCACCCATAGCCTTTGTGAAAGTATAAGTCATACCACCTGTTACGATCAGGTTATCTACCTTACCCAACAGGTTTTCGATGATTTCGATTTTAGAAGAAACTTTAGAACCACCCATGATAGCAGTGAACGGACGAGTGATGTCGCTCATTACTTTATCGACAGCTTTTACTTCTTTTTCCATCAGGTAACCGAACATCTTGTGGTCAGTATCGAAGTAGTCAGCGATCAGCGCTGTAGAAGCGTGAGCACGGTGAGCTGTTCCGAATGCATCGTTTACATAGCAGTCTGCATAAGAAGCCAGTCTCTTTGTGAATTCTTTCTGGCTTTCTTTAACGGCTTTCTTGGCAGCTTTCTTTTCATCGTCTGTTGCGTCTTCAGCCAAACCTCTTGGTTTGCCTTCTTCTTCAGCATAGAAACGAAGGTTTTCCAGCAACAATGCTTCGCCCGGTTGCAATGCAGCAGCCTTAGCGCCGGCTTCTTCGCCGATACAGTCGTTAGCAAACTGAACTTCTACGCCCAGCAGTTCAGAAACGTGTTTCAGGATATGTTTCAAAGAATATTTATCTGTAACGCCTTTCGGACGGCCCAGGTGTGAACCGATAATTACACTGCCACCGTCTGCCAAGATCTTCTTAAGAGTAGGAAGAGCGGCACGGATACGAGTGTCGTCTGTGATGTTGAAGTTTTCGTCCAATGGAACGTTGAAGTCAACTCTTACAAATGCCTTTTTGCCGGCAAAATTGAAATTGTCAATTGATTGCATAACTCTTGTATTTAAATTTCTGTATAAAATGTCTTTCTTAGCGCTCGCAAACTTACATAAAAATATTTTATTTCAGTGTTACATTTACATAATAATTCGGTCTATTTAGCATCCGAATGACATCTTTTGGTTTTGTCTATATATAATGTATAGATGCTGAATAATCTGTTGTCGTAAACAGGAGAGGGCCTTAGGGTAAAAAGATGGGAGATCTTGTGTAATAGATTTTTTTTAACACTTTTAATAATTGCTAATAATCACAGTTTATATATTTGTCACCAGCTAATTAAGTAATCATTTTTGTATACTCTATAAAAATCATTATGAAAATGCAAATTAACTGTTTAAACCTACTATTGGTACTGTTATTGGGTGTTATCCCTTGTAAGATCCACGCTACGGACACAAAAGAGAGCGTGATGTTGTACACTCCCTACACAAAGATTTCTGTTCCACCGGGAGAGTCGATTGATTACAGTGTTGACGTCATCAACAAAAGTGACGAAGTGAAGAATGCGACGATTTCCGTGGAAGGAATGCCCCGGGGATGGAGTTATGAGGTGAAGTCCGGAGGTTTTACAATCAGTCAGTTGTCAGTTCTGCCGGATGAAAAGAAAAATTTCTCTTTAAAGGTCGAAGTGCCGGTGAAGGTGAATAAAGGTACTTATAATTTTACGGTCTCTGCCGACGGAATGGCGAAACTCCCGCTTACGATTACTGTCTCCAAGCAGGGAACTTACCAGACTGATTTCACGACTACACAGCCGAACATGGAGGGAAATTCCAAATCAACATTTACATTCAACGCAACGATCAAGAACCGTACAGCGGAGCAGCAACTCTATGCTTTGACAGCCGATGTACAGCGGGGATGGAATGTGGTATTCAAGCCGAATTATAAGCAGGCAACATCTGCACAAGTAGAACCTAATGCAACCCAGAATATAACTATCGACGTCAACCCGCCGGCTAATGTTGCAGCAGGAAGTTATAAGATTCCTGTTCATGCCTCTACGGGTTCCACTTCTGCCGATCTGGACCTGGAAGTGGTAGTAACCGGTTCTTATGAAATGGAATTAACTACTCCGAGAGGTTTGCTCAGTTCTGATATTACAGCCGGTGAGACGAAACGGATCGATTTGGTTGTGAAAAATACCGGTTCTGCCGAACTAAAAGATATAGAGCTTTCTGCCAGCAAACCGGTAGACTGGGAGGTTACTTTCGAACCGGCAAAACTGATGAAGCTGGGAGCCGGACAGACTACAAACGTTGTTGCTACGGTAAAGGCTTCTAAAAAAGCACTTCCCGGAGATTATGTAACAAAGATGACAGTCAAGACTCCGGAGGTAAATGCTACAACCGATTTTCGTATTTCCGTAAAAACTCCGATGATATGGGGCTGGGTTGGTGTTCTGATCATTGTTTTGGTATTGGGAGGCGTCTATTATCTGTTCCGCAAATATGGAAGGAGGTAAGCCATGGGTCAACCAGTTATTGAACTTACCGGACTGACAAAAAAGTATGGTGGTTTTACTGCGGTAAATGATTTGAACCTGACCATTAATAAAAAGGACATATTCGGATTACTGGGACCTAACGGAGCCGGAAAGTCTACAACGATCCTGATGATGCTGGGACTGACTGAGCCGACTTCGGGTTCTGTGAAAGTATGTGGCGTAGATTCTACCACGCACCCGATAGAAGTAAAACGGATAGTTGGCTATCTGCCGGAAGATGTCGGGTTTTATGACGACATGACCGGGATAGAAAATCTGGTATATACAGCTCAGCTGAACGGTATTCCGAAGAAGGATGCAAAGGAAAAAGCTGTTCAATTGCTTGAAAGAGTCGGTCTGATGAATGAAGGGAATAAGAAAGCCGGTAAATATTCGCGGGGTATGCGTCAGCGTTTAGGCTTGGCAGATGTCCTGATTAAAGATCCGGAAGTGATTATTTTGGACGAACCGACATCTGGAATAGACCCTGCCGGTGTCCGTGAGTTTATGGACCTGATCCATCAGTTGAGTCATGAAGAAGGGCTGACGGTGCTGTTCTCTTCCCATCATCTGGACCAGGTTCAGCAGGTCTGTAACCGTGTCGGTCTGTTCAGCAGTGGTAAACTGTTGGCCGACATTGAACTGACGGAGCAACAGAAGAAAGAGCACGGACTCGATGATATTTATAATCATTATTTCGAAGGAGGTAAAGGTCATGAATAGAATATATCATCCCTTTTGGGTAATTGTGAATAAAGAAGTCTCCGATCATGTGAGAAGCTGGCGTTTTATTATCATGATCGTCCTTATTGCATTGACTTGTATGGGGTCGTTATATACTGCTCTGACTAATATCGGAGACTCTATCAAGCCTAATGACCCAGACAATGCGTTCCTTTTCCTGAAACTGTTTACCGTTTCGGATGGAACTTTGCCTTCTTTTGTTGTCTTTATCAGTTTCCTGGGGCCTTTGCTGGGGATTGCGTTAGGATTCGATGCGATCAATTCTGAACAAAACAGAGGTACATTGAGTCGTATCCTGTCTCAACCTATCCATCGTGATTATCTGATTAATGCCAAATTCGTCGGGGCATTGATTGTTATTGGCATTATGTTGTTCTCCCTGGGGTTTCTGGTGATGGGATTCGGATTGATAGCGATCGGTATTCCTCCGACGGCGGAAGAGTTTTTGCGAATGGTGTTCTTTATCATTGTCAGCATCTTCTATGTTGCTTTTTGGCTGAACCTGTCGATATTCTTTTCCATTCAGTTCCGTCAGGCTGCGACATCCGCACTGGCTTGTGTGGCCATCTGGTTATTTTTCAGTGTGTTCTATAATATGATCATCAATCTGATAGGGAAAGCACTCAGTCCTTCCGGATTTGCCAGCGATTACCAGATAATCAGCTACCAGCGCTTTATGCTTAACCTGTTGCGCTTCGCGCCGAGCCAGTTGTTCAGTGATGCAACGACAACCTTGCTGATGCCTTCTGTCAGAAGTCTGGGACCGTTGACGATGGAACAGGTGCATGGGGCTATCCCCAGTCCGTTGCCTCTGGGCCAGAGCCTGATCGTTGTCTGGCCGCAGCTGACAGGGTTGATTGCAGCGACAGTTGTTTGTTTTGCCTTGTCTTACGTTTCTTTTATGAGAAGGGAAGTTCGTTCCCGTTAATCCGATTAATATCAGAAAAGGCTCTTACCTGTGTTGGGGATAAGAGCCTTTCTTTAATAATTATATCTTTGTTTATGCAGTTTCCAGTTTGAACCGCAGGCGTAACCGTCCGTCAGTATAATCGTAATTCAAGAGTTTAAACCGCCCTATTTCAGAAGTGTTGCTGACATGTGCACCAATACATGCACAGGCATCATAATCTCCGACACGAACAATACGTAATGTCTCACTCGCATCTTCCGGTAATTTACTGAGATCGACAATGGCTCCGGCTTCCGCTTTCGGAATAAATTCGATCGTTACAGGCAGGTGCTGTTCTATTACTTCATTTATCCGGCGTTCTACTTCAGCCATCATTTCAGCGGTAGGCGCTTCCGATAATTCATAATCGCACTTGCTCTTTTTCCTTTCTATATGGGCATTCTTCGAACGCGGACAACCAAACATGCGAACCATCGTCTGATTTAAAATATGTTCGGCTGTATGCATCGGTGGATATTCAGCCTTATTATGTTCGTTTAATTGAATTTCTTGTTCCATCTTAATTATTTTGATTGATGAGGTTTACTGCAACTTGTTTGAACTTGTGTGATTTTTACACAGGTTGATTTATTATTATTTCAACTCCAACTCCTTCCTCAGTAAACTATATACATTTATATCCGTGTATTCACCGGAAGAAAGTAATTCTCCGTCACGTTCCGTTCCTTCCAGTGTGAAGCCTAAACGTTGAGGAATGGCGTTGCTGGGTTGATTGCCCATGGCACATCGTACCTGGATGCGGTTGAAATCTTTTTCAAAGAACGCCCATTGGCAGAGATAATGGACGGCCCGTGTAATAACACCTTTTCCCCGAAACTCAGGAAGCAGCCAGTATCCTATTTCCGTACGATGGTTTGTTCGGTCTGAGAAATGAAAACCGATCAGACCACAGATCGCAAAGCCTTTTTCAATGATATATACGACATCCCGTTCTTTATAAGGCACTTTTAATGTAGATTCCAGGAATGACTGTTCATCCGCAACACTGTTTAAACCATCGACAAACGGTAACCAAATCCGTAAATCCTCACGATGTTTATCTATCGCTTCATATATGATTTCTGCATCTTCATAAATAGCTTCCCGGATCGTATAACCCGGAATCCCGAAAGAAGAGGAGTGGGGGCGGATGCTTTTTTCAAACGCTTTGCGTTTATCTCCCCTGTAAGAAACTTCTCCAGAGTAACTGAATCCCAAAGAATCTATTAAGCGGAGCATATACTGATTGTCGAAATTGGTGTCGATGCGAAATGCATAGATGCCCTTGTTCCGGCTTACTTCTTCCGCCTGCAACATAAAACGTTTCGCCAATCCTTGATGTTTCATCTCATCGGCTACGGCCAGTCGGTGAACTACCATGTAAGGAAGATCGTTTATCCATTTACCGTCGATTTCTTTGTAGGCTGGCTCTCCGTCGAAAGAAATAACGCCATAAGTAACAGCTATATTTTCTTTATTGCAAAAGACATATCCGTTTCCCGATTGAATATCTTTGGCAATGTTTTCAAGTGCCGGATAATTCTCATCCCATTGATGGCTGTTCAACCGTCGCATTTGCGCTTTGGCTTGTCCGATGATTTCCCAGATACGTGCTATATCTGCTTCTTCTGCTTTCCGGAATAGTAAATCTGAATTGTCCATATTATATCATTATATTTCAGTGGATGCAAATATAATGATATATTTCGGGCAACAGGATATTTTTTGAAGAAGTGGCGTTCAGAAAGAAAAAGAGCCTGCCTATCCGGAGTAGGATAAAGACAGGCTCTTCCTGTTTGATAGATAATTAGAATTCGTAGTGGAAACCGAAAGTCAGGTCTTCAGAACTCAGGCTGATACCGGATGTACTGTTGGCATATTTATAATCATCGCGATAACCGGCGAATCCGTATTTAGTGACAAATGTCAGGTTCTTGCATATTTCAAGTGCAATACCCGGTTTGATACCGATTTCGAAACCGTTGACGCTATCGTAGCTTTCTCTTTTATAGGTAGAGATACCAACACCACCGTCCAGGAATAAACGGACAATACCTTTTTCGAAGAATGAAAAGCGGGCATAAGGAGCAAAATTAAACGCATTAGCTTTGTTCTCGTCCGATTTGAAATGTGTATAACCGATCTCTGCTGCAATAGCCCAGTTTTCGTTCAGGTTATAACCGACTTCTGGTGCAATAGTAAAATTGGTAACATCGGCGTTCTTGTCGTGAGTAAGATTGAATGAACCACCTACATAAACCTGTGCATCAGCACTGATGATTGCCATAAATGCAACCACCAAAGTAAAAACTAACTTTTTCATCTTTGCTTGTATATTAAACGTTATATGTAAACGGGCGCAAAGATATACAAAAATAAACATATGTTGTACGGCATAAATATTTTATTGTTTGTCTTGCTAATTACAGAATATCCTTAACTTTGCCGCCGTAACAATTAACAAAAAGCATTATGTCAGTTGCAAAGAGGGATTTAGATGATACAAGAAAGGTGACGACACATCGCCTGATGGAAATGAAACAACGTGGAGAAAAAATTTCTATGTTGACGGCTTACGATTATTCTATGGCTAAACTGATCGATCAGGCTGGTATGGATGTTATTCTTGTCGGCGATTCAGCATCGAATGTAATGGCCGGTAATGTAACAACGCTTCCTATCACATTGGATCAGATGATTTACCATGGTAAATCGGTTATGAAAGCAGTACAGCGTTCGTTGGTTGTAGTCGACCTGCCTTTCGGTACATACCAGGGGAACTCCAAAGAGGCTTTGGCTTCCGCTATCCGTGTCATGAAAGAGACGCATGCCGACTGTATTAAACTGGAGGGAGGTAGTGAAATAAGAGAATCTATCGAGCGTATCCTTTGTGCAGGTATTCCTGTGATGGGACACTTGGGTTTGACTCCGCAGTCTATTAATAAGTTTGGTACTTATACCGTCCGTGCCCGTGAAGAAGCAGAAGCACAGAAGTTGATTGACGACGCTCATTTGTTGGAAGAAATCGGATGTTTCGCCATCGTGCTGGAAAAGATTCCGGCAGAACTGGCTGCACGTGTTGCTTCCGAACTGAGCATACCTATTATCGGTATCGGTGCCGGTGGAGGTGTAGACGGTCAGGTTTTGGTTATGCACGATATGTTGGGAATCAATATGGGATTCTCTCCGCGTTTCCTTCGCAGATATGCCAATATCGGAGAAGAAATTACTCGTGCTGTCCAGGCATACATCGAAGATGTGAAGACACAGGACTTCCCGAATGAGAAGGAACAATATTAGAAATAATTGACCCGACTTTTCCCTTGATGGAAAAGTAGTCAAAAGATCAAGGCTGCACCTGCTTTGCTACTATAAGTATCGGTGTCGGCCATCCTAAGAGGAAGTACAGCTTCCTTGGAAAGGCCTAAGCGGTGAAGCCGGTTGAGCCTTGATCTTTTGGTTACTTTTCTATCAAGAGAAAAGTGGTATTTAAATCTGATAAGTCATGAAATCTCATCTACTGATCGGAGCCGCATCGTCAGGAAGCGGTAAGACAACATTTACACTCGGTTTGCTTCGGGCGTTGAAGAATCGGTATGGAAAAGTCCAGCCGTTCAAATGTGGTCCGGACTATATCGACACGCGCCATCATAAAATGGCCGCCGGTTGTCCTTCCGTCAATTTGGATAGTTTCATGATGTCCGAACAACATATATGTGATTTGTATCGACGCTATACTTCGATAGCCGATTATGCGGTAACCGAAGGCGTGATGGGCCTTTTTGACGGATACGATGCTATGCAGGGAAGTAGTGCTGAAATCGCGCGTACATTAAATATACCTGTCGTCCTGATCGTAAACGCAAAAAGTACAGCCTATTCCGTTGCCCCTTTGCTGTACGGTTTCAAAAACTTCTATAAAGAGATAAACATTGTCGGAGCCGTTTTCAATTTTGTAGCTTCCGAAACTCATTATTCCTTTTTGAAACAAGCCTGTGAAGATGCCGGTGTCGAAGCATTAGGATACCTTCCCAAACAGGCCGACGTAGAGATACCGAGCCGCCATTTGGGCTTAACCCTGGATGAGACATTTTGTTTTGATACATTTGCCGACCGTGTAGCCGCCCTGGTAGAGAAACATGTCGATATCGACAGGCTATTGGCATTGACCGCCTGCCAACCTGTTTCTAACTCTCATATGGTTCAGCTTGAACAAACGCTGCCTTCTCCTTTGAAAATCTCGATCGCTCGTGATACCGCCTTTAATTTTGCGTATGAGGAGAACATTCAATTGCTGCACAGGCTGGGAGAAGTTACCTTTTTCAGTCCGCTTCACGATTCCGTATTACCGGAATCCGATTTTGTATACTTGCCCGGAGGCTATCCCGAATTATACCTTCCCGGTTTATCATCAAACCGTTCCATGCTTCAATCTGTCCGCGATTATGCAGAAGCAGGAGGGAAGCTACTTGCCGAATGCGGAGGAATGATGTATCTATGCAATGAAATAAAATCGTCGGAAGGGAGTAGTTTTCCGATGGTCGGTTTACTGAACCAGTCGGCTACTATGGAGCAAATGAAACTTCGTCTGGGATACCGTACATTATATTATAATGATTATGTAATGACCGGACACGAGTTCCATTATTCCCGTATTGAGCCTCAGAAAGAGGAACTGCCTTCCATCGCTACCGCCTGCACAGCCAAAGGAAGCCCTGTCGCTACCCCTTTATACAGATATAAGAACGTCTTAGCCGGATACACCCACCTTTATTGGGGCGATCCGTCAAGAAACCAATGGTTTATCGACTATCTGAACGGACTTATCTAGCCATTGCCAACACTTTCATCTCTTTCGGCATCTTTTCGATCGCATATCTTAACGAAGCATAAGAGGATATGATATATTTACTACAAACATACATATTTTTCTTATATATGCTCGTTTTAATAAAATAATCCTTATTTTCGTGTAAACTAATAATTCAATGCCATGGTCAATACTATTTTTCTTGGAATCGCAGTTGTTGCTTCCGCTATATTTCTGATACAGTTCATCATGTCTATCTTCTTTGGAGACCTGGATACGGACACGGATATTGATGTCGATCTCAGCAGCGCAGTATCTTTTAAAGGATTAACCCACTTCTGCATCGGTTTCGGATGGTATATGTATATTGCCAAAAGTACGGCCATCTCTACTTTCCTGATCGGCATCCTGATCGGGTTGCTCTTCGTTTTTATCCTATGGTTTCTCTATAAGAAAGCCTATCAGCTTCAAAAAGAAAACAAACCGGAAAAGACAGAAGCCCTGGTGGGCCGGGAATGTACGATCTATGCACACGACGGAGTTCGCTATATCGTTCAGGTCGCCCAGAACGGAGCCTTGCGTGAGGTGGAAGTCCGTTCCCTGGAAGGAAAAAAGTATCAGACCGGCGACCGTACGTTGATCTGCAAGGTTGAATCAGGAACAATTTATATACAGTAATAAATAATAAACTCAACGATTAAATTATGACACAGGAAATGTTAATCATGGTAGCCATCCTGGTAGGGGTTATCATTCTTTCTTTTATCGGGATATTGTCCCGTTACCGTAAGTGTAAGAGCGACGAGGTGTTGGTAGTGTACGGTAAGACATCCGGAGAGAAATCAGCTAAACTCTATCACGGTGGAGCCGCTTTCGTATGGCCTATTATTCAGGGATACGAGTTCCTTTCCATGAAACCTCTTCAGATTGATTGTAAACTGACCGGTGCCTTGTCCGCGCAGAATATCCGTGTAGATGTTCCGACCACCATTACGGTAGCGATCAGTACCGACCCTGAAGTGATGCAGAATGCAGCCGAACGTCTGTTAGGTTTGCAGCCGGAAGACAAGCAGAACCTGATTACCGATGTTGTGTATGGCCAGATGCGTCTGGTTATTGCCGATATGACGATCGAAGAGTTGAACTCCGACCGTGATAAATTCCTTTCCAAGGTACGCGACAATATCGATACGGAACTACGTAAGTTCGGTCTTTACCTGATGAACATCAATATCAGCGATATCCGTGATGCCGCCAATTATATCGTCAATCTCGGTAAAGAAGCTGAAAGCAAAGCCCTGAACGAAGCACAGGCCAATATCGAAGAACAGGAAAAACTCGGTGCCATCAAGATTGCCAATCAGATTCGCGAACGTGAAACGACTGTTGCCGAAACACGCAAAGACCAGGATATTGCTATTGCAGAGACAAAGAAACAACAGGAAATATCAGTTGCCAATGCCGATAAAGAACGTATTGCCCAGGTTGCCGTTGCCAATGCCTCGAAAGAGTCGCAGGTAGCCAAAGCCGAAGCAGATAAGAATATCAATATAGAAAAAGCAAATACTGAAAAAGAAAGCCGTATCGCAGAACTAAATTCCGATATGGAAATCAAGAAGGCCGATGCCGGAAAGAAAGCCGCTGTCGGACGAAACGAAGCGAATAAAGAAGTAGCCAAGTCTGATGCCGAACTGGCAGTAACCCAGGCCGAAGCAAGCAAACAAGCCGGTGAAGCAGCAGCCCGTTCGGAAGCCTCTGTGCAAGCTGCCCGCGAAATCGCCCAGCGCGAAGTGGAAGAAGCAAAAGCCAAAAAGGTTGAATCAGCCCTGAAAGCACAAAAGATCGTTCCGGCAGAAATCGCCCGTCAGGAAGCCATCCTGCAAGCTGAAGCAGTGGCCGAAAAGATGATCCGCGAAGCCGAAGCGAAAGCAAAGGCAACTTTGGCCCAGGCCGAAGCCGAAGCCCGTGCCATCCAGATGAAACTGGAAGCCGAGGCCGAAGGTAAAAAGAAATCATTGCTGGCTGAAGCCGATGGTTTCAAGGCAATGGTTGAGGCAGCCGAATCGAACCCGGCTATCGCTATCCAGTATAAGATGGTAGACCAGTGGAAAGAAATTGCCGGCGAACAGGTGAAGGCATTTGAACACATGCAGCTTGGCGATATCACCGTCTTTGACGGTGGCCAGGGCACAACCGGTAATTTCCTGAATCAATTGGTTAAAACCGTTGCCCCGAGTCTCGGCGTATTGGATAAATTGCCTATCGGCGAAACCGTAAAAGGAATCATTCGTCCGGAAGAAAAAGACGAAAAGAAAGATACAACGAAGAAGTAATATGAGAATTTACACCAGGGGAGGAGATAAAGGCCGTACCGGTATCCACGGCGGCGAACGGGTTGATAAAGACGATATCCGTATCGAAGCCAACGGTACGCTTGACGAAGTGAATGCACAAATCGGTATCGTGCGGGCTTTATTACCTCCCGAACATGAATGGCAGGATGTCTTAGGTAAAATACAACGGGAGTTGATGGTTGTCATGTCGCACGTGGCAACCCCTTCGGCTATCCGTGATAAGAACCCTAACAGTTTATCGGAGGACCTTGTGTCCTTCTGTGAGCAACAAATAGATCTACTCACCGGACAGATGCAGGATAATGGTTTCTTTATCCTGCCCGGCGGTACCCTGATCTCCGCCCATTTGCAGTTGGCACGTACCATTGCCCGTCGAGCCGAACGTCGTTTATGGACATTATACCGGAAAGATCCGCTTCCAGAGGAAATCATGCAGTTCGTGAATCGCCTCTCAGACCTACTTTTCACTATGGCTCGTTACGAAATGTTTCAACAGGACCATGCTGAAGAACGTTGGAACTCTTTCCTCTATAAAAGAAAAAAGAAAGAGTAATCCATATCCGGCAATAGTTAAATTAAACTCTAAAATCTTGCAAATTCACGATTGAAAAGTGAATTTGCAAGATTTTTTTATTTTTCAGAAGTATATAACCTCTCTTTTTGAAGTTTGCCATCATCGGAACGTCCACTCTCCTTATGAAAATAAACCTATTTCTGGAAATCTCATCTTTTTAATTACTTATAAAAAACAGTGTATTATTGCCTTACTTATTGTATGGAATTAATGTTTTAGGTTTTGACTGAAAAATGACTTTATTCATATAAAGAATATGGCTTGAAGTGTGTGTTAATATGCAGTATACTAGATTTTTATATGTAATAGGTACTGACTAGAAAAAACGATCGTTTTTTTTAGTCAGCGCAAAAGTAAGCAAAAAAAATATATAACAAACAAAGAAATTCAATTATTATTTGAAATTCAATACTTCAACATTTTTTTAATCATAGTAAAATCGGACAATATGATGACTAGAAAAAACGATCGTTTTAGCTAGTCATCCTGTTCGTGAGTACACTTTATGTGACTGACGAACCTTGTCATATCAAAAAACTAGTATTAATTAATGGCTTATTTATTGACAACCCTGTCTTTAGTCTTATCTATATTGCTCTCAGCCCTGATAATTCCGCGTATCCTGGTTGTCGCTTATCGAAAAAAACTATTTGATATACCTAATGAACGAAAAGTTCACGACGGAATAATTCCCCGTTTAGGTGGTATTTCATTTGTTCCTACAATCCTGTTTTCACTCTCTTTTGTGACCGGATTACGTTACCTGATCGGCTTCGAAATAGCCGAAAACAGGCTCCATTTTATCATTCCCGAATTTTTCTTCTTGATCTGTGGTCTCACGTTATTGTATTTATCCGGTATAAAAGACGATCTGGTCGGACTACGTTATCGGACAAAATTCTTTATACAAATCCTAGCCGCCTCCATGTTCCCTCTGGCGGGATTATGGATCAATAACTTATACGGGTTGGCAGGTATTCACGAATTGAGTCCGTATATAGGAATTCCTCTTACGATATTAATGACAGTCTTTATCATCAACGCCATCAACCTGATTGACGGTATCGATGGCCTGGCCTCCGGGTTAAGTATTATTGCCCTAAGTGTTTTAGGAAGTTTATATCTTTATTATAGCCAGTGGGTATATGCCATGTTTGCTTTTTCGGCATTGGGCACATTACTCCCATTTTTCTATTATAACGTCTTTGGGAAGGCGGACCGTTGTACGAAGATCTTTATGGGCGATACCGGTAGTTTGACATTAGGTTATATGCTGGCATTTCTTACGATCTCTTATGCAACAGTCAATCCGCAGATACATCCTTATTTCGAAGGAGCGATCATTGTCGCTTTTGCCCCGTTGATAGTACCGGCTTTCGATGTTTTCCGCGTCATGTTGATTCGTGCCCGAAATCATAAACCATTGTTTATTGCCGACCGGAATCATATTCATCATAAATGCCTGGATGCAGGTCTGACATGTAAAAAAGCAGTGGTATGCATCTTAGGACTGGCTTGTGTCTTATGTGTTTTGAATATGGCACTGATTAATACGATCAATAACAATCTGATTCTTTTTCTGGATATTCTGTTATGGTCTGTATTGATAGGCTGGTTGAATAAATCAATAAAACGTTTTAACTATTAACTTTTCAGGTTTCCGCTTTATTCGGATAAATGTTTATCTTTGTTCAACACTTGATAAAGATTAAAATAGCGTATGATGACGAATCGTAAATTACCAATAGGAATACAAAGTTTCGAGAAGATTCGGAATGGAAACTATTTGTATGTCGATAAGACCGAACTGGTTTATCGTTTGGCAGTAAGTGAGATCCCTTATTTCCTCAGTCGTCCTCGTCGTTTCGGAAAAAGTTTGTTGATTTCTACTTTGGACGCTTATTTTCAAGGACGAAAAGAACTTTTTCAAGGGTTAGCCATTGAAAAATTGGAACACGATTGGTTTACTTATCCGGTGTTGCATCTTGATTTGAATGCCCGTAAATATGAAACGGAAGCGGATCTGGAAGCTATTTTAAATCAATATTTAGAGATGTGGGAAGCTGTTTACGGGGATGAAATGAAATTACGTGCTCCGGAAGAACGTTTCTTTTATGTTATCCGTCGTGCTTGGGAGCAAACCGGTCGTCAGGTGGTTGTATTGATCGACGAATACGATAAACCCCTTTTGCAGGCTATTAATAATGAACCTCTGCTGGATGCCTATCGGCGTACAATGAAAGCGTTTTACGGTGTACTGAAAAGTACGGATCGTTATCTGCGTTTTGTTTTCCTGACAGGTGTCACTAAATTTGCACAAGTCAGTGTTTTCAGCGATTTGAACCAGCTCAATGACATAAGCCTTGATTACAATTATGCTACTCTTTGTGGTATAACGCATAAGGAGTTGGCCGAAAACTTTCATCCGGAATTGGAACAACTAGGTCAAATGCAGTCTCTTTCATTAGATGAAACATTTGAAACAATGGTTAAACAATACGATGGATACCATTTCCATCCGAACCGTGAAGGAGTATTCAATCCTTTTAGTACTTTAAATGCATTAGAAAAAAGAGAATTTGGCGATTATTGGTTCCAGACAGGAACTCCCACCTTTTTAGTAGAATTATTGAAAAAAAGCGAATACGATCTTCGCCTTCTGATCGATGGTGTAGAGACACAGGCATCGGCTTTTACCGAATACCGTGCCGAGCAGAATAATCCGATCCCGTTAATCTATCAAAGCGGATATCTGACCATCAAAGAATACGATGCCCGTTTCAAACTCTATAAACTTGAATTTCCCAATGAAGAGGTGCGTTATGGATTCCTGAACTTTATCACAAAGGTCGGTGTTTCGTTTAATAAAGAAGAACGGAATGTCGGAGAGTGGGGTGTTGTGAATAAAGAGGTGATATTTTGATTTTAATGGTTTATTTATATAGCTTTGTAAAAAATCAATAACGAAATGGCAAAACAATCGCATCCATATAAATCAAAAGAAAATATTCACTCTTCGAAGTTGGAGGAACCTTCTGCTGCTTATGTTTCTGCTGACTTGCGGGGCACTTATCTGGATATTGTTTCTGAAGATATGTTTAGAAGTGCCATATCCAAAGCTGTTTCTGATTTCGATAAAAGATTGGTCATATCCCATAACCAGATAGATGAATTAGTGAAGGCTCGAATGGGATGGAAATAGTTTGGTCATCTTTTGCTACCGAAGGACTTTTCTCTATATTAGAATATGTAGAGACTGATTTTGGAAGCCGTGTATCCTAACGTGTATATACTGATATAATGGGATATATTGAAACCTTAACTAAGTTTCCTAACTTGGGTATTCATGATGATATATTTTCTACTGAAACTTTAGAGGTTCGTTATCTGATTTGTAAGCAAAATATAATTTATTATTTGATCTATAAGGAGACAATATACCTTTTGTCGATAGCAAACTCCAACCAGTCCTCTGACCGTATACGTAAAGTGATAGCAGACTATTTACGATTATATAAATAAGTTTTCCAAGGAATATCAATGCCTGATATTCCCTTTGTAATCAAACAATAATGAATATAGCAATTGTAGGAACAGGCTATGTAGGCCTGGTCACGGGAACCTGCTTCTCAGAAATGGGAGTAGATGTCACCTGTGTGGACATAAATGAAGCAAAGATAAAAGCTTTGCAGGGAGGTGTAATGCCTATCTATGAACCCGGTTTGGAAAGCCTGGTCCTGAAGAATGTGGAAGCCGGTCGTTTACATTTTACGACTGATCTGACCGCTTGCCTGGATAATGTATCTATTGTTTTCAGTGCTGTCGGAACTCCTCCGGATGAAGATGGAAGTGCCGATCTGAGATATGTCCTGGATGTAGCGCGTACTGTAGGGCGTTCTATTAATAAATATACGCTACTTGTAACAAAGAGCACTGTTCCGGTCGGAACGGCTCAGAAAGTAAAAGCTGTCATTCAGGAAGAACTGGATAAGCGTGGAGTTACTATTCCCTTTGACGTGGCATCCAATCCTGAGTTTCTGAAAGAAGGAGCAGCCATCAAGGATTTTATGGCACCTGACCGGGTAGTTGTTGGTATTGAAAGCGACCATGCCCGTAAACTGATGGAACGTTTATACAGACCTTTTGTATTGAATGGTTATCCTATTTTATTCATGGATATTCCTTCAGCGGAGATGACGAAATATGCAGCGAATGCTATGCTGGCTACCCGTATCAGCTTTATGAATGATATCGCTAACCTGTGTGAAAGGGTTGGTGCTGATGTGGAATGTGTCCGTAAAGGCATTGGAAGTGATACCCGGATCGGAAAACATTTTTTGTATGCCGGCTGTGGTTATGGTGGCAGTTGTTTTCCGAAAGATGTGAAAGCATTGCTACATACCGGAAAAGAGAATGGTTATACGATGCGTGTTATAGAAGCTGTAGAAGAAGTGAATGAAACTCAGAAAAGCATTGTTTTTGAAAAAGTAAATAAACTCTTCAATAATGACCTGAAAGGCAAGATCGTTGCTATTTGGGGATTGGCATTTAAACCGGATACGGATGATATGCGTGAAGCTCCGGCATTAGTGGTTATTGATGAACTGATAAAAGCCGGAGCGATAGTAAAGGTATACGATCCAATTGCCATGGATGAATGTAAATGTCGAATAGGAAATCAGGTGGAATATGCCAAAGATATGTATGATGTAGTAGTTGATGCAGATGCATTATTGCTTATTACTGAATGGAAACAGTTTCGTTTACCAAGTTGGAAATGTATAAAGAGATTGATGCGAGGAAATATTATGATTGATGGGCGAAATATTTATGATATGAAAGAAATAGAAGAGGAATATTTTGTCTATTCGAGAATCGGACGGAAATGAAACGAATATTAGTAACGGGCGGAGCCGGTTTTATCGGTTCCCATCTATGTGAACGTTTGGTGGAAAAAGGTAACGATGTGATTTGCCTGGATAATTATTTTACCGGCAGTAAGGATAACATTCGCCACCTGTTGCAGTATGATAATTTTGAGTTGGTTCGTCACGATGTAACATCCCCCTATTATGCCGAGGTCGATGAGATCTATAACTTGGCATGTCCAGCATCACCTCCCCATTATCAGTATAATGCAATTAAGACAATGAAAACCTCCGTTTACGGAGCAATGAATATGTTGGGATTGGCTAAACGAACGAAAGCAAAGATTCTCCAGGCATCGACCAGTGAAGTGTATGGCGATCCGGCTATTCATCCACAGGTTGAATCTTATTGGGGAAATGTGAACCCGATCGGTATCCGCAGTTGTTACGATGAGGGTAAACGCGCAGCCGAGACACTATTTATGGATTATCATCGACAGAATGGTGTACGGATTAAAATCATTCGGATATTTAATACATATGGCCCAAATATGAATCCGAATGATGGACGGGTTGTCTCTAATTTCATCATGCAAGCATTGCATGGAGTGGACATAACAATCTATGGAGATGGCCTTCAAACCCGTAGTTTTCAGTATGTGGATGATTTGATAGAAGGGATGATTCGCATGATGGCTACCGGAAATGATTTTATAGGCCCGGTAAATCTGGGAAATCCTGGAGAGTTTACAATGTTGGAACTGGCAGAAAAAGTGATTGAATTAACAAATTCAAAATCAAAGATTGTTTATTGCCCTCTACCTGGTGATGATCCGAAACAACGGAAGCCGGATATAGCATTGGCTAAAGAGAAATTGGATTGGCAGCCTACAATACGATTGGAGGAAGGGCTAAGGAGGACGATTGGGTATTTTGTGGGAAAAAAGTTTACGTTAAAAGGAAAAATGAATATTCCTAAATATGGATACCTATTGGAATATTCTTAAAAATTTGAGTTCGGATATGAAGTCAGAGCTAATATCCCGGCTTTCAAAATCATTGCTAAGCAAACAAGTTTTGTAAATATAGGAACTTCTATAAAAATTAATTTTGCTTTAAATCTGGTTAATACATTGCAGGTTTAATTTATATATTCTATCCACTGAATGAATACCTATTTGGATATTGTGTATGTTGATATGTGCGTAAATGCCATAACTAAAGTAGTTTCAGATTTTGAGGTTTGAATTCTGTATTGTTGTGGATTAGATGAAATAAATGAATTAGATGATGAACGTTCTGATAATAAAGAATTTATTTGCTAATGTTTATGGTGTAGTTGTTAATCTCGTATTTCAAATATTATTGGTACCATTATATATTAATTATTGGGGGAAATCTTTATACAGTGATTGGATTGTGATAACATCGTTAACAGCTTTCTTTTCGATAACAAATATTGGATTGAGTACTGTTACACAAAATGTATATTCAATTGAATACCTAAATAATAATATAAAGAAGTGTAATTCACTTATAGTTAATAATGTTTTGTTAGTTTCTCTTGTATTTATATTTTCATTGATTATAAGTGTTATTGTGTTATCAATTATTGATTTACCAATACTGTTGCATTTGTCGGAAATGAATAGATCTTTGGCTAATTTTATATTTGTTTCATTTTTGATATATGTCTATATATCAATGTATGGAGCTATTTTAGATTCTTTATTTCGTGCTAAATCAAAATATCATATAGCTACATTTATATCAATTACTTCCAGATTGATTGAAGTTTTGATAATTATTTTTTGCGTTAGCTGTAATGTGTCAATCTATTTTATGGTTTCATTGTATTTATTGCCAGGGTTATTTCTTTTGTTGTATAAATATAAATTGGCAAAGAGTTTTATTCAATTCTCTATTAATAAGAAATATTATGATTGGTCTTTGTTTAAACAATTAATAATTCCTTCTGTTTCGTTTATGTCTATTCCGGTTAGTTATTCAGTTTTAATACAAGGTTCTAATTTAATTGTAAATTATTTTTTTGGACCTAATGCTGTAATACTTTATACAACAACACGGACTTTGTCTAATTTTATAGCAACTCTTTTGAAGACAATTAAACATGCTATATGGCCTGAATTTACGATCGCTTTTGGTCGAGGGGATAGTAAGGAAATGAATAAATTATATAAAACATCAGCTGTCATATCAACATTTTTTGCCATATTAGTTAGTATTGTTTTGTTTTTTTACGGTGATTGGATATATTCTATGTGGTTACATAATAGCGTTGTATTTGATGCATCGTTAATGCTTTCATTTGTATTAATCATAATTGTTCATTCTTTGTGGGAGTCAGGAAGTGTTGTTTTGGAATCTACAAATAATCATGTTGTATTAGGATTATTATTTGTTAGTTTATCTATAGTAACACAATTACTTGCATATATAGTTTTGACTAAATATAAGTATATTGATATATTACCTTATAGTCAATTATTGATGGAGATAATAATATTATATTATGTAATAGGGAAAATAAAGAAAGTGATTTATGGAAAAGAATATAAAAATTAATGTTGTATCTTTTGGGAGAAGATGGTTATTGGATGTTGCTAGAGAGTTAGAAAAGCAAGGATATGAAGTTGCTTTTTATACTGCAGTCCCATATAAGCGAATGAAGAAGTTTGGATTAAAAAAAGAATCTAGTAAGTCAATATTTTGGATAATGACCCCTTTTATTTTGTTAAGTAAAATGTTTCCTGTATTTGGAATGAAAGTAATGAATTCTGTTTTTGATTACTTTGTATCTTTATATATGCGTAATAGTGATATTTATATTTCAGATGTTAATATTCATAAGAAGAGATGTTTTCGTGTTGCGAAAAAGAAATCTAAATTTAGATTATTAGAATCAGGTTATACTCATATATTAAATCAAAAAAAACTATTAGAGAATTATCTAATCTCGAAGAAAATGCCAAATGATAAAAGATATTGTATTAAAAAATCAGATTTAGAAGATGAATTGAATCAATATAAAGAATGTGATTATATATTAGTTCCTTCAAAGATTGTTAAACAAACATATCTAGAAAATAATTATCCTTTCAATAAATTGTTCTATAATCCTTATGGTGTTGATTTATCAAAATTCTATCCTTTGAAATTTTCAAAAAAAGAATTTGATATAATAATGACGGGTAGCTGGTGCTATAGAAAAGGATGTGATCTTATACAACAATTATGCTTAAAACAAAACTATTCATTTTTGCATATAGGAAAAATTATGGATATGCAATTTCCTGAAAGTGCAAATATGAAGCATATTGAAGCTGTAGATCAAAATACTTTAATAAAGTACTATGCTAAAGCAAAAATATTCGTTCTACCTTCTCGAGAAGAAGGTTTAGCTTTAGTTCAACCTCAGGCTATTGCATGTGGATTACCTGTTGTGTGTTCTAAATTTACAGGAGGGAAGGATATTGGAGAAGTAACAGATTTAAAGGAATGGATATTTGAGATGAAAGATTTTTCGTTAGCAGCTTTAGAAGAAGAAGTATCAAAAGCTTTAATATTTTGTTCATTAAATAAAGTGTTTAATAGAGATCAATTAGATAATATTTCTTGGGAAGCATATGGTAGAAGATACTCAACGTTTATTGAACATCTATTTAAGAATTGTTAAATTATGAAAAAACCTTTGATTTCTGTTATTGTTCCTATTTATAATGTTGAATTATATTTGGAAAGATGTATTATAAGTATTATTACTCAAACAATTCATGATATTGAAATAATTTTGATAGATGATGGATCTACAGATAAATCAAGTGTGATAGCTGATAGATATGCATTAAAAGATGATAGAATATTAGTTGTTCACAAACCCAATGGAGGATTGAGTGATACTAGAAATGCAGGAATAAAATTAGCAAAAGGAGAGTATTTGTCATTTATTGATTCTGACGATTGGATTGAGTCCACAATGTTGGAAAGCATGTATGAGAAAGCTTGTTTGTACAATGCCGATATAGTAGTTTGTGGTGTTTGTACAGAATTTGTAAATGAAAATCGTATTGCTGAATATAAATCAATTGATAGATTATATGTTGAAAATGATAATATAGGAGAATTGTTTTGGAAATTGTCCAAAAAGAATATTTCTAATTATATGTGGAATAAAATATATAAATCGTCTTTGCTGTCCAATAATTCATTGTGCGTTGAAAATTTAGTACCTATGGAAGATTTGTTTTTTAATCTTAAAGCTTTCAAATGTGCAAAATCAATATATGTGTCTAGTGGCTTGTTTTATCATTATATGCGCCGTGACAGTTTTACTCTTTTATCTTCTTATTATTCTAGACTTGGATGTGTATATGATAGGATGATAAATTCCTGGAATATGTTTTTTGATTATTTTAATCTTAAAGGTCGATTATATGACGAATACATTTTAAGGTTAAGAAGCTTAAGAGGGCTTGCAATAACACTAAATATTTATAAACAAAATTCTCCTTATTTGAATGATAAACAAAATAGATTGCTTATTATCAATAAAGAAATATATGGAGGTGAATTTTCTATTTCAAATACGATTAAATCGAAGAGTTTTATTGAGTCTATTTATTTGTATTCTGTAAGAAATTTTTCACCATATATGTTTGATATTGTGTTTATGAATTTGTTTAGATTGAGATATTCTTTTAGATTATTGTATTACAAAATACGCTCTAATTTAATAAAATATATGATATTATGATGATACGATTAATAGTATCTATTATAACTATAATTGTTTTTTCAAGGAATATATTTATTGAGATTGAATTTCCTGTTTATTTATATTATTCATACTTTTTATTTGTATTTATTATATCTATATTGAAAGGTGGTATAAAAATAGATAGAACAATGCTATATTTTATCTTTTGGGCAATAGTTTCATTAGTGCTAAATAACGTTTCTCCTATGTTTAAAGCAGAAGAACGTTTGTTAAGTTTTGTTGTTGTGGTATCTTCGATTTCTCCCTTCTTAAATTCCTCTTTTTTATATAGTTATAAATTTCGTTTAATCAATCTTATGAATTTAGTAATTGTATATGTGGTAGTCATATCGTTTATTGGATATTTATTGTCTATTTCTAGTTTTACTGGTAGAAGTGGATTTAATGGATTGGTTAATCATTCTTTATTACTGGGCTATATGTCTGGTGTGTCTACAATAATCTGTTTTGTTAATTACTTGTTTTCAAAACAAAAGATAGATAAAATTAAATATCTATTCCTAATATTAATTAGTCTTTTAGTTTGTCTGATTAGTGCATCAAGAACTGCATTTGTTTCTATTATAATTTCTTTGTTTCTTATGATTTATGTTCATTACAAGAATAAAGTTATGTCTATATTTAAGGATTTGTATGTTTTTATTATAATTATATTTATATCTACTCCTTTGTGGATTAAATTTTCTCAGAATATATTGGAAAAACATATAGCTCGTTCAGAGGGAGGTAGTGCATTAAGTGGTAGAGATATTATGTGGTTGGATAGATTGGCAGACTTCCAAGAGAGCCCTTTTTATGGTGTTGGATTTGCTTCTATGAGCAATATGTTTTATAGTAAATTTTCAGATGATGGAGTGGTAGAACCCGGATCTTCATGGCTTTTTGTATTATCAACGATGGGTATTGTGGGACTTGTACTGTTTTCAATTATGATCTTTAAACCTATATGGTATGTACTTCATACTTCTTCCAATGGAGCGTTAAATTTGTTTGTATTAGGAATATTGTCTTATTGTGCATTGCATATGGGGACTGAAGGCTATGTTTTATCTTCTGGGGCCTTTTGCTTTGTTTATCTTTGGTTATGTATTGGGATTTCAAAATATGTGAAATAAATAATTAAAAATCATGTAGTTTAAATTGAATGACAATTGAATGAAAACAACCTTAATACTCTATTCCGCATTCATGCCTTACAATCTTATTGTAGTAAAGGAACTAATACAGATGGGTTGTACTGTCCATATAGTCAGATGGACGAAATGTAATACCCCCTATGTTCCTTCCGAATTACCGAATGTGAATTATTATGATCGTAATACATTTGCAAATGTACATTCTTTACTTCACAAAGTGCGAGAAATAAAGCCTGATTTGATTTGGGTTTCGGGTTGGATTGATAAATTATATTGCAGAGTAGTCGGTTTATATCGAAAGGAACATGATATACCGGTTGTCGTAGGGAGCGATACCCAGTGGCGGGGGGGAAAGCAATGGTTGAATGTTTTCTTTTCTCCTTTTAGACATAGGCGTTGGTTTAGCCATATTTTTGTGTCCGGTATTTGGCAGTATGAATATGCTCGTAAATTAGGATTTGATACTAATCATATTCTTATGCATAATTTATCGGCTGATGTATCAACATTTATGTCTGTTGATATTAACTTAAAGCAATATCATTATCCTCATAAACTTTTATTTATCGGACGTTTTGTTGACGTTAAAGGTTTATCTTTTCTTCTTGATGCGTGGAAATCTATTCCGGATAGAAAAGGTTGGACGCTTACTTTAGTAGGGAACGGCCCATTACGTGATACCTTGAATGGTTTTCCGGATGTGGAGATCAAAGATTTTATGTCACAAGAACAATTAGCGACCGAAATGCAAAACTCCGGAGCTTTTATCCTTCCTTCTATCTTCGAGCCATGGGCTTTGGTCCTGCATGAAGCTGCTGCGGGCGGATTACCTATTCTTGCTTCCAATTGTTGTGGGGCAGTTCCTTATTTTGTATTGGATAATTATAACGGGCGTTTGTTTACTCCGGGAAATATCTCATCCATTCGTGAGGCGATTCAATTATTGATTACTACCTCCGACGAAGATTTGATACGCATGTCATACAAAAGTCGTGAATTATCCAGACGCATTAATCCAGAGATTGTAGCACAAACATTATTAAGCGTAATATAATATGAATAGACTCCTTACTGTAATCCGTTGGATTATTCGACAACCTCTGAACAGAGGTAATAAGCAAAAAGCCCTAAAACGCTTTTTGCAATGGCAGCTAAATGTCCGTATAAATCCCTATCCAATAATTTTACCTTGGGTAAATGGGGTGAAGTTGATCGTAAAACGAGGAATGACTGGGGCTACCGGAAATTTGTATGCCGGTCTGCATGATTTTGAAGATATGTCATTCCTTTTGCATTTGTTGCGTGATGAAGATATGTTTATGGATATCGGCTCTAATATCGGTAGTTATACGATTCTTGCTTCAGGAGCGATCAGGTGTCGTAGTATTGCGATAGAACCGATTCCATCTACCTACGAACATTTGAAGAATAATATAGCTGTCAATCGGATGGAAGATCGCGTAGAAGCTCTTAATATAGGTCTGGGAAGTAAACATTCAACGTTATTATTTACTAATACTCAGGATACAGTAAATCATGTAGCAGTTGATGGAGAAAAAGATACAACCGAGGTTTCTGTACAGACGTTAGATGGAATCCTGAAAAGTTGTACTTGTCCTTTATTGATTAAAATAGATGTGGAAGGATTTGAAACAGAGGTTTTGCTTGGTGGTAAGAATACGTTGAATAATCCGGATTTGAAAGCAGTCATTATAGAATTGAACGGATCGGGTGCACGATATGGCTACAAAGATGCAGACATACATGCTATGTTTATAACAGCAGGTTTTCGTCCTTATGCGTATGAGCCGTTCACTCGCCAATTGACAGAACTAAATGCATATTCGGACGAAAGTAATACGATTTATATTCGGGATGTGGATTTTGTAAAGAATAGAATAAGGGTATCTGATGCATTTAAGGTTTTAGGTTTGGAAATATAAATATCATACTTATGGAAGATGCATTATTTTGGTTAAAGAACAATCTGTTTAGAAAAGCTGCAATGCGACAATATAAGAGAGCTATATTGTCGGATATATTATCTGATGAAGAATTGAACAATATCAATTGGATGAAGAGAAAGGCTATTGTAATGCATGCTTATAACCATTCCCTTTTCTATAAACACTTTTATGATGATCATCACTTTAATCCATCCATGTTACAAAAAGAGGCTGATTGGGATATAGTTCCAATATTGGAAAAGAAAGATGTTAGGACATTTCGTGAAGAGATAAAAGATAGTAGTATTTCCCAAAAACAAGTTGGAATTGCAACCACAGGAGGATCTACAGGAATGCCTTTGAAAGTCTATATAGACAAACGTTTTCATTTTGAAATATTGGGTTGGCGTGCTTTTCGTTGGTGGGGAGTTTCTCCAGCTGATCATGTTGGAATTATACATCGTTCCGTGCCATCCACTTTTTTAAGCAAATTGATAAATCGCTGTATGTGGTGGCCTACTCGCAGGGCATATTTAAATGCTTCTTCCATGATGGAAGAAGATATTAGAGTATTTGTGGATACTCTAATATCACAGCATACTAAATGGATTGTGGGATATGTTGGAGGTATAGAAAAAGTGGCCGATTATATTCTTGCAAATAACATTCAAATAAATTCTGTTCGTATGGTTTGGTCTACATCTGCTCCTTTATTAGATTTTGTCCGTAAAAAAATAGAGAAGGCCTTTCAGTGTAAAGTAATGGATCAATATGGGTGTAATGAAGTAGCAAACATAGCGATTCAATGTCCATTATGTAATGGTCTTCATATTAATTCCGACTTTATCCATGTTGACATAGTGGACCAAGAGGATAGACTTTTGGAAGCAGGCAAATATGGTGAAATTTTAGTTACAAATCTAGAAAGTAGAGCTTTTCCGTTAATAAAATATAGATTAGGGGATAAGAGTAAATATATGTTGGAAAAATGTTCTTGTGGATTACCTTATCCTTTATTGGAATTAATAACAGGCAGGACTTCTGATTCTGTATGGACTCCCTCAGGTATTATTCTTGAAAGCATTTATCTTACCTCGATTTTTGATGATTATACTGACTATGTGCAAAATTTCAGAATTTTGCAAAAATCAGATTACTCTGTAATAATTGATATTGTTATTGATAAGGAACAACAATCTGAAATTGAGAATGTAATCCAAACAATTAAGAATATATTATTGTCGAAATCTAAAAATGAAATACCAATTATTATAAAGTGCGTTGATAAAATAGAAGATGATCGAGGTAAAAACAGATATATAATTAGTAAAGTAGCCTTGAATTTGAATAAATAATGAAGATCCTACACTCAATCCCATCCATGGGCGTATTATTCGGTGGTCCGGCTTTAAGCACATTGTTGTCTGTGCAAGGAGAAAGGTCAGTTGGGCTTTCTTCTGTTGTTTTGACATACGATGTAGATAAAAGAAAGGACCGTTTGATAGATTCTTCTTCGTTTATCTACTTGGTTGCACGTCCTAAAGAGAGGCGGTTTGCCTATTCATCCTCTTTTCGTAAGGCATTGGAAGATGAATCGGCTGATTTGTATCATATTCAAGGGATATGGCAATATCCGTCTGTCTGTACGGCTTCGTGGGCAAGAAAAGAAAATAAACCCTATGTGATTACTTTGCGGGGCATGCTGTATCCGCAGTGTTTTGAGAAGTCTGCATGGATAAAGAAATTATCGTTGTGGTTATACTTGAAATCTGATCTGCAAAGGGCATTGACCGGTTGTACCTGTCTCCCCTCTCAAGAGGGGAATTGGTTACTCCCATCACTATAAACTGATAGCTCAATTATTCCTAAATTGGCATATTGCCACATTGGCTCATTCTTTTCTAAAATCGGAACAAATGAAATTAATATCAAACTTACTTCTTTGGGGAGGTATTTTAGTGCTTCCCCTAAACTCTTATGCTCAGTTTACCAAAGGACTGAGTTATCAGGCAGAAACCGGTGTCAGCTTCAGCGGAGGGGAACATACTCCTTTCTGGTTGATAGCAAATAAACAGGGACTGTCCTCTATCGAAAAGAATAACGGTTATCTGCGTGCCGGTGTTTTTCGGGAGTTGGAAAACGATACGCCTTTCTCGTATGCTTTCGGGGCGGATCTAGCTGTAGCCTATAATTTTACTTCGACTTTCGTGGTGCAGCAATTGTATGCGGATCTGAAATACCGTTGCCTGGGTTTGAGCATCGGAAGTAAGGAGCGGCATAGCGAGTTCAATAATCCGTTACTGAGTAGCGGTGGACTGACATTCTCCGGAAATGCGCGTCCGGTTCCACAGGTTCGTATCGGTATTCCTGAATATACGCTTGTTCCGGGTACAAAAGGCTGGCTGGCTTTCAAAGGACATATCGCTTATGGTATGTTTACGGATGACGGCTGGCAAAAAGACTTTGTGGCTCCGGAAGGTAAACATACGGAACATGTGCTTTATCATTCCAAGGATTTATATGTGAAGATCGGTAACCGGGAAAAATTTCCGTTGATTTTTGAAGGAGGGCTTGAAATGGCTGCACAGTTCGGAGGAAATGCGTTTAGAGGAAGTGAAAAGATCGATATGCCGAATGGGATAAAAGATTTCTTTAAAGTGTTTATTCCAAGCGGAGGGAGTAGTGATACGCCGATGGGGGAACAAACTAATATTTATGGTAATCATTTAGGAAGTTGGAATTTTTCACTGACGTGGTATGCTTTTAAAGATTGGACAATCCGTCCCTATTACGAACATTATTTCGAAGACCATTCGCAGATGTTCGGAGAATATGGTTGGAAGGATTGCCTGGCTGGAGTGGAAATAACGTTTCCGAAGAATCCCGTGATCAGTGGTTTCGTTTACGAATATATATCAACGAAAGACCAAACGGGTCCTGTCTATTGGGATCATACACCGGAAATACCGGAACAGGTAAGTGGTGCGGATAATTATTATAATCATGGTATTTATACCGGTTGGCAGCATTGGGGACTGGGGATCGGAAACCCACTCGTCATGTCTCCGATTTATAATACAGATGGTGATATTAGTTTTAAAAGTTCACGTATGCAAGGACATCATTTCGGGATCATGGGAACCCCTTGTGCCGATTTGCAATATCGTGTCCTTTTATCAGTAACCCGTAATTGGGGTACTTATGGCATACCATTCTATGAGATCAAAAAGAATGGCAATGCGTTAGTAGAATTAACCTATACCCCCCATCAGTTAAAAGGCTGGGACTTTACAGCATCGCTGGGTGTTGACAGAGGCGGGATGTTGGGTAAAAGTGTTGGTGGCATGTTAACAATCAGAAAAACGGGATGGATATGATGACTTTAATAAATACGAAGAAAAGATATATAGTGGCGGTGTTGCTGGCCCTGATAGTCAGTGCCTGTGGGAAAATGCCGATCAATGGAGACCTGGATGGTCGCTGGCAGATCATGAAAATAGAATATGCGTCCGGCGTGGAAGAGGCTCCGGAACGGGCTTATTACAGCGTGGCTTTGCATACAATCAACTTGATGAAGGTTGATGTAACCAGTCAGACCGGCAATATGGAATATACCGGAGATTCACTTTTTGTGGTTATGCCGGTCAGCAAAGTTGAAGATTTGTTACCATTTGGCATGAACGGGACGGAGCAACGCTTCGGCGTCAAAGAATTAACATCAAAGTATCTAGTATTACAATCGGATTATGCCCGATTGGAGTTCAGGAAGTTTTGATTCAGAAATTATCAGAATTGAACTATCCGATTATTGACCGGTTGTACCCAGCTCCCCTCTCAAGAGGGGAGCTGGGTACAACCGTCACTATAAACAGATAACTCAATTATTTTCTAAAACCGAAATAACAACAAAACAAATAACAATATGAATATCGTAATCAGAAATGTATTATTGGGGGGATTACTGTGGTTGGCGGTTCCATTGTCGGCGCAGGTATCCCAGGATTTGATCGACAAGGCAAAAGCTGCCGGTATGACGGATGAACAGATCCGTCGGGAGATGAATAAACGGATGGGGCAATCCGGTACGGAACAGGCTACACGTACAGCCTCGGATGCGGAGGTTACAGATCGTACGGTTGCTATTCCGGATGGAAAGGTGATACCTCCTTTGGATGCTCAGCGGGAAGCCAATCGTCCGGCGGGAGATTTAAGTGGTACGGTGTTCGGTCGTGAAATATTCTCGAACAAGAATCTGTCCTTTGAACCTAATCTGAATGTTCCGACTCCTAAAGGATATGTTTTATCTGCTGGAGACGAATTGCTGATTAATGTATGGGGAGATTCTGAACTGAATCTGAAACTGAAGGTTTCTCCCGAAGGAACAATTCTTATCCCTAATCTAGGTCCGGTCTCTGTCAGCGGACTGACTATCGAAACAGCTGAAAACCGTATCCGACAGGAATTAGGACGGATCATGTCTACTTTGTCAGGAGATACGGATGGGGCTAATACGTTCGTATCAGTTAGTCTGAGCCAGATACGTAGTATCAAAGTGAACATAGTAGGTGAAGTCGTTGCTCCGGGAACCTATACGCTTCCATCGTTTGCTACTTTGTTTAATGCGTTGTATGCAGCAGGCGGTGTAAATGAGATCGGTTCGCTTCGTGGAATAAAAGTCTATCGTAACAGTAAGGAAGTCGCTAAACTGGATGTATATGATTATCTCCTGAATGGCAAATACAATACGAATATCCGTCTGGAAGAGAATGATATGGTGATCGTTTCTCCTTACGACCAACTGGCTGTGGTTCGTGGGAAAGTAAAACGTAACCGTATTTTTGAGTTGAAAAAGGGGGAAACGCTGAAACAACTTTTAAATATGGCCGGAGGTTTTACCGGGGATGCTTACAGGAAAGATGTCCGTGTCAAGCGAAAAGCCGGAAGCCGTTATCAGATAGCTACTGTTACGGAAGATAAATATCCTACTTTTGCGATGATGGACGGTGATTCTTTGTTGGTGGATTCAGTGATTCCTTTCTACGAAAACCGTCTGACAGTGACAGGTGCAGTCTGGCGTCCGGGAGAATATGAGTTGAATGGTACTGTTCATACGGTCCGTCAACTGGTTGATCAGGCAGCGGGTTTGAAAG
Organism: Parabacteroides sp. AF17-3; assembly: GCF_003635445.1. Lineage (NCBI taxonomy): Bacteria > Pseudomonadati > Bacteroidota > Bacteroidia > Bacteroidales > Tannerellaceae > Parabacteroides > Parabacteroides sp. AF17-3. The sequence continues at coordinate 3,318 of NZ_QTMM01000022.1, read as the reverse complement.
GAGATGAGTTTACCGGTCGTGCCCAGATCACCCGTTTGAATCCGGATTTCACAACAACAGTTATAGCCGTAGACATTCGTGGCATTCTCAGTGGCACATCTCCGGATATAGAACTTAAACCGGAAGACCAACTGAACATTCCATCCCTGTTTGACCTTCGTGAACCTTATACGATCAAAATAAGCGGGGCGGTGAATTACATTGATACGGTTCTTCCTTACCGGAACAACTTAACCGTTGAAGATGCCATTATGATGGCGGGCGGATTAAAAGAATCGGCGGCAACGGTCAATGTGGAAGTAGCCCGAAGGATTAAGGATACAAAGACTTACGAAAACACTAACCGTACAGCCGAAGTATTCAATTTCGCATTGAACGATAATTTAGGTTTGATATCTACGGATGGAAAGAAAAGCGATACGGTCTTTACATTGGAACCGTTTGATGAAGTGTATGTGCGTTTCTCACCGGGTTATCAGGAACAACAGGTGGTAAAGGTAAATGGTGAAATCACTTTCTCCGGTGATTACGTACTGGCAGAAAAGAACTCCCGTCTGAGTGATATCATCACTAAAGCCGGAGGAATAACTCCTGATGCCTATGTAAAAGGAGCAAGTCTGAAACGCCAGTTGACAGAAGATGAAATGCGCCGCCTGGAAACTCTGCTGCAACTGAGTTCCAATAAACAGAGCCGTGATTCGGTTGCCTTATCACTGGAAAACATCAAAGACTACTCGGTGGGTATCGACCTGGAAAAGGCTCTAGCAAATCCGGGAAGTGCGCACGATGTGGTATTGCGTGACGGGGATGCGCTTTACATTCCTCAGTTGCAAAGTACAGTTAAGATAAACGGCGCCGTAACTTATCCAAACAGCGTGACCTATACAAATGGGATGTCCGTGGGAGATTGTTTGTCACAAGCTGGAGGCTATAACGATATTGCCCGTAAATATCCGATCGTAATCTATATGAACGGTAAAGTTGCAACAACGAAGAAATGCTTTATCTTCTTCAAACGTTATCCGAAGGTAGAACCCGGATGCGAAATCGTGGTTCCGACCAAGACACAGCGCGATCGTAAGACCAGTTTAGCGGAGGTACTGAGTATAGCCAGTTCAACCACTTCGATGGCAGCCATGGTCACTTCTATCATTAATACAATGAAATAATTTTCAATCTTCAATTTTCAATTAACAAAGTGGATATGAATCAAATGAATACCCCTGAGGCAGACAATATGCAGGAGATAGACTTGGTAGAATTGGCTAAACGTTTATGGAGTGAACGCAAGTTTTTGTTCAAATGTTGTGGAGTGGCGATAGTTGTAGGATTGGTGGTCGCTTTCAGCATACCAAAAGAATATAGTACAACCGTAAAACTGGCACCCGAAACGTCTGATCCATCCAAAAAGATGGGGAATTTGGGAGGATTGGCTGCTATGGCAGGGATTAATCTGAACAGCTCTTCGGGAGCGGATGCTATTTCTCCGGATTTGTATCCGGATGTGGTGCAGAGTATTCCTTTTCTGTTGGAGTTGTTTCCGGTACAGGTTGAGAGTGAAAAAGGGGATTACTCATCGACATTGTATGCATATATGAATGAGGATCAGAAAAGTGCGTGGTGGAGTTATGTAGTACAGGCTCCATTCAAACTGTTGGGTGTTGTGAAAGATTTATTCTCAAAGGAAGAGGAAAAGAACAGTATGGAGTTATCCTCTTTTCATCTAACAAAAGAGCAGTCTGATGTGATAGAGGATTTGCAGGAGCGCATTTCTGCCTCTGTAGATAAAAAGACATTGGTGATCACTGTCTCTGTTCAGATGCAGGACCCGTTGATCTCTGCGAATATCACTCAAATTGTATTGGAAAAACTTCAGGGATACATCACAAATTACCGTACCCAGAAGGTAAAGCAAGACCTTGAATTCACAGAGAAAGTATTCCGCGAAGCCCGTGAGTCCTACTATAAGGCACAACGTGCCTATGCGGCCTTTGAAGATGCCAACAAGAATATCATTTCAGCCAGCTATCGTACGGAACAGGAGCGTTTGAAAAATGAAATGACATTAACCTTCAATGTTTACAATACGCTGGCCCAGAAGTTGGAACAGGATAAACTCCGTGTACAGGAACAGACACCGGTGTATACAATAATACAACCTGCCACTGTCCCTTTAAAAGCATCTTCTCCCAAGAAACCACTGATCCTGATCGGATTTGTATTCCTTGCCATATTTGGCGGAATCGGTTATCTGTTTATCAAAGACCTTTTCAACCCCAAAGAGGAAACTGAGGTTTTAGATATTGAATAATTAGTTGGGGTATTTGTATAGAGTTCAGTTTTTATCAGATATGAACTATCTTGTCCCCGTGCTTGACACGGGGCCGCAGAAGAACCAGCAGTATCAAAAGATACATATAGGATACGGTCTGTGCCTTTGCGATCCCGTGTCAAGCACGGGAACGGGATAGCTCAATTATTCCTAGTATTGACATATTTTCTGAATGTCA
>NZ_QTMM01000022.1:0-798 GCF_003635445.1 Parabacteroides sp. AF17-3 | reverse complement strand
CTAGTATTGACATATTTTCTGAATGTCACTCTGCGATCTTTATCATTCTTATCATTATTTTGTTACTGAAGAATCCGGCTGTCTGCTGGTAGGCTTCAGGGAAGATTCCGTTACTTTCATTGTAAAAGAGGTATGGAATAAGGAACCTGTTGGCTTGCCGGAAGTGGATAGACAGTATACTGAAATGCAGCGAATCGGAGAAATGTGCGGCTGTAATCAGTTTCGTATCCTGGCTCATGGAGGCTATCTTCCGGAGGCACTTTCCTTTGAACTGCATGGACTGACTGTTTCGGATGAAAGCTATCTGAAAAGCTTGGAAACGGGAAAGCATATTGAACTGTTTTCACATAATGAAGCGGCTTACCGGGCAATTGAGGAAGGATTCAAAACAAACAGGATCGGAGCCGTTGTACAGGCTACCGGTATAGGAAAATCCTATCTGATTGCCCGCTATATCGTCAATCATTCAGAAGATGATATTTTGGTTATTGCTCCTAATGTTACGATTATCGCCGAGATCAAAAAAGCAATCGGCAGGACAATGCCGCATGTCGCCTACCGGACTTTCCAGGCATTAGTCCTGAATCGCGGAACAGTGGGGGAACTCAAAGCGGATCATATCATTATCGACGAATTCCATCATTTCGGAGCCGAGGTATGGGGAAAAGCTGTACAGGAAGTAATAGATAACAATCCGGAGGCCCGTGTATTGGGGATGTCAGCAACCCCGATACGTCCCGAAGAAATGCTCGATACGGTAGAAGTCTATTTCAAGGGAAACCTGTTCCATGAACTGTC
>NZ_QTMM01000021.1:11679-124291 GCF_003635445.1 Parabacteroides sp. AF17-3 | reverse complement strand
CCCCTATTTACATTCTCTTGGACGAAATTTATTTCATGGATGTTTCATGATATCTAATTTTAAAAGGATTCATCAAAATGAAACATTTAAGCCAAAAGACAGAACGGCCAACGAAAACATCGATTTACCATTTCCATATTTACCCAGATTAGCAGTCTCCGGATCAAAACCGACAGGAAGCTTGGTTAATGTCAGTACATTCTCTGCCGAACAATAAATCCTGGACTTTTGTAACCCCACTTTCTTTAGAACCGTCTGAGGTATCGAATACCCCAACTGCAAATTTTTAAGTCTCAGATAAGCACCATTTTGCAGATATCTGGTCTGTATTTGCTGGTTCTTTTTATAAAGACTGGACTGGCTGTATGGCCGGGGATAATACGCATCCGTATTTACTCCTAATCCTGAATAAGTACTTTCTTCCGCATCCCGGTAATAATCCAGATGATGCGGGAACAGGGTCGTTTGATTCCAGTTATTAAATCCCCAGAACATATTACCGGTCAACCACAAATCTCTTTTCGCCGTACCCTGGAAAAATGCCATAAAATCAAATCCTTTATAATCAGCAGATAATGTTATTCCAAACTGGTACCGGGGAGTATTATTACCTATTATCCGTAAATCACCATGATCGGAAACCGTATTCTTACCGTTATTTATCAAACCGTCATTATTCAGATCCCGATACATAACATCTCCGGTACGCCATACCTGGGCATTAATGAAATTCTGCGATTTACTTTGATTAATCCGATCCGCATCTTCCTGCGTCCGGATTAAACCAACAGTTTCATATCCCCATATTTCTCCAATTGTTTTTCCTTCATAATCAGTCGTCAGTATTCCGGTCGGATTATTATACTTGGTAACAACACTCTTATAATCAAACAACATGGCAGTGACCGAGTAAGAAAAGTCATTACTTACCTTATCCCTCCAGGTAAAAGACAAATCCCAGCCCCTCGTTCTCAGTTCAGAGTTATTCTCTTTAGGTATATCAGCACCTAACACGGCAGGCAGAGCTTGAGCCGGTCCAAGCCGGTTAAAGGTCAGACGTTGATAATAATCGGCAGTTATCTGCAACCTGTTATTAAAGAATCCCAGATCAGCACCTACATCCACCGTCTTTGATGACTCCCAGGTCAGCACAGGATTAATCAGATTCGGAGCAGTCGTATAAGCAGGACGTTTGCCGTTTAAAATCCATTCCAGATTCATCTCCGTACCCAGCAAAGGCAGATCCTGGTAAGCATCTACATTCTGATTACCCAAACTGCCCCATGAAGTTCTTAACTTTAGTGTATTTACATAAGGAGAAACTGGTTCCCAGAACTTTTCATGGGAAATATTCCATCCCAAAGAAAAAGAAGGGAATAACCCCCACCGATGGTCTTTCGTGAATTTGGAAGTTCCATCATAACGGGCATTCACTTCCAACAGATATTTCCCCATATAATCATAATTCAGACGGGCAAAATAACCCTGAGTAGACCAGTGCGTCAGATCATCAGTTGTCTGCATTTCACCCGTAGCGGTAGAAATAGACGGAACCTCCGGCGTTATAAGTTCTTTTTTCAATCCGCTCAGATAATCATAAGAGTTCGACTCTTGCTGAAATCCCAACATTGCCGTGAAGTGATGTTTATCCTTCAAGTCAAATTTATAAGAAGTATAGACATTCAATGAATTATACATCGTATGGGACTTATACTTATTCACATACGAAGGAACTGTTGTCGGAATAGCCGACAAAGAACCATCCACCAGATCTTCATAAGCGGTAAGATTATTGGAAGTGAAGCTGGTATAAGGAAAATCTATTGAATAGTCCGCGCTGATCGTCCAATTCTTCAAAGGGGTAATATCCGTAGCAAAACGTTGCAGTATACCTCTTGTTATTGTCTTATCCGATCCGGCTTCGATCATCGGTATTCTTGACAAACGGGAATAATAACCGTTCGGTGATTTCAAGAACTGGTTAGGCTGCGTACGGAATATCTGGTGGATCATCATGTCATAATCGCCTTCGTCATCATAGTTCGGATTCTCCCGTGTAGACTGGACCACGCGTGTATTGGATGATAATTTCCACCATTTGGTTAAACTCAAATCCAGTTTCGCATTGAAGTTAATCCGCCGATATGTATCTTTTCCGAAATTAAGAATACCTTTTTCATAAGCATGCCCGGCAGAAAGGTAGAAAGCCAGATCTTTACCACCTCCTTTAATCGACACATTCTCCTGATTACGGACACCGGAACCGAAATGCACATCAATCCAGTCATTATTGCCATTTGCCAACAAATAAGTAGCCCATTGATTAGAGTTTGTTGCGTCAGGAACAGTTTCCGGTAGTGACGGATTATTAATGTAAGCTATAATACGGTCTATCGTTTCTTCGGCAAACAACCGGGATTCTCCCTGATTATCATGAAACTCATTCATTGCCCGTACGAAAGTATAGGAATCGACCATCCGCGGTTTACGGATCGGCTTTGTAAAGGCAACATTCGCTGAGAAATCAACCTGTATTTTCTCTTCACGCTTTCCTGATTTCGTCGTTATAATAACTACACCATAAGGAGCCCGGGCCCCATAGATGGCAGAAGCCGCAGCATCTTTCAATACAGATATATTTTCGATATCATTGGGATCGATCATATTCAGATCCCCCACCGTCCCGTCGATAAGCACATAAGGTTCTCCCTGACCACGAATCTGCAAATTCAATTTTGCCCCCGGTTCTGAACCCGAATTCCCATAAGAGAAATTCACACCGGAAACCGTACCCTGCATCACTTGTGACACATTCGTTGACGGACGGTTTTTCAATCGATCTCCATCCACCACTTCAATAGCGCCGGTCAGGTTCACTTTTTTCTGTGTACCATAACCTACTACAACCACCTCCTCCAGTTTTTCGTTGTCTTCATGCATCACCAGCATGATCGATTCCTGCGCTTTCATCTCTATCGGCTGGTAGCCTATATATGAAAATCTCAATATGGCAGAAGAAGGAACATCTTCCATGGAAAAGTTTCCGTCGACATCCGTAATGACTCCCTGATTAGATCCTTTAATTACTACATTTACTCCAATCAGAGGGAAACCGGTATCGTCCTTTATATTCCCGGAAACAGTAATTCCTTTTTGCTGCTGGAGGACTGCGACACTTTTAACACCTGGAGTTTGCGGTGCATCCTCCTTCTTGACAACTATCTGCCGCCCTTTTACAACATAAGTGAGTCCCGTACCTCTAAATACGTCTTTCAGAATATCTTTAATCGGCTGATCTTTGATATTCACATTCACTTTATGACTTAAATCGATTTTGGAAGCATGATAGATAAATACATAATCACTGTGATTTTCAATAAATGTAAATACATCTTCCAACGTTTTATCCTGCATGTTGATGCTCAACTTCTCATGCTGGGCAGAGATAGGTAAAGCTGATAAATGGTTAACAGAAATAGAAATAAAACATGCTGATAAACAAAAACATTTAAAATAATTAGTCATTTTCAGACCAATCGTCTTCATTTTTTTCATACCTTTGTTTATTAATTCTTTAAGTGAGTTTTAATTTTAGAGAATTTTCCAGATCGGGTAATACGGCTAATATTATCCGATCTTTTTTGTTTTTCAATTCGATATACCCATAGGCTGTCTTATTTAATTAATAATTTTATTTGTCATTTCAATGATAAATGGAAACCACCCGAACTGTCACAAACAAATTTCACAGAAACCGATTCTTCAATAACATCAAGTACAGAATTTATATCCCCCCGCAAATCAAGCTTACCGGAAATAGGAATATCCGCAACCTGTTCGTCATATCTGATATTTACTCCATAATATCGTGCGACACGATTTAAAACATCTCCCGTACGGTCATTCTTCAAGTACATCAAGTTATCTTTCCAACATATATATTTAAAAACATTAACTTTTTCTGTCGATGTTTTTCCATCTGTAATACTGACCCGCTGATCTGGTGACATCATAACCTTTTCTTTAGTGTTTGTCTCCACTTCAACACATCCCTTCACCAATACCACCGATGCCGATTTATCTTCTTTGTATGCCGTAACATTGAATACGGTTCCCAATACTTTAACATCGAATTTTCCTGTTTTCACAATAAAAGGACGTTTTGGGTCGCGTGCCACATCAAGATAAACCTCACCTTCCACTGCTATCTCCCTCTTTTTCTTATCGAATACGGCGGGGTATATGACATGGCTGCCTGCATTCACATATATCTTGGTTCCGTCTTCAAAAGTAATGTTCATACGTCTTCCTTTGGGAACAATGATATGGTTCAGTTCTTTTTCATTTTTAGCGGCATCGACATTCCTCACAGACTGAACTTGTTGTTTATTAATAGAAACTTTCCCATTCGAATCATAGTTAAGAACAGACTCATCCTCCAACTTCAAATGATTACTGGAAGTAATCAAAGATATTTCCGTCGTACTGTCTGCCAGCATGCTACTTTCATGTAATGCAGCAACCAGAGAAGATTCGGAAGGTATAAGATATAATGTAGAGAAAACGGCAGCTCCTAAAACCAGCATAGCGGCCACAGAAGTCCACACAAGACGGTATCTCGTTTTCTTTATTTTCTCCTGTTCTGACGCCTGTAGTATTTGTTCTACAGCATTCCACGAGTCATCTATTTCTTTCCGGCTGACCTGCTCTATTTTCTTCATCAGGCCGACCGACCGTCTGGCCTTTCTGAAAAAATAATTATTTGATATGTTATCTTTCCTATACACGTTTCTATTGTATTTACACTATTAAAACGATAGGATAGAGAGATCGTACTCAACGAAAATAAGAAATTATCACTTTTGCGAAAAAAAGTTTTTCAGGGAAGTTTACTTGGCTAGTTCGACATGAAACCATTTGAAATTTTCAGCCAGATGAGAAAAAACATCCAGTTCCTCTTCTTTACAGTCTGCCTGACCCTTATAATCTTTCAGTTTAATGAAAAACAACTCTTTCAGTTTTAACAAAGAGCGGCAAAGCAAATTCTTACTCGACTGGTAGTTTATATTCAGAATATCAGCAATGTCCGAATGACTGGCACCTAACATATAATAAAGGTAAAGAATTTCCTGCTGCCGTGGTGAAAGTTCAAGAAAAGCTAACCGCATAATTATAAAGTCATCAGACGACTCATCTTCCGGAGGATAAGGAATCAGGCTCTTATCGAAAGATAAAAGATCATCTATGCAAGGAAGAAACATATCTGAACGGGAATTTTCATATTTCAGGTCATCATAAAGTCTGTTGCGAAAAGCCAGAAGCAGGTAGCCTTTAACAGATTGGGTGGCAGATAATTTATGATAATTCTGTATTAACTTGGCAAAAAAGTTCTGGATACAGTCTTTTACAAGTTCTTTATTTGCACAAAATTTACATCCATAGTTATATAATAGAGGATAGTATCGCCTGTACAACTCAGCAAAAGCCTTCCGGTCTCCATTCAGACAGGAATCCCATATTTTTATATCTGATAGCTGAGTCATAATTAAATTAGATTATTATAAGAAACAAATGTAGGTATTTATTTCCGAACCAATATTTCAAAATAATTACAAAATTAATTATTTCTACACATATAACATGACAAATCTTTTATCAAATTGTCAGACTGATGCTTCTCCTCCTTCTTATAATTATCATATTAAACATAAATCACATCAAGTTTCCAGACAAAATTCTAGTTCACTCAAAAGCTTATTTGTTAAATTACACCAATTTCAAACCCAGATGCATCTTTTTAATGCCTTTGCTCATCTTCTTTTCATACAAATACAAAAAATCTGTCAGGCTGATAGGGGTTTTTGAAATATTTCAGTCTTACAGGTGGAATTTAAAAGAAAAAAGAAATGAAATACATACTATTCATTACTATGGATCTGGCAGTATATCCTTTTCTGCTACTAATTTATATAGTAAAATGCATCTTTGATAAGATACAACCAGTTCACTGATTTTCAATACAAACAAAAATCAGCCCAAAGGGACATTTCAATATCCTTTTGAGCTGAATTATATGATTAGGATCGGGAAGTCTTATTTAAAAACCTTTTTAACTGCTTCCAGAAATCCATATTTAAATTCTGTATCCGGTTCCAGATAACTACCTTCTCCCCATTCGTTCCAGGCATTAATCGTTACTAAAGGAGTCTGATCCGGATGTTTATCTATAAACTCTTTTGCTTTATACAGGAATTTCTCAAATTTTTGAGGTGTAACATTTGATACAGCAGGCTGAGGATCACCCGGAAAACGAGGATTATTGTCCCAATCGATAGAAACATGCGGAAAATAAGGGATAGAGAAACTTTCACTGAATTCTTTATATTTGGAAACAGCTTTTTCTCCCCACGAAGCATAATCCTGATTAGCCGGAACAAAATGACACCATTGATAATTAGTCAAACTATTAAATCCTAAATATTTGACTGTATTATCCTGTGTTTCCGATTTATCACCCGGAACTGCAGACAGCGTTGAAGGAAGAGCCCCCCACAAAATGGCTTGCAGATGTACTCCTTTTAAACCCGCCTTTACACATTTTACCCTAAAATGGTCCAATGCCTTTTTAGCCTCTTCCATTCCTCCCAAACCATTGATGAATGTTCCTAGTTCATAAATAGCAAAAACAGGTTTTCCATCTATTCTGTAATAATTAGGCTTCATGAAATAGTCTTTGATAACATGATCGGTAAAACGATCAAAAATATCAAAATCCACCTCTCCTTTCCAGAACACCTTACTTTTATCCGGTTCTTTGGGATCTAAATAAGTGGTATGCGTATGATTAGCCCACATTAAATAAAAATTCATTTTTTCATTATTCCGGGCTTTCAGAAAACCATCGTTCAACGTTCTCTCCAAAAAAGGTTTATCATCATACCAATACCAATCAAAGATAAATGTATTAACACCATATTCCAGAGCCGTATCGATTACTTTCTCCTGAACCTTCGGATCAGCCTCATCCAAATATCCCCACAAAGGAACCCTGGGTTGTCGATGTCCCTCAAATTTAGGTTTAGCTTTATAGATCGCTTCCCATTCTCCCTTTCCATCAGGAAAAACATTCATCTCCTTAAAACGAGGATCGTCCTGATAAGCCGGCCAAATATAAGCTGCAACATCATACTTTGACTCATTCTGCTGGGAAAACACATAAGAACTCAACAAAAGCAACACACTCAGTATATAATAATATCTCATATATTTTATCTTAATTGAAAATGATCATTTTATTTTTCATCCACAAATACATGTTTAACAGCCTCCAAGTAACCATATCCAAATACATTACAAGGCATCAGATAACTGGTCTCCGTCCATTCATTCCAACTATTTATTGTTATCAGCGGTTTCTGCTTCGGATGCCGATCAACAAAAGATTTTGCTTTGCGAAGCGCTTTTTCAAAGTTCTCAGGTGTATTATTCTTCACTACTGCACTAACACCTGTACGGGGACTATTATCCCATCCCACACTTATATGAGGATAGTAAGTGAAATCATATGAAGAATCAATGCGTTCCCATTCTTTTTCAACAGCATCCATAATGACATTATAATCTTCATTTACATTTGTAAAATGAGCAAACTGATAATGAGTTCCGCTGGTGAATCCTAATTTCTTTACAAATGAATTTTCCGGATTCGTTGTTTTCCCGGCATCGAACCCACTATAATTCATATTTATGGACCACATAGTTATCTGCAACTCAAGCCCTGGGAACCCTGCCTTCTTCGTTTCCTTCTTGAACCATTCCAAAGCATCAGCTGTTTCTTCGATTCCCCCCAAACCTGCTATCAACTGTGGTATATCGTAAATCATAAAAACAGGTTTTCCGTCTATCTTATAATATTGAGGATGTTTGAAATATTTCTCGATATTACGTTTGCAAATCTTTTCAAACTCCTGGCGATCCACCTTGCCGGTCCAGATCACATTATCTTCTTTGACTCTAGCCAAACGGGTATCCCAGACATTCACCACATCATGGTTTGCCCACATCAGATAGAACTGCATTTTATCCACATTATCAGCTTTCAGGAAACCATTATCCAACGTTGTCTCCATAAACGGACGGCCATCAAACCAATACCAGTCAAAAATAAAAACATTTACACCATGCTTTGTTGCCTGTTCTATTTCCATCGACATAACCGAAGGATCTGCTTCATTAATATACCCCCACAGAGGTTTGCGGTCCCAATAATGTCCGGGATTTCTCTTTTGCATCGTCATAACAGTTTCCCACTCACCTATCCCTATCGGCCAAAACGGACGTAAACGCGGATCGTCAGAAGCATACGCCGGATAAAGGAATGCAGCTATATCATACTTCTGCTTCTTTCCTTGTCCAAACAAAAGGATCGAGCAACATAAAAACACAAATAATAAACACAATCGATTTTTCATATTTTCTACATTTTATAAAAACACATATTTTTCATGAGAATAGCCAAATTTAAAGAAAATCGGCTATTCTCTTCTCTTACTCTATTTATATCCCGGATTTTCTACCATATTAGGATTACTGGATGTCCTGCTCAAAGTTATAGGCAAATAATAATTTTCCTCTTTAAACAATGGCGCAGAAACACTTCCGTCAATATTGTCCAGAATTTCCAACTTATATTTTTTCTCATCATCCGTGTAGCTGGAATAGTCCAAAATATATCGAAGACCTGAAAAACTTCTTGATAATTCTGTTGTTGCTGTTCTCCAACGTCTGACATCCCAATACCGATGTCCTTCAAATGCCAGTTCCACTTTTCTTTCATGACGTATCTTATCCTGGCTGATTTCTTTTAGCGGGGCAATACCGGCGCGTTCCCGTATTTGATTGATTGCATCCAATGCTTCGCCTTTCTTACCTAATTCATAAGCGGCCTCTGCTAAATTCAGTAAGGTTTCCGCATACCGGAACAATAAGAAATCCTGAGAAGAAGTAGCCCATGCAGACTCAGTTCCTGCCATATTATCATGAGATTCATCCAAATATTTCATTACCCCGAAACAAGTTCCTTCCAGATCCTGATCACCAGTACATAACACTCCATCGTAAGAATCTTTCGTCATAATTGTTCCATCAGGTAAAAGTAATCCATTGTGATAATCCACATAGCTACCTTTCCATGGAGTTTCCTGTGTATATATCGTTGCGAAGAAACGAGGATCCTTTTTCCCCCACAACTTATCCATAGTCCACAGGCCATTCTCTACTTCTGAACGGTTCAGTTTTCCGGAAGTTCCATCTATATGTTCAAACTCTTCTACCAACTCCAGATAAGGGCCGTCCAAGTTACCCCTGTTCCAACCCTGGGGGCGAGGGCACTGAAAGAAATCGACTGCCCATCCATTTCCTCCGGTGATCAAGCCATTGGAACTATCATGTCTTTTAGCAAAGATAACCTCACTATTATTTTTAACTAAAAATATATTTTTAAAATTTGTTACTTTATCCGCATCCTGATTATATAAAGCAAACTTCCCGCTATTTATGATCTCCTTGGAAGCCTCATAAGATATCTGATAAAAATCCTTAGCTTTTTCTGCTGGGATTCCCACAACTCCATCCAATTGCACCTTACCGAACTGTGCAATACTTGCAGCGTATAAAGCAGCCCGCGACTTCAAAGCCAAAGCAGCATATTTCGTTGCACGTCCCAGGTTTCCGCTTCCGGCTTCTTCCGACAACTCATTAGCGATTTCACTTGTTTCAGATATAATAAAATTATAGACAGCTTCTTCCGTATCCCGTTTAGGATATAATTCTTCCTCAGGATCAGTCAACTGTTGTGCTTTCAGGATCAAAGGAATACCGCCATAACGCTTTACCATGGCAAAATAAGAAAAAGCTCTCAAAAAACGAGCCTCTGCCACTCGAGTACCTTTAAGTTCCTGATTTAACGGAGATTCAGGGACTTTTTCTATAAATTCATTGATCTTACGGATAGGATCATATCCCCACCAGTCCAACAAACCACCATCTATTTTTAGTCCGCCAAACTTATAATTATATCCGGTCATAGCTTCTCCCCAATCTCTCCATTGAGACAAGCATTCATCAGACACATGATTCACAACAAATGCAGGAAAATAACCATCACCTTGCCAACCATTACCGCCACTTTCATTGCCAAAATAAGACATATGAAAATAACATTGAACCAAATAAGCTTCAATCAAAGCTTCATCATTCCATACAGCTTCATCAGAGATGATATCTAACGGGGTTTTGTCCAGAACGTCTGAACAGGAAACAAGAGATGAAGCAATTATCATTAATGACAAAAATATTTTTTTCATACGATTAGACTTTTTATTAGAATGACAAATTAAGACCTACAGAAAGAGTTTTTTGTTGAGGATAGTAGTATCCGCCTTGTCCGGAAGGAGCCTCCGGGTCAATATGATATTTTCCTAACTTATCGAATGTCAGCAAATTGGTACCTGCGAAATACACTCTGCATTGCTTAATAAATAATTTTGTACAAAGCTCTTTTGGCAAATTATATCCGATAGCCAACGATTTCAGACGCAAATAACCCGCTTTTTTATAAAAATAATCAGACGTATACCCATTGGTAGCAGCACCTCCCAAACGGGGATAAAGAGCATCCGATACATTATTTTGCTCACACCAACGAAGATCATACAGCTCCTGTGGGAAGGTCAATGTATTATGCCACAATGTAATATTGCTGTTATATCCGAAAGCCCCCTGGAAAAGAGCAGCAAAATCAAAATCTTTATATTTCAGATCGACATTCAGTCCGTACATCCAGTGAGGCATAGTTCCTTTACCTATCTCAACCTGGTCTTTCCAATCCAACACTTTATCTCCATTTACATCCACATACCGAATATCGCCTGGTCGCAAAGATGTATTTTGCTTATTATCCTGATCAAAACCCAAATTATCAATTTCTTCCTGAGAAGTGAACAATCCGTCTGATACATATCCGAATTGTCTATCTATCCATTGTCCGGACTTCTGATTTATCCTTTTCTGGTCAGGATCTGTATACATCTGTTCTTCATAATGATCCCATTTTGCTCTGGACCACGAAATATTACCACTAATATTATAACTGAAATTTTTAAAGTTTTTTGAACTACCGACAATAAGTTCAAACCCTCTGTCTGTCATACTATTAATATTCTCATCCGGAAAACTTGCACCAAATGTAGGAGATAAACTCATAGAACGTTTAGCCGGGATACCCGATCTCTTCCGGTAGAAGACATCACCTTCCCCATAAATTAATTGATTCAGGAATGAATAATTCAAACCGACATTCCATATTTCAAATTTCTCCCAGGACAAAATAGGATTAGCTAATCCTGTCGTCACAATACCGGACATACTTTTATCTCCCAACAGATAATACCCATTTAATTTATAACCGGATAAATATTGGAAGTTACCCACAGCATCATTACCTGAACGTCCGTAACTTGCTCTAACCTTCAAATCATCCAATACAGATTTGGTATTTTCCATAAAAGATTCCTCTGTGATTCTCCATCCTAATGAAGCACTCGGAAAAAAGCCCCATCTGTGTCCGGGAGCAAATTTAGCCGAGGCATCCGCTCTTAATGTTGTTTCCAACAAATATTTATTCTTATAGGAATAATTGAATCTTCCGACAAAACTCTTACGTCCCATCTCCGATGAAGCTCCGTCATTTTTCATTGTTTCTGTATTACCGACAAATAATTCCTCTATAGAAGGAGTCAGCAAATCTTCCCTGCTGGCAGACATCCAGTTGCCGGAGTAATCAATCGCCTCATACAGAGCCAAAACAGACAGGGTATGATCTTCTGCCAACGTATTATCATAATTAACAGAAAATTGTCTGGTCAGCATTTTACTTCGATCATCCCGTTGCGATAATTGAGCCGAATTTCCCAATCCACCTGCACTGATATATGTGTCACTCGCCACATCATATCTATAAAAGGAAGATGGTCTGTTAAATCTCTTTTGGAATTTAATATCATCATAATAATTAACAAAAAATTTAGCAGAAAGTCCTTTTACCCATTTTATACTATATTTTAAAGCGATTGTACCGGTTAAAGTTAGCTTTTCATCTTTTGTATATCCGGATAAATCGGTATTAGACGTAACATGTGCCCCCCCTGTTCCCTTTCCATCGGCATAAGAGATTCTCGTCGGATCAGGCAAATGAGCCGGATAAATAGGCAACGTATTCCAAAAGTCCTGCCAAACTGTATTTTCCCCTGCAGACTGTCCACGGACTGTTGTCATATTATCAGACTTTATGAAAGACAAGTCCAACTGCAATGATAACTGATCCGTGATATTGGCATCGATATTCGATTGTAAATTATAACGCTTATAATCCCCTCCATTATTTTTCCAGATAGATTCCTGATCTAAATACCCCAAAAAGCCGTAATACTTAATCTTCTCACTACCTCCGCGTACCGATATATTATGCTGGTTCAATGGAGACCAGTTTCTGATCAATTCGCTATACCAATCGGTATTTACATACTGCGGATCTGTTCCGTCATAAAACTTCTGTATTTGTTCTTCCGTATAGGGAGCGGTCGACTCCGGTTTACCGGACTGAAGCCATTCTTCCCGTTTCAAAGTCGCATAATCTCCCGAAGAAACAGGTTTAGGCATAGTAGTAATACCTTGAAAAGTAATGGATGAATTAATAGCAATAGTCGGTTTTTGGACAACTCCTCTCTTTGTTGTTACCAAAACAACGCCATTACCGGCACGAGCTCCATAAATTGAGGCGGAACCATCTTTCAGTATACTGATAGACTCAATCTGGTTCGGGTCAACCCGGTTAAAATCAGTTTCTATTCCATCTACAATCCAAATAGCATTATCCGCAAATCCACGCACCTTTATAGTGGCCTGGTCCGCCCCTGGTTGTCCGCTTGTCTGCTGAGACACCAACCCTGGCAATCTACCACCTAAACTATTTATAGTACTGGAAACCGGAGCCACTGTCATTTCTTCACTTTTAACCGTAGCAATAGAACCTGTCAAGTTTCCTTTTTTCTGTGTACCATATCCGACAACGACTACTTCATCCAATGTTTTGGTATCTTCTTTTAACGTGATAGCCAATGCCTGTTCATTACCGATTTTCTGTTCATAAGAAAGATAACCGATATAAGACACTTCCAACAGATCGCCTTTTTCTACATTCAATGAAAATTTTCCGTTTATATCTGTAACAGCTCCATTTGTCGTTCCTTTTACCATTACATTGGCTCCAATAATAGGTATACCGGCTGCATCGACAACTGTCCCTGTAATTTTATTCCCTTTTTGGGAAATAACAGGATTTGATGATTTTACAGATAATACAATACGGTTCTCTACTACTGAATAACCGACATTGGTCCCGGAAAAAACGGCATCCAGTATTTTAAATATATCAGCATCGTCGACAGATACCGATACTTTACGATTCAAATCGACATGACGATTGTTATAAAAAAAAGAAAAATTACTTTTCGCTTCTATCTGTTCCAACACTTCCTGCACTGTTTGATTTTTCGTTTCCAAACTTATCCGGGCAGTTTGTGCATAGCTACCAGAGGCATGTAATAAGCTAATTGAACTTAGCATAAAGACAAAAAACAGTTTCATAACCAATGGAATCTTTTTTAAGGTTAACCCAAGTGACATTGTCACCCACCGAAATTGGGTAATAGATAATTTTTGCATAACTTTGTGTACTTTTTTAAGGAAAAAATGATTTGATACGAACCTGTCGCCAAACAGGTTTCTTTCAGTTAACTCATTTCATTCGGATAAATACGCCAATATTTATCCGAATGTTTTTGTTTCAGGAGGTCCGTTTGCCATACGCTTTCATTTTTAATAGATTTCTACTTTACTTTTTCTATCCAATTTGTTTTCCGACGGAATATAACGCCACTTAATTCCGGAAGAAGCATTGAATATGTCTAATATCTGTTCCAATCGATGATTGGTAAATGATCCGGTAAAAAAATCTTTTACATATTTATTATTTGACACTACAAAATCCACATTAAACCTCTTTGTCAACATACGCAATGCTTCTTCAAAAGGAGTCTTCTTGAAAATAATCATTCCATCCTTCCAGGATATCTCAGCTTCCCCGCTTGTCTGATATATATCCGACCGATTCGTCTGGATATTATAAACCAATTTTTCACCCGGCTTTATATCCACCTGTCCGGACTTGGAAATGAATGCGACTTTCCCGCTTATCAATGTAGTCGAGACAATAGAATCCCATCTAAAAGCTTCCATATTAAAAGAAGTTCCCCACACTTCCACGCTGGCATTGTGAGGAGTGGTTACAACAAACCGCTTTTCCGGATTCTTTACGACCTCAAAGAAAGCTTCACCTTCCAAGCGGACCGAACGGAATTCCCCTTCGAAACTCTCCGGATATACCAGTGAAGACTCGGAATTCAAATTAACCTTTGTACCATCCGGTAATGTCAGGCTGGTCGTCATACCCGGATTTGTCCGGACTTCCAACATACGGATATCCTGTTTTTCAGGAATAAGTACTTGCAACAGATAAGCAACCAGCAACGGGATGAATAATATGGCAGCCACCCGCTGCCCCCATATAAACAACGCCTTTAGTTGGCTTCTGAAAATACGGTTGTCTACTTTGGATAAAGCATTGTCCGTATTTACCCGATCCATGACAGAGATAGTATCCGATGCCAAATAGATCAGTTGTATCTGCCGGGCTATTTTATAATGCTCTTCAGATTGACGGATCCATTTTTCAACTTTCTCCCTTTCCTCCGCAGACACATTGCCTTCACAATAACGGGGAAGAAGTTCCTCTACAATATCTATATTCTTTTCGCTCATTAAAATCACCTTTTATTATTATGACAGGTGGGATCGGATGAGTTCCTAAACAGAAATCGACTTTTTTCAAAAAAAATTATGATATTTGCTCTTAGATAAGAAAAACATATGAAAGGGAGTATACATAACGAACAATACCAGAATGAGAATTTTCTTTTGTCAGCATTACGTCAGTCAGACAGAGAAGCATATACCTTCTTGTTTCGGAAATATTATCCGATGTTGTGCGCATATTGCCACAAGTTTATTTCATTAGAAGATTCTGAGGAGATTGTCCAGGATGTTCTGTTCTGGTTATGGGAATCCCGCAAAGAGCTGGTTATCGAAAAATCACTCAGCCAATATCTGTTTAAAATAATATATAATAGAGCAATTAACAAAATAGCCAGTCTACAAGCAAAAAGTAAAGCCGACACCGTCTTCTTCGAGCAGATGCAGGAAATGTTACAGGATACCGATTATTACCAGATTACAGAACTAAGGGAATTGCTCAAAAAAGCTATAAATAAATTGCCGGACAGCTACCGCCAGGCATTTGTCATGCACAGGTTCCAGCACATGAGTTACAAGGATATAGCTGAACAGGCAGGAGTCTCGAGCAAAACCATAGATTATCGGATACAGCAGGCTTTAAAGATTTTACGCAAAGAATTAAAAGATTATCTGCCCCTCCTGTATTTTATTCATCTGGTTTAACAGAAAAAATATATATTATTCTTTATCTTGACACATTAATCATTTATGATGAAATAGAATGAAATTATTTATCCAATTGTTTATCTTGCTGTTGTCACTCGGTATACTGTATCCGGCAAATGCTACCGAAGCCGATAAAGCACCTACTATCACATTGAATATCAGCAATCTCCCTCTACCTGATGTTCTTGTGATAATCGAAAAGCAATCGGAGATGTCCTTTTCTTACGAATCTTCGGTTATCAAAGATATTCCGAAAGTAACATTGCAGGTAAATCAAGTTCCGTTGCGTACCTGTCTTGATATGCTTTTCAGGGATCTCTCCGTCACCTATACTATAAAAGGAAAATTTATTATCTTACGAAGAAAAAGCAATCTCGTTACGATCAGCGGCTTTATCCGCGATCAATATACAACCGAATACCTTATCGGTGCTTCCGTCTACAATCCCAAAACCCAGGAAGGGACAGCAACCAATAACCATGGTTTTTTCAGTCTGACCGTACAACAAGGTGATATCCAGCTGGAAACATCTTATATTGGTTACCAGCGCTTCGCATATCATTTGAATGATCTGAAAAAAGATACGGTCATGGAAATACTGCTCAAAAGCGGTAAAGAACTTCAGGAAATAGTCGTTACCGGAACAAATGCTTCACAAAATCCGGTATACACTCCCCAAATGGGGACATTGAAGATTTCACAGAAAACAGTAAAATCAATCCCAACCCTTCTCGGAGAATCGGATGTGATCAAGACTTTGCAGACACAGCCGGGTGTTTCGGCAGGAACGGAAGGTTTGGCTGGTATGTACGTCCGGGGTGGCAATGGCGATGAGAACCTCTATATGATAGACGGCATTCCCCTTTACCAGGTAAACCACCTGGGAGGACTCTTTTCCGCTTTTAATGCCGAGGCTCTGAAAGATGTCGATTTTTACAAATCGGCTTTTCCCGCCCGTTACGGAGGAAGACTTTCAAGCGTAGTCGACGTACATACCAAAGATGGAAATATGAAAGAATATCATGGCAGCGCCATGCTGGGCCTCACTTCCGGAAACATTAATTTTGAAGGTCCGCTCATCAAAGATAAAACATCATTCAATGCATCCCTGCGCCGCTCCTGGTTCGATGTGCTGACAGCTCCGGCACTTGCCATCTGGAACAGGATAGAGAAAAAGGATGGAAAAAAACGAACGGGCAGATATGCGTTCACCGACATCAACATGAAGGTAAACCATCACTTCAATGACCGCAGCCAAGGATATGTCAACCTTTATTTCGGACAAGATTTTCTAAAAGGAGGAAGTACCGATTATAAAACGAGTGATGATAATCTCTACTACGAATCGAAAGATATCGGGAAATTACGCTGGGGAAATACCGTTGCCTCCGCCGGATGGTCTTATGTGATGAATCATAAAATGTTCAGTAATATTTCGGCTTATTACACACGTTATAATTCCTCCATAAGAAGAATAGAGGAAAACCAGACAGGTAAAAAAGACGATGAGGAGTATAAAAAAAGTAAAAGAAATACATCGACTGAAAATGGTATCAACGACCTGGGTTTCCGAATGAATTTCGACTATTTGCCCGCTCCTGCCCATCATGTCCGTTTCGGTAGCAATTACATCTATCATCATTTCCGCCCGGAATATACCCAAAATGAAGTGACCGGCGATTATGAGAAACTGGAAGTCAAAGATGTGAAAGAGACTTTATCAGCTAATGAACTGGCTGTTTATGCAGAAGATGACTGGACAGTCAATCATTTTATCCGCCTGAATGCCGGGATACGTTTCAGTCTTTACAATGTCCGTCAAAAAACGTATACTTCGCTGGAACCCCGCATATCTTCCCGCTTCCTGATCAATCCCCATCTAAGCCTGAAAGCATCCTATGCCCGGATGAGCCAGTACATTCACCAGATAAACGAAAGTTATATGAGTCTGCCGACAGATACCTGGATGCCGGTTAGTAAGAAACTCCGCCCGTTGGTCAGCGACCAAGTATCGGCCGGCACCTATTACAATCTGCACAACGACTATTCTTTCTCAGTAGAAGGTTATTATAAATGGATGAATCATATTCTCGACTATAAAGACGGATATAATTTCCTCCCGTCATTCATCGGTTGGGAAGATAAACTGGCCCAGGGCAAAGGATGGTCGTACGGGGTAGAGCTGATTGCCCGGAAAGAAACCGGACGTGTCACAGGATGGTTAGGATACGGACTGATGTGGGCAGACCGCCAGTTTGCTGAAATAAATGACGGTAAACGTTACCCTGCCAAATTCGACAACCGTCACAAACTGAATGTCGTAACAAACTGGAAACTAAGCGACAAAGTAGAATTAACCGGCAGCTGGACATTTATGACGGGAAACCGCCTTACCGCTTCTTTCGAAAATTACGAAGACCTCGGACAGGCACATTTTCCATCCGACGTAGCTCCTATTCCTCCGTTTATGAATACACCGGGAGGACTTGAATATTTCACCGAACGCAATAATTTCCGCCTGCCGGCTTATCACCGGCTTGATCTGGGTATCAATATTTATCGTCCTAAAAAGAACGGATGCATGGGTATCTGGAATATCAGTATATATAATGTATATTGCCATATGAATGCGATTACCTTAAAAAAGCGTTTCTGGTATAATTATTATTGTTATTTCGAAACGATGAGTATTCTGCCTATCATACCATCGGTTTCATACACCTATAAATTCTGAACAAGATGAAAACAAAAATACTTCTGTTATCTGTCCTGTCAGGCTTCATATCTATCCTGACTTCCTGTTACCGCGAAATTGACGTGGAGAAATATCGTACTACCCCTAAAATCGTCATTAACTGCCCTATATCCCCCGATACCGTTATCCGGGCGAGCATTACCCGCACCTATTTTTTCTCAGATCTGGACAATCTCGAACCTGAATACAATGGCTGGAACGGGCAAACAGAAATTTCAAGTATAAAATTAAGAAATGCAAAGGTTGAACTTTACATAAACGGAACTTACAAAGAAGATATGAAATGGCAGGCTTTGGATAGTGTCGAAGAGCATCAAGCACCGGATACCTTTTTCATATCGACGGTCATTCCGCAGGCCGGTGATAAAGTCAAACTAGTGGCTACCACACCCGAGTACGGATCTGCATGGGCAGAAGACGTCGTTCCTCAACGGGTTCCGATCGAAAAGATAGAGGTCAGTTGCCGGAAAGAAACCGGAGATCCTTACAGCATACAAAATAATACCCCTGGCAATATAACTTATAATAATGAATATTATGCCTTTCAGTATTACATAACCTTCAGGGACACACCGGGTAAAGCGAATTACTACCAGTTATGGGTGGAAGGAGACATTCAATATATCGACCCCATATTCAACAGTGTAAATTCCACTATCGACGGGACGTTAGGCTATGACGGCGTAGACGGACGGGGCGGTCGTGTATTTACCGACGAACTTATTGATGGAAAAGAATATACCATCCAGGTAAAAGAGCTGATACAGGCACATTATAGTGTTCAGGATTTGAAAGAAAGAAGCATTAACTTGTATGCTCTCTCCGAATCTTATTATCAATATTTGTTATCATTGGAAAAAATCAGTGCCAGCACTTTATCCGGTAGCCTGTCTAACATAGGATTGGCCGAACCGCTTCGTGTTTATACCAATGTAAATAACGGCACCGGTATCTTAGGAGCCTGCCAGCGTACTAACATAAAGATCAATCTGGGAGATTATATTCCAAAGAAAGAAGACAAATAAAAGCCATCTCCGGATATATACGGAAGCCAGTATTTCCTATTTCTTCCGATTATTTGTACCTTTGTTCTGATAATACAAAAGGAACATTCATGTACTTCAAAGATATAATCGGTCAGGAAGAGATAAAAAAACAGCTTATCCATTCAGCACAAACAGGTGTTGTGCCTCATGCCCAGCTATTCACGGAACAGGGAGGTGCGGGAGCATTTCCTCTGGCACTGGCTTATGGCCGTTATCTGAACTGTACGCACCGGACCGAGACTGATGCCTGCGGGAGATGTCCGTCCTGCCTGAAATTTAACGAACTGGCGCACCCAGACCTGCATTTTGTATTCCCTATCGTTGCCAAAAAGGAAAAGAAAAAAGAAGTATGCGACGATTATTTGACCGAATGGCGCGGTTTCCTGAAAGAACGTCCTTATTTCAATATCGACGGATGGCTGGATTACATCGATGCCGGCAATTCGCAGGCCATCATCTATTCGAAGGAAAGTGACGAAATCATCCGTAAACTGAATTTGAAAATATACGAGGCGTCTTATCGTATCCTGTTGGTCTGGCTGCCCGAAAAACTCCATCCGACCTGTGCGAATAAACTTCTGAAAGTGATAGAAGAACCTCCTTTGAATACCGTCATCCTGATGGTATCGGAAATACCGGACCAGATCTTAGGAACGATCCTGTCACGTGCACAGCGGATCAATGTCCGTTCCATCCACCCGGAGGCTATAACAGCTGCTATGATAACACGATTCGGACTGGCGTCGGACGATGCAAAACATGTAGCTCACCTGGCAAACGGGAGTTATCTGAAAGCCATAGAAGCGATCAGCCTGAGTGAAGAAAACAGTTTCTATCTGGAGCAGTTCAAGGCGATGATGCGTAACTCCTGGGCACGTAACGTCAAAGGGATGAAAGCGATGGCCGATGTTCTTGCCGGCATCGGACGCGAACGCCAAAAGAACTTCCTGCAATACTGCCAGCATCTGATCCGTGAAAACTTTATGTACCGTTTCCAGTCACCGGACCTGAATTATATGAATATGGACGAATCCGGTTTTGCCGTAAAATTCGCCCCTTTCGTTAACGAACGGAATGTATTCGATATCATGGAAGAGCTGGCAAAAGCAGAACGGCATATTACCCAGAATGTAAATGCCAAAATGGTCTTTTTCGATCTTTCGTTACGCCTGACGGTTCTGATAAAACGGTAAGCAAAAATTATTCTAAAAAATCCAGTGTCAACAGTAACTAACCGTGAATCAGTTACTGTTGACTGCCGAATAATAAATAAAGCCTAATGAATCAAGCCATCACCAGCCGGAGAATAAGCACCGATCTCACCGATATAAGCATATGATGAGCGGGAGTTTGATCCTACATAATACATGAAATAGCGTGCTTTAACAATATTAGCCGCTCTTGAAAATTGAGGAATATCGACTACGTTATCAAATGAATAAACGCCATAATCCTTCCATCCCGGATCCTTACTGTCTGCCGGATCGGTCAATGATTCGGCATAGAATATCTGATGTGTCGGCTGGGCACCTGCCGAGTCATCCATACGGCGATAGACTTCAAAACTTGATATATTCACCGTTTCTCCCATATCTACTATAAAATAATGGGGAAAGCCAGAATATGGATTATGTGAAGTATGCCATGGAGTATTAATATCGCCATCGATGGTATTCGATGCCCCCCATCCATTTGTTGCAGCAGCGTCGGAACTATAACCGACAATCTTCCAACCGGATTTGTCTATCGGACGTTCATAATAAACCGGTATATTTCTAGATGTAGAAATAAATGTATCTATGGCATTCTCTTCCGGTATGAAACGTGAGCTGTAACTTATATTTCCCTTCAAATCATACAGGGTAGTTGTTGTAGCATCAGCCGATAGTTCCATACGAACCCTTTCATCCGAAGTATTGGTATATTGCAAATCCATACCGATAGCCCCTCTGACTGTTCCTCCCCAATAAATCACCATCGAATCACCTTCCATATCATAACGGGTAAATTCGGTAGTATAACTTCTGTTAGAAAGTCCGTTCTTATAGTTCTCTCCATAAGAAGATCCGGTAGCTTCATATTCCAACGAACGGTTACCGAACTTATCGAAGCTGACCAACTGGAACAGATATCCGCTTTCCGGCATATCATCGAGTATAACAGGAAAAACACCAGTCTTTCCACCGATCTCGACATCGACAGAGTCTTCATAATTATTCCAATAAACGCGTAAATTCTCTACACGTTGAGCTTTTACATAAATGTCTAATTGAATCCGGTTCTCGCCTGCCCGAACACCTACACTATCCACTTTTGCGGCATAAACGATCTCTCCTTCGTCAAGATACTTGTCAGTAAGATCATTCATATCCGTACATGACTGGCTGGCGATTGCCAATAGCATCAGTAATGCAAAACATACTTTATTGAATTTCATAAACTGTTCTTTTTATAATTATTGATATAATTCAGATCTGTTGTCACCAAACACAAACAGTTCTCCTATCTGGAAATTATCACCGCCTGCCCAAGTTCTAAGCACTTTTATACGAATCCATCGAACAGGTGGAACATCCAACGGCATAATAAAATTCTCGCCGGACACAAGAGCAACGTCATCATCTTCCGAAGAATGCTGACCTAAAGGAAGCCCTGAAGGTTTTACAGATTCGAAAGTACCCAACAATGTCCAACTATCCCAATTACCTGTAGGATCCAGATCTGTAGCACCATAAACTTCAAACTGTTTCAGGTTTCCTTCAGAAAAAATATAAGCATCTCCACGTTGATAGAGTAATAAACGACTGATCTTACCTACCGCTCCTAAATCAATAGTAATCGATTGAGGCCAAACCCCGGTTCCACCCGGCGAACTAAACCCATTATCACCTGGACCATAAATGCCATCCCATATACGAGACATCCCCCAACCAGCTCCTTCACCAATATCGTTCGGTAATTTAGCATCGGACCATTTAGTCTTATCGAATGAGGTTTCAAACATAGGTGTCAACTCTTTATAAAGAGTCGGACTGATATTTCCCCAGCGATCCTTCACGTAGATTCCGAAATCCATTGGAATAGTATCCAAACCACGGGCAGCTCCACTCCCCTCTATAACAGTCGTATAAAATGTTTCCAAGGGTTGATAATCTCCATATTCATCTTTACGTACAATATGAACTGTCACCTCATCCCGGTTGTTATTTGTCCACAGCCCTTGTACCCCCCCAAAATCTTGTACCAAATCAAGTGTCTTACCGATCGTCAACACGGGAGGTTCTTCAGGATTCACCGTTACTTTCACAGGAGCAGATTCATTACGACTCCGATCCACTGCTATAAGCGAAACCTCACGCGGTTCCATATCGCCAAAACCCACAACCTTGATCGTATCCGTATAAAGAGAACTTTTAGCTTCAGCCAACCCTTCCTTTAAGTTATAAACGGCTTTAACATAAAGCAAATCTTCATCATCCGGTAAAGTATAACTAAGAATAGCCCCTCCGGGAATATTTTTTACATTCACATTCGAGACAGCCTCCGGAGCAATGGAATCTATAGGTTGCTGTCCTATTGGAGATTCGCTGCATGACCAAGTGATCAAACCTAGCGTCATGACAGACAGTATAATCTTATTTTTCATATTCATCATTATTATAATGTATTAGATATTGAATTTATTACCAACCGTAATTTTGTACAAGATTTTTATTAGTAATAATATTCGTCTCCCGGATAGGCATAAAATAATCTTTCACCGTAACTTTTACAGGAACTTCAGCCACATTCTGCAACTTATAAAAGTCTTCAGGTGTCTCACCCATGATATTCCACCCCTGAGGCTGTATATTATAAGTATCGATCTGCTTCCAACGACGAATATCCCAATAACGTTTGGATTCAAAAGCAAACTCAACCGTTCTTTCATCATGGATAATATTACGCAAACCTTCTTTTGTCGTCGGTTTAGACGGATCGGTAGAATATTTACTCCATGAATCTATTACCCCCTCCAATCCGGCACGTTCACGAATCCGGTCTATATATTCATACACTTCTGCCGAAGGACCGGAATATTCATTCAATGCTTCCGCATAAAGCAAATAAAGATCAGCCAAACGGATAACAGGAAAAGGGTAATATTCCGGTTCTGCAATAGTACTGTTAGTAACACCGTTTTTATAACTGGCCATTTTCTTCGGAGCGTAACCGGTTATAGAATAGGAACTACCCCCTTGGTAACCGGACCACCCCAAATTTAAAAAGTTGGTATAGTTACATGACTCGAAGTCGTTTTTCCCGTTTCCGTAGTAGATTCCCTGGTCGAAACCTATGCTGGCATAAAAACGAGGTTCACGGTTATAGTGCATATAACAAGTACGTTGTCCTTCCTTTACAAAATATTTCTCATCTCCGGAGGAAGGTTCCGAACGTAATTCATAGCGTTTATCATACCATCCCTCTTTGCTCCACTGTTTATCTTCATTCATAGGGACACCATTGGATGTATAAAAACGTTCCACTGTTTTAATTGTCGGAGCCCATTGAGCACTGATTGTATTGATTATTCCTGCATCGATACGTACAACACGAGGGGTCGAATGATAGGAACGATCCCTGCATTGACTATTCGTACCTCCCCATATCAACTCACAGTTCCAACGTTCGCAAACAACCTGACGCAACATAGTCTGCAATTGGAACACAGGATGCTGAGTCACTGTGATCGGTTCAATTTCCGTATACAGTTTCTTTCCGGCGCCATGACAAGCTTCTATCGCTTCTTTACAAGCATCTGCAGCAATTTTCCATTTTTCAGGATCATACGTTTGATTAAACAAGACTGTCCCGCGATTATCTATCAGTCCTGCCATTTCTGTATTACCATTAAACAAAGGGCTGGCAGCCATTACCAACATCTCTGCACGAACAGCCAAAGCTATCTGTTTATCAACACGACCGCCTTCAATACTCATAACCATGTCTTTATAATCCGGCAGATCAGGCAAAGCTTCCAAAATCAGATCATTTACATAAGTCACCACATCATCCACTTTATCACGATAAACCGCAACCTGTTCAGGTGAAGCAGAAACTGGTAGGTTTTCATCTATAATAGGTATAGGACCATAGCATTTCAACAGATAATAATGATAATATGCCTTTAAGAATTTCACTTCAGCAACCCAACGAATACGTTCAGATTCTTCCAAATCAACCGTACTAGCTATGTTCTCCAAGAAGATATTACAATCACGGATACCAATGAATAAACCTTTACCACCTTGCAGACCATCCCAAAAATTCAGATAAGGATCATCTAGTTTTTGAAAACCACGTTGTAGATAAGAAGATGTAAACGTTGGAAATACATGTGATGCTATCGGATAGAACTGCCATGTCTCGTCACCACCGTTAATCGCCGGGTCATTAAATAAATCCCCCCACTGCGGGCGATAACTGTAACAAGTATATAAAAACTTTTCGGCTGCAGCTCGATTCGTAAAAGCTGACTCAACCGTTGCTACGTTATCCGGTACTAAATCCAGATAACCGTCACACGAGGTAAATACCTGTATTAATGCTGTAAACATTAATATTTTATAGAATGCTTTCATGTAAACTAATTTATTGATTAATAGAATCAAATAAGACAAAACTCGTTACAACTCTCATTAGAAGGAAATCTGAGCTCCCAAATTGAATACACGCTGAACCGGATATCCTAAACCATTTCCACCCATTTCAGGATCCCACAATTTGAAAGGACTGAATGTAAGCAGGTTCGTGCCGCTGAAATAGATACGAAAGTTCTTTACAAAGACTTTTTTAAGTACATTGGTCGGAACTGTATATCCGAACTCCAATGATTTCAAACGCAAGAATGAACCATTGCGCATAAACCAGGTAGACGGTTTCCGATTATTCTCTACAGCTTCATAAGATAAACGTGGCCACAAAGCATACAGGTTACGATTATCTTCAGACCAGTGATCATCTGCATATGCTTTTAACAAAGCATTCTGTCCGTTGAGGAAAGGTAGAGTTCCGTTATCCGTTGATGTGTCGATCCAGAATGATTCCCGAGCCAATCCCTGGAAGAAGAAAGATAAATCCCATTGTTTGTATCCTCCGGACAGACCGAAACCATACACAATTTCCGGACTGGTTGGATAACCCATCGGTACCATATCCAATTCGGTAATCTTACCATCGTTATTGATATCTTTATATTTGATATCACCGGCCATATAATTACCAAACTGACTCGGCGAATTACGGATATCTTCTTCATCTGCAAACAAACGTTCAGCCACATAACCGAAATTCTGATTCAGGGAAGTCCCCAGTTTCGACTTCCAAGGCGTTGCACTGTAATCCGGCTCTTCGTAAGCAGTAAACTCACTGGTTGCATAAGTGAAGTTAGCCATCCCCGTCAACCAGGCATCATTATTAATCATATGGTTATAGTTCAACGACAGGTCGATACCACTACTTTTAGCTTTTCCCACATTAGCCATTACATCAGCCTGAAGCCCCATAGTTGTAGGAATAGAAGCACGTGACATTAAAATATTCCAACGGGATTCCATAAAATAATCCGCCTGCAATTCCAATTTATCAAATAGTCCTAACTCTACACCCAGATTTGTTTTCCGGGCAGTCTCCCAGGTTATATCCTCGTTCGGGTAACGAGAGATCGAAACACCATTCAACGTACGTCCTCCAAAATTTCCATAAGTACCGAACGACGATTGCTTTCCATCGCTATTCATATTTACTTCCGAAATATAGAAAAAACGATCTTCAGGTCTGCCAATCGCATCGTTACCGGATAACCCGTGAGTGACTTTCAGTTTCAATTTGTTAATCGTTTTCTTCAAATCGTCATTCCAGAACGCTTCACTAGAAACAAGCCAACCAAGTCCCATTGAAGGGAAGAAACCAAAACGTTCCTTTCTGGCAAAACGTTCGGAACCGTTATAACCGAAGTTTGCTTCAAGGAAGTATCGCGAATCATAAGCATAAGTAGCACGACCGGCAAAGTTCACATTACGTGAAGGTAATGAAAGTTGTAATGTATTGGCGTCGGAAGTCAGGGATTGACGAAGTGTGAAAACCAACATAGCACCGACAGCATGCTTTTCATTATAAGTTTGATTCCAGTTAGCTGCCGTTTCAAAATAAGTTGTAGAACTAACTACTTTATTACCGGGAACAAAGTCTAATGTTTCACGTCCATCCTGTTCGTTAAGGGGGGCCAAAATATAGGTATCCTCCAACTTATTATAGGAACCTATTCTATAGAAGAATGGTACATATTGACGAGATACATCAAAATAACCATATCGATTTGTATTGAACATAGCACGAAGAGACAATCCTTCTGTGATAAAATCCAAATTCTGCTTCAATTCGAACTGAGCCGCCATCTGAGATGTTTGCGTATCTTTATACCCTTTCAACATATCTGCATACGGGTTATTATACTGTCCCTTGTCTGCATTACCGAATAATATATGTTTGGTATACTGATTTGCTTCATCAGCCGGATAAGAAGGGGCGAACAAAACAGGGTTAGTCCGCATTACTTTTGCGAACAGCTGATCGCCACCATCTATCGGTCCGGTATAGTCATCAAATGCACCGCTCAAACGAACGACAGCTTCTGTCGTTTTGGTAACATTGATATTTACATTGGCACGAAGCATATATCGTTTCAAGTTGATATTATTATTGAAACTGCTCTTTTTATCGACATTCAATACGCCCTTATCCGAAATATAACTGCCGGCAATGTAATAACGAGCGACTTTACCACCACCACTTACGTTAAAGTTGGCACGGTAATTGAATGTATTATTCTTGAATAGTTCGTTATACCAGTCCGTAGCCGGATAAACGTACGGATTCACACCGGCAATCGTATTATCTATCTTCTGTTGCGAATAAGGTAGTGCCCCCATCGGGTTACGTGTCAAAACGGCTTCATTATGAAGACGCATATAGGTTATCGGATCGGCCAGCTCCACCATTTTTGTCGGTTGCGACATAGAACCTTCCAACCGGATACTTACTTGGGCGGCCCCTTCCGCTCCTTCTTTCGTCGTTACCAAAATAACACCGTTAGCACCACGAGACCCATAAAGGGCTGTTGCTGTGGCATCCTTCATAATAGAAAAAGAAGCGATATCATCCGGCTGAATGCGGGATAATTCCGTGGTAGTAACCTCATTGTTATCAATAAGAATAAGAGGATCTTTTTTATAACCGAAAGTAGTCACACCACGAATAAAAAATTCAGCATTGTCTTTTCCCGGTTCGCCACTTCGTTGATAGGCAATCACTCCGGACAGACGTCCGGCCATTGCCGTAGTCAGGTTGCTGGAAGGAACTTTTAATTCCGATGGATTCAAGGTTGTAATAGATCCGATAACACTTTCCTTCTTTTGTTTGGCAAAAGCAACGACAGTCACTTCCTCCAGTTCATCCGTTTTGGGTTTCATCGTAATTACAAGATCCTTCTTATCCTTGACCGTTACAATCTGATCTTCCATACCCAGATAAGAGACAGTCAGTTTCTCACCAACCGAAACACTGATCACAAATGATCCGTCGATATCTGTGGCAACACCTCTTGTGCCACCAACGAGAACTATATTTGCACCGGGAAGAGGCTCTCCCATATCATCAATTACTTTTCCTTTTAAATTGAAGGTTGCCTGACTCTGATTCGGAATAATCCTACTTGAAGCTGATTTGCCCCTATCTACTCCTACATTAACCGACGCAAAAGATATTGTATAACTAAAAACACATAGAATAGTTAGGGATACAGCTTTTCCTTTTATATTACTGCATATAGATTTATTCATTATATTGATATTAAGTTTAACAATTAAATATGTTAATTACTGATACTATTGAATAGGTTCATTTTATGTCTTCATAAGCTATTTCATTTATGTTACTGACTATTAGTTCTTGTGGAACTATGTTAATATCAGAAATACAAAAAAGAAGACATGCATTGTATATCAATACATTAACAATTTAACACATAGTTAACACAAAAAGATTCCGTGGATTACATATCTGTTTTCAAGATGACTTTCGAAACTTATTTAGGGATAGTGCCAGTTTTATTATATTAAATATCATTTTTGTAACTTGTGATTTTTATTTAATACGGATATTTGTAACAATTAACAATCCGGATTAAATTAACATAGTTCCACAAGGACTGAGGATACCTTTAAACAACAAATATGAAATTGTGAAAAAATATGGCAAAAGAGAAACCTGCCATATCTGTAAATAGATTACATTGTAAAGAGATGAATCTTTCTTTTATAACGGGAGAGTAACTTTTCCCCTCTCGAGAGGGGGAAGGGGGTGTGTTAAAGCAAGTTACAAACTATCGGCAAACTTCCCCAAAAAGTACCTATCTTTTAAAATGTAAAGTCCCTACTTTTGATTACAAAACTAGGGACTTTTGATTTCAAAACATATATGTTTTTACAGAGGATGAACTATAGCTTCTTATTCCTCCAATTACCTTTCCACAAATAGAAGAAGGCAATAAACAGCATCCCATTATAAACATGTTCCGTTGTCCAGCAAACCGCTACATCGGCATGTAACCAGACACCGACCAGGAACGTATAGGATACATAGACTAAAATACTTGCCATATCGATCCATAATGCAACCTGTGTGTTCCCTGTTCCCGAAACGCTGAAGAAATAAATAAAAGCAGGAACCGCCAATATATAGGAAGAAAGCATGACCCAAAGGGACGGAACAGAACTTTGTATCAAGTCCGGATTATCCGTATAAATACGCAGTACCAAATCCGGAAATAAAGCGATCAATATCCCTAACGGCAACACAAAAAAGTAACAAAGCCTTATCATCCGCCCGCACAATCCCATCACCTGGTCTGACTTGCCGGAACCGATCAGGTTACTCACCAGTGAACTCGACGTGGAAGCAAACGCATTGACAAACATAAACAGGAAAGACGAAATACTCCGTACTACATTCGTGATAGCCAGCGGACGTTCCCCCTGATGCTCCATCACTACAAAAAAGATAAACCAACCGATAAACGCGATACCATGTTGCACCATTATCCAGATCGATACATTCAATATTTGTTTCAACATCCGGAAATCAATTCCGGTAAAACTAAACATTCCATACTTCTTATAATCGATCTTCTTCCAGGTATAAATGATAAAGAACAACACCGACACCGCCTCAGAAATAGAAGAGGCGATCGCCGCTCCGGCAATCCCTAAAGCCGGGAAACCGAACTTACCGAATATCAGGATATAATTTAGCACCACATTCGTCAGCACCATCACGACAGAGTTGGCCGTCAGTATCTTAGTCTTGGTGATACCGACATAAAACGCCCTGAACATCACCGCTATGAACGAGAAGAAGAACCCGTAGACACGCCAATCGATATAACTCATGGTCGCCTGATAAACCTCATCCGAGCCGATCAGCTTCCGAAGAATCACCGGTGAATAGAAATGGGAAACCGTAAATAAGGTGGCAGCAAGTAATAACAGGAAAAGTGCTCCCTGCATGAAAACCGGTCCGATCCGGGTATAATCCTGTGCTCCGTTGCGCCGGGCAATCAGGACCTGTGCTCCGACACTAAAACCGAATCCCAGCATATAAATAACCAGATAATAAACTCCCGCCAGTGCCGAAGCTCCCAGCTCAACCTCTCCTACCCGGCCCAGATAAGCCGTATCGGTCAACCCGATCATATGCTCCATCAGCAAACTGATGAGTACAGGATAGGTAATCTGCCAAATTTGTTTATTCGTAAATTGCATAATGGATATTCAAAAAGGGATGCAAAGGTAGTAATAAGAAGTTTTCCATACAATATAACCGTTAATTATCCGTTTATCATTTTGTCACTACTATACCAACTAATTCGGATTACTATACCGGATATTTGAAAATAGTATACCGGGTAATATTTTTTAACGTATTAAAAAGACAGAGAAATCAGTCAATACATAACATAAAGACAAAAACGATGAACTTCAAAATACTTCTGACATTCCTTATGACCATCGGCTTTTGCAGCTGTAACGGACAAAATACAAATGCAAACAATATCACGACAGCCACTCCGATGCCGATCAACCGGTTCGACAAAGCATTGTTCCAGCTAATAAACTCCGATGATACGACGCTCAACCAACAGCTATTGAATCAATATCCGCTGATGACAGAGATTCTGGGTAAAGGTATCCTGAATATGCAATCGCCGGAAATGCCCGGCTTTTTCAATAAACTGGAAAACTTTTATTCCGAACCAACCCTGAAAAATCTTTATGCGGATGCAATCAAAAAATATGATTCGGTCACAGAGACAGAGCAATCGCTCGGCAACGCATTCGCCTGGATACAGGATAAATTCCCGACTATGCAAATTCCGGCTTTGTACATGCACGTTTCCGGATTCAACCAGAACGTATTGGTCGGCGACAGTCTGTTATCACTCTCCATCGACAAATATATGGGAGAAGATTATCCGTTGTATCAGGACTTTTTCTATGACTATCAACGCCGTAAGATGCAACCCTCACATGTGGTTCCCGATTACATCGCCGGCTGGCTGATGTCCGAATACCCATTTAACGGCAATGAAAATGTATTGCTCGACCGGATGATCTATGAAGGCAAAATAAAATACCTGGTTTTATCAGCATTACCGGAGATGACTCCGGCCGCTTTGTTCGGTTATACAGACGAGGCCTGGGAATGGTGCAAAAATAACGAAACCAATATATGGAAAGCCATTGTCGAACGGAAACATTTATATACACCGGACCAGATGAACACCATGAAATATTTCGAAGACATGCCTGCCCAATTCCTGACAAGCGATGCTCCTGGAAATATCGGCAGCTGGGTCGGACTGCAAATCATCGAACAGTACATAAAAGAAACAAATACAACTCCCGAAGCATTGATGAAAAACGATAATGCACAGGAAATACTGGCTGCATCAAAATACAAACCATAGGGCATAAAAAAACCGCCCTATCCTCGCGGACAAGACGGATAACCTAATCTAACTTAATTCTAATACCATGAAAAACACTATATCTTAATAACAGGAGTTGATGAAAAAAGTTCAACTGACCTGTTTATTTTAATTTCTTTCACAAAATAAAGATCGTGTGAGACCAACAACACGGTACCTTTATAGTCCCTGATTGCTGCTGTTATTATATTAACACTCTGAATATCCAAATTGTTCGTCGGTTCATCCAAAACAAAGATATCCGGCGTACTATTACTGACCATCAGACAGCAGATAGCTAACCGCATTTTCTCTCCACCACTTAATTTTGAACAACATTTATCCCAGGTCCCAACCGGGAAAAGGAAACGGCTCAAAATCATTTTTAACTCATGTTCAGGTTTGGCAAACAGATTATACTTCTCTAATTGCTCAAACACAGTCAGGTTAGGCAACACAATCGAATATTCCTGATCGATATAAACATACTTGAAATCGGCACGATCAACAGAGCCTTCTACAGGTTGCAGTTCTCCCAGGATCAGCTTCAGCAAGGTTGTCTTTCCTGAACCATTGTTACCGCCGAACCGGATACGGTCGCCACTTCTGATCTGCAAGTTTAGTGGTTCGGACCATAAACGGTTCACGCCATAGCCAAAGTTCATATCCTTAACAGTCACCAGTATTTTACCGGTATGAAGATTCGGTGAATTAAAATCCGTTTTCATCTGCCGCATATCCGGCAAAGCGGTCTGGATATCCGTAATGGAGGAACTGAGCGAACTCATTTTCTCATCATGCACATCCTTCAACTTAACCGCACTCTGTTCTGCGTGCTGTTTCATAGCCCCCATTATTATACGGGGAATACCTTTCTTTATGGCTGCTTTCTCTCCTCTTACACTCGATTTATTTTTTCTTTCAAGCGCCTCCCTGGCTATTTTCTTTGCCTGGCGCAACTCTTTTTCTTTTTCACTCAACTGATTCTGCAAGGCTGCCAGTGCGATCTCTTTCTGCTCCTTATAAAAATCGTAATTGCCACCGTACAATGTGATCTTACTTCTGTCGAGTTCACAAGTGTAAGGCAACAAATTAAGCAATGTTCTGTCATGGCTCACAATAAGGATAGTGGCACGGCTCGACCTGATAAAGTCATAGAGTTTGTCCCTGCTTCCGGTATCCAGATGATTGGTCGGTTCGTCCATCAGGATAATTTCAGGGGAATGTATCTGTATGCCCGACAAATATACTTTTGTCTTTTCGCCACCACTCAGCGTATTCATCGTCTGTTCCAGTCGAATATGCTCCAATCCCCAAAAAGAAAGAGCGGCCAGGCTTCGTTCTTCGATATTCCAGTCATCATCCAGAATCGTAAAGTTCTCTACCGAGGCATCTCCGGCAATGATAGCATGCAATGCCTTGATTTTAGCCTCAACCTGCAAGGCCTGCACTACGGTCAATTCATCGTATTGCCCGAAATGCTGGGGCACATAATAGGGTTTAGAGGAACAAACGACTTCACCCGAAGAGGGCTTCAGGCTACCTTCCATAATCCGCAATAAGGTAGATTTGCCGGACCCGTTATTTCCGACCAATGAAACTTGTTCTCCTTTATTTACCGTCAAACTGATATCTCTGAATAGTGGTTCTTTATCCGCATGGATATAGCAAAGCTGTTGCACTGATATGCACATAGTCTATCTGCTTTAAAAATGTTAGAAACTAAAATTTGGAAATAAAAAAAGCGCCAGGAATAAGCGCATGAAATAGCCGGGATGGTTATACAGAAATCGGTTCAACAGAGATTGAACCTTTTAAATTATATGTTCTGAAACCGGCTTACTTAGATATTTTCATCGGAGGTATTTATAATATGATGGGGCAAAGATAGGTATTTCCCGGAATAAACACACAAATATTTGACTAAAAAATGAACAGGCATCGGCTAAGCAACGGATGACTACCCATCCGGTCACGGGTAGTTATCCGTCTAGAAAGAATAATTATCAGCTGTTTTTTACATTTCTCATCACCCTTTCGATTGCATCGTCCATTTGGGCGATCGATTCCAGGCCGAGTGTCATGCAATGCAGATTGCTTTCTGTGACGGCAAAATGTATCGAATGTTCGCGTTCTTCATCAGTAACATGTTTTCCTTCACCGAAAATCTTCATACCCATAATACCTTTCCCGTTTTCCCGGGCTTTGCCCAGGAGGGCGTTTACATCTTCCGGAGTACCGTCCATATGGCTTTGGAATGGGTTCAGGCGGGCCAGGATAATGTCGCACCACGGATTTTGAGCGGCTTCAGCCATTGCATCCCAGTTATGGCAAGAAATACCGACGGCTTTTACGATGCCTTCCTCCTTTGCTTTGGCAAGCCCTTCCATATAAAATTTACGCGTTTCCGGCCAATTGCCGTCAGTCATACAATGCATCAGCAGGATATCGAAATACTCGGTACCGGCTTCCTGCCGGAAGCGGTCGAGCGTTTTCCGGACCGGTTCCCTTTTCTCCGAACCCTCATCATACGTCCACATCTTTGTCATCAGGGTGACCTTTTCACGGGGTAACTCCTTCAAGGCTTTACCGACAAAAGGTTGTGAACCGTACATATCGGCCATATCGAAAAAGCGGAGTCCGCGTTCATAGCCATGATGAGCCAGTTTCACAAAATTATCCAACCCGATACGGGTTTGGTTGGATTCATAGTTCCAGCCTTTCGTTCCGGTCCCCAAAGCGATCCGTGAGACTTCCAGTCCGGTATTTCCCAGCTTTACTTTATCGACCGACACATCTGGAGGAAGCACCCGCTGTATATCAGCCCATCCCACCTGCGCCAGAGACAATCCGGCTACTCCGGCAACACCTGTCCGGATAAATTTTCTTCTGTTCATCATTTCTACGTTGCTCATGGTAAAAGAATATTGAGTATTATGTTCGTGAATACGGATTAAGTCTTCCACAAAAATAATACTATTCACTTAAAAGCCAATATTTTCTATCCTTTTATCCGAAGGTATCCGTTAAATATATATCCGATCATCTATATCTATCAGCCGATAGATAAAATGAATAGGAAAATATCATCCCATCCCCTCTGATTTCTTTATATTTGCTTAGATAGATTCTCTATAAAAACATAACAAAAAGAAGATTATGAACAGATTATTTTACATGATATTGTGTATATTGATTTCCACCGGCATGGCAGTCGGTCAATCATCCGGCGATAATCAAGGAATTACAATGAAGGGAAAGCCAGTCACCTTGCTGGGTACAAAAGCCTATATCGGAGAGATGGCTCCTGATTTCACCGGGATAGACAGTAATATGAAAGAAGTGAAGTTATCCGATTTCAAAGGGAAAGTCGTTGTTCTATCCGTTTTTCCTTCCGTCGACACCAAAGTCTGTGCCGCCCAGACAAGAAGATTTAATGAAGAGGCCTCCGGTTTAGGGAAAGATGTGGTTGTCCTGACACTATCCAAAGACCTCCCTTTTGCATTGGAACGTTTTTGTGCGGCAGAAGGAATCGACCGGATTTATACCTTGTCGGATTACAGGGAAAGCGAGTTTGGAATGAATTATGGCTTCCTGATAAAAGAGAATAAGTTGCTTGCCCGCGGCGTAGTAGTAATTGACAAAGATGGCAAAATAACGTATGTACAGTATGTGAAAGATATCAGCCAGGAACCGGATTACAAAGCTGCAATTGCAGCTGTAAAGAAAGCGAAGTAAAGAATGTAAGAAGGACTATCTCGTACCCGTGCTTGACACAGGGACAAGATAGTTCACATTTGATAAATTCCGAACTTACCCCTCTTTCAAAACCACCAGTACCTTCATCGGTCCATGGGCTCCCAGCACCAGGGCCTGTTCGATGTCGGCTGTTTTGGACGGGCCGGAGACAAAGAAGCCATATTTATAATCGGTTCCTTCCAGCTGCCGGTAGGCTTCATGCATGTTATTGACTAAAGCATCTTTATTGATAATGATTACCAGGGCTGTCGGAATAAAGTAGAGTGCTTTGAACTTCACCTGCTGCGTAATCCAGACAGCTCCGTTCTCCGCCACCCCGAAACAGCCTTCCACAATGGCCAGGTCGGTATCGTTCAATTTCCTGGGATCGGAAAGAGAATCCGGATTGAAGGTGGCAACGGTTATTCCGGGCAGATTCGAACCGATACGTTTTGCCTCCGGGAAATGCCGGCGGATCAATTCATTGATGTCGTCACCCGGCTGCCATACGACAGCCTGACCGCCGGCTGCTTCCAGCGAGTCGGAGAACTGTTTGAGTTTGTCTGCATAAGTGATTGCATCCAACGTGATTTCCGGTTTTTCGTAACGCGTCCCGGTATGGCTGCGGATACGGGACAATATATCATCTTTTGTACTCATCTTATTTTACTTTATTTTTCTTCCACATATCATTGAACGACTCTTTGGCAAATGCCGGCATCTCACGTCCTTTTCCCCAAGCATTCAAACCATTGTATATCATAAAACGAGGCATTTTATTTACCAGCGGAGCAAATTTCAGCGCCGTATTAAATAAACCCGGCCGTTCCATCAGGAACTTCATGCCACCCGACATTATTTTCTTTTCCGAACTGGCCTTACCGATCTTATCCAGATCCTGACGCCAGCGGTAAATCTGTTCACCCAGGTCGATCTTCACCGGACAGACATTCGAACAGGACAGGCATAAAGAACAGGCAGACACATTATCGGAGTACTCTTCCGGATTCTTCAACATACCCAGGTTGATACCGATCGGACCGGGTATAAAATAGGTATAGGAATACCCGCCACTCCGGCGATATACCGGACAGGTATTCATACATTCCCCGCAACGGATACAATTTAATGTACGGATATGGTCGGGCTTTGCCAGGATATCGCTGCGTCCGTTATCTACAATAATAAGATGGAACTCACCGCCATCCTGCGGTTTACGGTAATGGGAAGTATAAGAAGTAATCGGTTGCCCTGTACCGGAACGGGCCAGCAAACGGGTAAAGACACCCAGTGCCTCCTGGTCGGGAACGATCTTCTCCATTCCGAACGTGGCAATATGGACTTTAGGGAACGAAGTACCCATATCCGCATTTCCTTCATTGGTACAAACCACAATCTCACCGGTCGAAGCAACAGCAAAATTAGCTCCCGTCATGGCTACATCAGCCGTCAGGAACTTTTCGCGCATATTTTTACGGACTGCATGCGTCAGATAGGTAGGATCAGAATTACCCTTTTCCGTCCCCAGCACACGCTCCATCATCTCACCCACTTCCTGACGTTTGATATGGATGGCTGGCATCACGATATGGCTCGGATGAAGGTGCATCCACTGAAGGATACGTTCGCCGAGATCACTCTCGATGATATCATACCCCTTCCCGAACAGATACTCATTCATACCGCACTCTTCCGTCAACATGGATTTACTCTTGATCAATGTATGGGCATTATGCTGCTGAAGAATCCTTTCGACGATCTCATTATGCTCCGCCGCATCTTTCGCCCAATGGACAATTGCCCCATTGGCTATGGCATTCTTCTCAAACTCTTCCAGCAGTGTATCCAAATGGCTGTTGGAATATAGTTTTATATCGCAGGCCAATTCGCGTAAACGTTCCCATTCGGGCAGCGAATGACTCATTTTGTCTCTTTTGGCACGGACCATCCAAAGGGTTTCGTCGTGCCAGGCTTCCTGTTTCCTATTAGCAATGAAACGGGCAGCAGCTATAGAATGTTTCATGCTCATAATCCAGCGGCTAATATTTGAGTGATATGAATCGTTTGGATCGGCAGATGTTCCCGTTCGATCACACCTTGCATGTGCATCAGGCAGGAACTGTCGGCTCCGGTGATAAACTCGGCTCCGGTGCTCATATGATCCTTTACTTTATCGTGTCCCATGCAAACCGAGACTTCCGGTTCTTCGACAGCGAACATGCCACCGAAACCACAGCATTCGTCGATACGCTTCGGTTCCAGCACCTCAATGCCCTCCACCAGCTTCAACAAGTCGCGCAGCTTGGAGAAATAAGGGATATTCATTTCGCTCGGAGAAGACAAATGCAGTTCGCGCACGCCGTGGCAACTGTTATGTATACTCACCTTATGGGGGAAAACGGCCGGCAGCTTTTCCGGTTTCACGATATCGTGAAGGAACTCACAGATATCGTATATCTTGCCGCTGTTCAGGCAAGCATGCCCTCCGGACTTCAGTATGCCCGGATGGTTTTCTTTCACGAAAGCTACGCAACTGGCCGAGGGACCGACCACATAATCGTATTGCAGGAACAGTTCTTCCATACGCAGGGCCAGTTTCAACGATTCGTTTTCGAAACCCGCATTCGCCATCGGCTGGCCGCAGCAGGTCTGGTCTAAAGGATAGTCGACATCCAGTCCCAAATGCTTTAAGAGTTTGTAAGAGGCTACGCCAACCTCGGGATACACCGCGTTAATATAACACGGGATAAATAGTCCTATCTTCATATTGGTTGAATTATTACATGAGTATAACTATTCCGATTTAGAATATGTTTCACAACTGTGTACAAAAGTAAAATTTACTTTTTAACTTCTCCGCTCTGATTGTGTAACTTTATTTAATGAAAACAAAAATACCCCTCAGCCATTACAACTAAGGGGTATTTAGGTTTTAGACAACAACCGAATCTACTTCCAGAAATATAGTAAACACACATTTCTTTTCATGATCTATTCATTTTTAGTTTTTACTGATAAGACAACACATCTAATAAAAACCCCTATTCCACTAAACAAAAAGGTGTGCCCGGACTAAATGAGCCGGACACACTTTACATCGGTAAAATCTATGTTCTTTACTTATATTCCTGCCAGCTCTTGATCTCTATATCGTCTATAGACAAGGTACAGAATGCTTCGATAAAGGCACTTGCCAAGCGGGCATTCGTGATCAGAGGGACATTCAGGTCGGTTGCGGCACGGCGGATCTTATAACCGTTGTCCAGCTCTCCGGCGGAAAGGTCGCGCGGGATATTGACCACCATGTCGATCTTCTTTTCGTGGAGCATGGTGAGTGCCTGCGGCTGTT
Source organism: Parabacteroides sp. AF17-3 (assembly GCF_003635445.1). NCBI lineage: Bacteria > Pseudomonadati > Bacteroidota > Bacteroidia > Bacteroidales > Tannerellaceae > Parabacteroides > Parabacteroides sp. AF17-3. The sequence goes on along the minus strand of NZ_QTMM01000021.1, from coordinate 85,703 downwards.
TGCCTTCTTCACTCGGCCAGTAGACCAAGGTACTCGGGATATTGTTTTCTTCCAGGAAGCGGTGTGTTCCGCCGGTAGCGAACAGGCTGTATCCTTTGCGGGCAAGCATCTTCGCTGCATCCAGCATGGCCACTTTCTGTTTCGGTGTTCCGGTCGAGAGCAGGATATTCTTTGCCGGGATACGCTGTCCGACCGACAACATACTGGTCAGCACTGCTTCTGAAAGATCATCGCCAAGGCAACCTACTTCACCGGTCGATGCCATATCCACGCCCAGCACCGGGTCGGCTTTCTGCAAGCGGTTGAAGGAGAACTGCGAAGCTTTGATACCTACATAATCGAGGTCGAACGCATTCTTATGCGGCTTTTCGACAGGCAAGCCCAGCATGATACGGGTAGCCAGTTCGATAAAGTTTATCTTTAACACCTTGCTCACGAAGGGGAAACTACGAGAAGCACGGAGGTTACATTCGATTACCTTGATCTCGTTACCCTTCGCCAGATACTGGATATTGAACGGGCCGGAGATATTCAGCTCCTTCGCGATCTGCTTGCTGATGCGTTTGATGCGGCGCACCGTTTCCACATACAGTTTCTGTGCCGGGAACTGGATTGTCGCATCACCGGAATGCACACCGGCAAACTCGATATGCTCGCTGATGGCATACATCACGATCTCGCCATGATCGGCCACCGCATCCATCTCTACTTCTTTCGCATGTTCGATGAACTGGCTCACTACGACCGGATGCTTCTTGCTGACGTTGGCCGCCAGTTGAAGGAAGCGTTCCAGCTCTTCCTGGTTGGAGCAGACATTCATCGCCGCACCACTCAGCACGTAACTCGGGCGAACCAATACCGGGAAGCCTACCTCCTCCACGAATGTATTGATATCATCCATAGAAGAAAGTTCTTTCCAACGCGGCTGGTCTACTCCGATGCGGTCGAGCATGGCGGAGAACTTCTCGCGGTCTTCGGCATTGTCGATACTCTTCGCGGATGTTCCGAGGATATTTACATGCTGTTCGTCCAGGCGCATCGCCAGGTTGTTCGGTATCTGCCCTCCGGTAGAGACGATCACGCCGTGCGGATTTTCCAGTTCGAGGATGTCCATCACGCGTTCGAAGGTCAGTTCGTCGAAGTAGAGACGGTCGCACATATCGTAATCGGTCGAAACCGTTTCAGGGTTATAGTTGATCATCACCGAGCGCCAACCCTCCTTGCGAATCGTGTTCAGCGCCTGCACGCCGCACCAGTCGAACTCTACCGAGCTACCGATACGGTAAGCACCCGAACCGAGCACCACAATCGAACGTTTGTCGCCCAGATATTGCACATCGTTTTCCGTTCCGCTGTAGGTCAGATACAGGTAGTTGGTCTGTGCCGGATATTCGGCGGCGAGAGTATCGATCTGTTTCACTACCGGAAGGATGCCACGATATTTACGATCCTGACGCACCTGCAGGATGGCTCTTTCGCCGTCTTCCATTTTATCTTTGAAGATGGCGCGGGCAATCTGGAAGTCAGAGAAACCCTGCACTTTGGCCAGACGAAACAGGTCGTCGGGTATACCGGTTATCTTGCTGAAGCTTTCCAGGGCTCCGGCAGTCTGGATGATATTATATAGTTTCTGAAGGAACCATTTGTCGATCTTTGTCAGGTCGTGGATCTGGTCGATCGTGTAACCGGCGCGGAAAGCCTTGCTGATGACGAAGATACGGCGGTCGGTCGGCTCGTTCAACGCCTTGTCGATATCGGGAATGACCAGTTCTTTGTTTTCCACGAAGCCGTGCATACCCTGGCCGATCATGCGGAGACCTTTCTGGATCGCCTCTTCGAAAGTACGTCCGATCGCCATCACCTCTCCTACCGACTTCATGCTTGAACCCAGTTCGCGGGCTACACCATGGAACTTACCCAAGTCCCAGCGCGGTATCTTACATACCACATAGTCGAGTGCCGGCTCAAAGAAAGCGCTGGTCGTTTTCGTTACCGAGTTCTTCAGGTCGAACAGGCCGTAACCCAGACCTAATTTGGCTGCCACGAAAGCCAACGGATAACCGGTTGCTTTCGACGCCAGAGCGGAAGAACGGCTCAGGCGGGCATTGACCTCGATCACCCGGTAGTCTTCCGATTCGGGGTCGTAGGCGTACTGCACGTTACATTCTCCCACAATTCCGATATGACGAATGATGCGGATAGCCAGTTCACGCAGTTTATGATAGTCCGTGTTGCTCAATGTCTGTGACGGGGCGATCACAATAGACTCGCCGGTATGGATGCCCAGCGGGTCGAAGTTTTCCATGTTACATACCGTGATACAGTTGTCGAAGCGGTCGCGAACCACCTCGTATTCCACTTCCTTCCAGCCTTTCAGGCTCTTCTCCACCAATACCTGGGGAGAGAAAGAGAAGGCTTTTTCGACCAGCACGTCCAGTTCTTCTTCATTGTCGCAGAAGCCTGAACCCAGGCCTCCCAACGCATAAGCGGCACGCACGATCACCGGATAACCCAGCTCGGCAGCGGCACGACGGGCATCGGCAGCGTTCTCCACCGCCTCACTCTTGATTGTCTTTACATCGATCTCGTCCAGTTTGCGGACAAACAGTTCGCGGTCTTCCGTATCCATGATGGCCTGTACCGGAGTCCCCAATACACGGACATTATATTTTTCCAGTACGCCGCTCTGGTAAAGCGCCACACCGCAGTTGAGCGCCGTCTGTCCGCCGAATGCCAGCAGAATACCTTCGGGGCGTTCCTTTTCGATCACCTTTTCCACAAAGAAAGGAGTGACGGGCAGGAAATAAACCGTGTCCGCAACCCCTTCCGAAGTCTGTACCGTTGCAATGTTCGGGTTGATAAGCACCGTCTGGATGCCCTCTTCCTTGATGGCTTTCAATGCCTGGCTGCCTGAATAGTCGAACTCGCCCGCCTCACCGATCTTGAGGGCGCCCGAACCTAATATCAGGACTTTCTTTATATCTTCTTTCATCTTTCAATTTTCGTTTTATTGTAACAACATTTTTCATGGGATGCTTGAAGCCTCATTCAAGGCCCCCTTGAAGCCCCGTTCAAGCATGCCTTGAAGCCTCGTTCAAGCGACCGTTGAAACCTCGTTCAAGCATGCCTTGAAAAAAGCCTCCGGAAAAACTCACAACAGGTCTACAAATTTATCGAACATAAACTCCGTATCCGTCGGCCCACTACATGCCTCGGGATGGAACTGCGAGGAGAAGAAAGGTTTCGTTTTATGTTTGATACCTTCGTTCGTGCCGTCGTTCATATTGATGAAGAGCGGTTCCCAGTCGGCACCCAGCGTCGTGTTATCCACCGCGTATCCATGATTCTGCGAGGTGATGAAGCATTTCTCCGTCCCTACCATACGGACCGGCTGGTTATGGCTACGGTGTCCGTATTTCAGTTTGTAGATGGAGGCGCCTCCGGCTTTTGCCAGCAATTGGTTACCCATGCAGATACCGCAGATCGGTTTATCGCCGGAAAGTGCTTTGCGGATATTCTGAACGGCCGCATCGCAGGTATTCGGGTCGCCGGGGCCGTTACTGATGAACAGACCGTCGTATTCCAGCGTATTGAAATCGTAATCCCAGGGCACGCGGATAACCGTTACATTACGTTTCAGCAGGCAGCGGATGATGTTATGTTTCACGCCGCAATCCACCAGGACAACGCGTTTCTTACCTTCGCCTTCGCCGTAAGTAATCACTTTCTTACAGGACACTTTATCTACATAATTCACATTCGCGTATTCTCCGAAATCGGTTGCTTCGACTTTTTCCCCGCCAATCACGATCTTTCCCATCATCACGCCATGTTCGCGCAATTTCTTGGTCAGGGCACGTGTATCGATCCCATAAATTCCGGGAATACCTTCTTCTTTCAACCAGCTTCCCAAACTCTCTACAGCATTCCAATGACTATACTCATGACTGTAATCGCTTACGATGATGGCATCGGCATGTATCTTTTCACTCTCCATGAAAGTGGCAATTCCATCCGCCCCAAACGTACGGGCGGGTACACCGTAATTTCCTACCAGCGGATAAGTTAACACCATCAGCTGACCGGCATAGGAAGGGTCGGTCAGGCTTTCCGGATAACCTGTCATGGCAGTGTTGAACACTACTTCGCCGGTTACCTCTTTTTCACAGCCAAAAGAAAAGCCGCGAAAAACAGTCCCGTCGTCTAAGATCAAAGTTGCTGTTTTCTCTGTTTGCATATAATCTGTATCTTGTGTCATTTGACTAAATATTCTTCTTCCATATAATGTATGAAGGCATTGTTCACCATGCGTGCACCGCCCTGAGTCGGATAATCGCCGGAGAAATACCAGTCGCCCGGATGGTTCAGACAAGAAGCGTGTAGGCCTTCCAACGTCTGATAAACGATCTCCACTTTGGCGCGTGTACCGGCCGGTGTAAGCAGGTCGACCATCTTGGCGGATATTTCCTCGTCGGTGAACGGCGCATAAATCTCCTTCACATAGTTGACGATCGGACCTTCCTCCTTCGCCTGTTGCTTCTTGGCTTTCCAGTATGCCTCGGTGATAACGGATTCCATGCCCCGTTCCTTCAGCAAAGCGACTGCGGCCTTGAAAGCGATAAACTCGTTCATCCGCGACATGTCGATACCGTAATAATCCGGATAACGTACCTGCGGAGAGGAAGACACGATCACGATCTTCCGCGGATGCAGGCGGTCCAGGATACCGATAATACTTTGTTTCAGGGTTGTTCCGCGAACAATGCTATCATCTATTACAACCAGATTATCAACGAATGGTTCGATACTTCCGTAAGTTATATCGTACACATGGGCGGCCAGGTCGTTACGGCTGTTGCCTTCGGCGATAAAGGTACGCAACTTTATGTCTTTAATCGCTACTTTTTCGGCACGGACACGCATGGAAAGTATCTGGTCGAGTTCTTCTTCCTGAAGTAGGTGGCTGCGGTCGGCAATCCACTCTTTCTTCAGCTTGTTCAGGTAGTTGTTCAACCCCTCCTGCATTCCAAAATAAGCGACCTCCGCCGTATTGGGGATGAAGGAGAAGACTGTATGTTTGATGTCGTAATCGACAGCTTTCAATATCGGGTGCACCAGATTCTCCCCCAGCTTCTTCCGTTCGCGGTAAATATCCACATCGCTGCCCCGGGAGAAGTAGATACGTTCGAACGAACAGGCTTTATTCTCTTCCGGCTCCACGATCTGCGAAGTACGGAAACGGCCGTCTTTACTGATAAACATCGCTTCTCCACGCTGCAACTCCTTTATATCCCCGGCTTGCACGTTCATTGCCGTCTGGATCACCGGACGTTCGGAGGCCAGCACCACGATCTCGTCGTCGGCATAATAAAAAGCCGGACGGATGCCCCAGGGATCGCGCACGCTGAACGACTCGCCGCTACCGGTCAGGCCACAGATCACAAACCCGCCGTCCCAGGTCGGCACGCAACGTTTCAACACATTCGACAGGTCCATATGTCCTTCGATCGCATGTGTAATATCCATGCCCCGCAATCCTTCTTCTTCATATTTCCGGTACAAACGCTCCACTTCCCTGTCCAGACGGTGCCCCATCTGTTCGAGCATGATATAGGTATCGGCATATTTGCGCGGATGCTGTCCGATAGCTGTAATTTCTTTGAAAATGTCGTTTACGTTTGTGAGGTTGAAATTTCCGCAAAGAGCGAGGTTCTTGGCTCTCCAGTTGTTACGGCGTAAAAAAGGATGGACGTAGGAAATACCGGACTTACCGGTCGTGCTGTAACGGAGGTGCCCCATATAAAGTTCTCCGGCGAAAGGAAGGTTTGCTTTAGCGAAAAGCGGATCGTTTAATTTACCGGGTGGTAAATCTTTGTAATGATCGTGAACGGCGGCGAATATCTCGGTTATAGCTCCTGTTCCCAACGCTCTTTCCCGAAACATATATTCTTCACCGGGGCTTGCTTCTAACTTCACGCAGGCTAAACCGGCTCCTTCCTGTCCGCGGTTATGCTGCTTTTCCATCAGTAAGTAGAGTTTATTCAGGCCGTACATCCAGGTACCATACTTTTGATGATAATACTCTAAAGGCTTTAGTAACCGGACCATGGCGACTCCACACTCATGTTTAAGTTGTTCCATCTGGTTATATCTTGTTTATTTCAACTGCAAAGATACGCACTTTATTAAACACATTGTTCATATTAATGCAAAATAATTGACATATTAATAGAAATAATCATTTTATCCGGCATTTGGTTAAATTATTATATATTTCCGCATTGTTTCGATAATAGTACAAATGTAAAGCCAAATAAAGAGGTAGAACTATAATATGTAAGAAAAAAAGGCATTAGGCTGATACATTTACATCACTCCGATTCTTCCACTACCCACCGCTCGATATTCCGCATCTCATTGCTAAAGTTAACCCCGATCTTAAACAGCTTGCGGGGGTCTGTAGCAAAAGGCAAAGCATACTTCTTCCCGTCAATCTGCCGGAGCGCTTCTTCAGCAGTACCGTCGAGTTTGAACTCCATGATGTAGATAAACTGATCCGTTTGCAACACCAGATCGACCCGTCCCTGCGATGTATGGTATTCAGCCTTCACATAGAAGCCAATCAGTTTGAAGACGATGAAAAGCACATTCTGGTAATGAAGTTCCAGGTCACGCACCAACTCGTAAGGCGTGTCGGCAAAGAAACTTTGCAGGCGACGGAAAAAAGAATTGTAATCGCCGCTACGCACTTCACGAACAAACTTAATGATTTGAAAAGGTGCCTCCACCTTGTTCGTATCGGCATAGAAAGGCAGCAGGAACTTCATAAAACCCTCTTCCACCTCGCGGTTGGGAAAACCGAGACGGTAGATGCCAAATTCACGGTCATATCCTTTTATCGTCAGGTAGCCGCTCTGGTAAATGACAGGTATCGGGTCAGTCGACGATGAGTCAATGCTATTCAAGGTATCCGCATCGGTTTCCACCTGCGCCATATAGTGAAGGTCATAATGATGCATTTTCAGCAACTCCACCAGATAGGTCGGCGTTCCGGTCTCAAACCAGTAGTTGCCGAATTTCAGCTGGTCGAAGGTATTAAGCAGGCTGAACGGGTTATAAATGCCAACGGAGTCTTCAACGAAATGATAGCCGTCATAGCATACTTTCAGTTCGTTGCATATTTCTTCGTAAGTCATTTTCTGTTTACTCGCCAGTTCGTGCAATTCTTCTTCCAGATAATGATGTATCTCTCTTTCGCTTATACCGCATATTTCAACATAACGTTCATCCATCGACAAATCTTTCAGATTATTCAAGGCACTGAACACGCTCACTTTGCCGAACTTGGTAACTCCCGTCAACAACGCAAACTTTATGCAGCCGTCCATGCTTTTCAGCGCACCGTAAAAGGCCTGCAACGTGTCGCGAAACGACTTCTGCAATTCCTCGTTGCCAATAGCCTGCAACATAGGCTTGTCGTATTCATCGACCAGTATCACCACACGGTGGCCCGTCTTTTCATAAGCCCGGCGGATGATGCCTTGGAAACGCAGTGACAATCCTATTTCGGATGCTTGAGCACCATAAATCTTTTCCCATTCCGATAATGTTGCATGGAGAATATGCTCCAGGCTTTCCGGCGTATCGTATTTCTGTGCATTGAGATCGATGTGCAGCACAGGACGTTTCACCCAGTCCTTTTCCAGCTTGTCCATAGCCAGTCCTTCAAAAAGTTCACGCTTCCCTTCGAAGTAAGCTTCAAGCGTCGATACCAGCAGACTCTTCCCAAAGCGACGCGGGCGGCTGAGAAAATAATACCGGCCACTGTTTACTAACTGGTAAACCAACGATGTTTTATCGACATAAAAGTATCCGTCATTGCGGAGACTTTCAAAGTTCTGTATTCCGATAGGATATTTCTTTCTCATGATCTGACGGCTTTTTGAAATTTCTCTGCACAAAGTTACTACAAAAAAGTGAAATGCGGAAAGATATAGTGATAGAATTGAGTTACAGGGGTTTCAGTTGTACTTCCGATTATTCGTGAAGCCATCGCAATCACCGCTGAAGCCAAATCAGGACACCGATACGTTACTTGTCCGTAACCATACCCAAAAGGGCGACAAACGGACACGGATGGCGAAACAAGACGTTAAGGATTAGTGAGTTACTGACAACCCACGCAACAAATCCGGTTACGGAAAAAGATTGCGCCGTTCCTCCCCGTTTTGCGTACCGACACCGGACTCTTCACCAACTAATTTTGAACCTAAAAAAATTAAGGACGATGAAGAGTACATTTTCAGTAATCTACTACCTCAAGCGTCAGGTAGTGAAAAAGGACGGGACAGTACCCGTCATGGGACGCATCACGGTGGACGGCAGCCAGACGCAGTTCAGTTGCAAACTGACCGTCGATCCCAAGCTGTGGGACACCAAAGGAGGACGTGTCACGGGCAGAAGCACGGCGGCACTCGAAACGAACCGCATGCTCGACAAGATGCGGGTACGCATCAACAAACACTATCAGGAAATCATGGAGCGTGACAACTTTGTCACGGCGGAGAAGGTCAAGAACGCCTTTCTCGGACTGGAACACCGCTACCACACGCTGATGCAGGTGTTCCGCCAGCACAACGAGGACTACGAGAAACAGGTGGAGGCTGGCATGAAAGCCAAAGGCACGCTCTTGAAGTACAGGACCGTTTACAAGCACCTGCAAGAGTTCCTCACCATCCGCTACCGCGTGAAGAATATTGCACTGAAAGAGCTTACGCCCGCCTTCATCTCCGACTTCGAGATGTTCCTGCGCACGGACAAGCACTGCTGCACCAATACCGTGTGGCTGTATGTCTGCCCGCTGCGGACGATGGTGTTCATCGCCATCAACAACGAGTGGCTCACACGCGACCCGTTCCGGGAGTACGAAATCAAGAAGGAGGAAACGACACGCAGTTTCCTGACGAAAGAGGAAATCCGGCTGCTGATGGAGGGCAGGCTGAAAAACGCCAAGCAGGAGCTTTACCGCGACCTCTACCTGTTCTGCGCCTTCACGGGCTTGTCGTTCGCCGACATGCGCAACCTGACGGAAGAGAACATCCATACCTACTTCGACGAACACGAGTGGATAAACATCAACCGCCAGAAGACGGGCGTGGTGTCCAATATCCGCCTGCTCGACATCGCAAAGCGCATCATCGACAAATACCGGGGTCTGTGCGGGAACGGCAGGATTTTCCCCGTTCCCCACTACAACACGTGCCTTGCCGGAATCCGTTCCGTCGCCAAGCGTTGCGGCATCACCAAGCACATCACGTGGCATCAGAGCCGCCACACGGCAGCCACGACGGTGTTCCTCTCCAACGGCGTACCCATCGAAACGGTGAGTTCCATGCTGGGACACAAGAGCATAAAAACGACACAGATTTACGCGAAAATCACCAAAGAGAAACTCAACCAAGACATGGAGAACCTTGCCGCAAGGTTGAACGGCATCGAGGAATTTGCAGGTTGCACCATCTAAAAACAGAGAAGCCATGACACGAGGAACCATCATCATAGAGGACAACACGGTCAGCGTAACCGGTAACGAAATATGGATGACCGCCACAGAAATCGCCGGGCTGTTCCACACGGGCGTCCCGGCAGTGAACGCCGCCATCAGAGCCGTCCGCAAGCCGGACGTGCTGAACGACTACGAGGTGTGCCGCTACATGCGGCTTGAAAACGGGCTGCACGCGGATGTTTACTCGCTTGAAATCATCATCCCCGTCGCCTTCCGGCTGAACACCTACCATGCACACGTGTTCCGCACGTGGCTGGTAGGCAAGGCACTCTCGAAGGAAAAGCGGCAGGCATACGTGATGTTCATACAGAACGGAAAAGCCGGGTATTGCTAAACACGCATAAAAAGAAAAAGGAAACGGACAGCCCCGTGAAGGAGTTGTCCGTTTCCTTTTTTCATGCAGCCGCCTTATTCCATCGGCTTGCGGTAGTTCGCCTCCAGCAGCTCGCGCAACCCCGATTCGGGGTAAAGCACCTTTCCTCCCAAAAGGATAAAGGGCAGCACCCTGTTGTTGCGGTACTCCTGCAAGGTGCGGCGGCTGACACGGAGCAGTTCCGCCACCTCCCTGTCCGTCAGGTAACGCTCCCCGTCCAACGGCGGGCGGTAACTTTCCAGAAAGGCGGAGAGCCATTTCGAGCCTTTGCGCATGTTCTGTACGACGGTGGCAAGCGGCTCGTCCTCCATCGTAAACACTTCATTGTTCTCGTTCATCATCATTTCGGATTCAGTGGGTTGTGAATAATAAAATTCATTTTCCGCCGGGATAGAGCGTGCCGACAAGCGGAATGAGCCTTTTGACCTCCTCCGGCTTGTAATAGAACCTGCGGTTAATCTGCGAGAGCCGATAAGCCGCCTGTCACGCAAGGTCTGCAACGTGCGCGGGCTGATCCTCAACTGCCCGCAGACCTCCTCGCCCGTGAGCCACCTTTCCATCCGCCCGCCGTCGCTCCTGCGCCTCAGGGCGGCTACCTTCTCCGCGAGGGCGTTGAAGGACGCCACCATCATCTCGAAGGTCTTTTTCTCGATAGATACTATTTCCATAAGCAAAACATTTCAGAGTTTGCCGCAAAGGTAACGAAGCCGCCTTGAACATGTGCCGTTTCCCGCTAAAAGGCAGCTTGTTGCGCCGTCTGTCCGGGTAACGGAGCCATTATCCGTAAAAATCTTACGTGAGCCACGTAGTGAGCTGTTAAAGCCCCTTTTGTTTATTGCCGAATTTTGTCGCAGAAACCAAAAGAAAGGACTGAATATGAAAGTGATAACGATGGAAAGTTCCGCCTTCACCGCATTGACGGAACAGATAGCCGAGATAGCGGCACACGTGCGTGCCGTTTCCGGCGGGAGGAAGGAAGAAGCTCCAGACAGACTGCTCACCACCCGCGAGGCGGCGCACCTGCTGAACGTGAGTTGCCGCACCCTCCAGCGTATGCGCAGCGAACAGCGCATCGCCTATGTCGTACTGCGCGGCAAGTGCCGCTACCGGCAGTCTGAAATAGACCGCCTGCTCGAAGATAGCACCGTCACGGGTGATGCCGCGACACCGGAACAGATGAAACGCAACCACACGCTGCGCACGGGCGGCCAACCCAAAGGAAGGAGGACATAGGACATGGAACTGCTTACCCGCAACAATTTCGAGAGCTGGATGCAGAAGGTGATGGAACGGCTCGACCGTCAGGACGAGATGCTGCTCTCCATGCAGCCGTCCGGCAAAGCCCCGAACCCGATGGACGGGATCAGGCTTTTCGACAACCAAGACCTGTGCATGCTGCTCCAGATCAGCAAGCGCACCCTGCAACGCTACCGCAGCATTGGCGCGCTGCCCTACAAGACGCTCGGCAAAAAGACCTATTACAGCGAGGCGGACGTGCTGACGTTCCTCTCCGAACATGTAAAGGACTTCCGCAAGGAAGATATAGCCTTCTATAAGGCTCGTATCCATAATTTCTTTCAAAAATAACCATTAAAACATTTTTCAGATGGCAAAGAAAAAAGACGAAAAGGACGTGCTGGTTGTCCGTGACGAGAAGACGGGCGAAATCAGCGTGGTAGCCGGGCTGAACGCCGACGGCTCCCCCAAGCGCATCCCCGCGAAAGCGGAGAACGCGCAGAGTTTCCTGCAATTCGACCGGCACGGCGACGTGCTGGACAACTTCTTCAAGAACTTCTTCCGGCAGTGCAAGGAACCCAGCCGCTTCGGTTTCTACCGTGTCGCGGCGGACCAAGCCGACAAGCTGCTGGAGGTTATCAAGGACTTGCTGAAAGACCCCGACGGCAACAAGGAGATGCTTACGCCCCACAAGGTGGACACCTCCGGCTACGAAAAGAAAGTACAGGAGGAGCAGTCCGCCGAAAAGCAGGAACAACCGGAACAGAAACTAGATGACGAATCTAAAAAACAGGAAGAAATGGAACAGAAAAACGAACAGAATCAGGAAAGCCCGCAGCAGACGCAGGGCAACCGGGGCTACCAGCCCATCGACGAGAGCAAGATCAACTGGCAGGAGTTGGAGGAGAAATGGGGCGTGAAGCGCGACGACCTTGAAAAGTCGGGCGACCTTGACAGGATGCTCAACTACGGCAAGTCCGACTTGGTGAGGGTGTCGCCCAATTTCGGCGGAGAGGCTTTCGAGTTGGACGCCCGCCTCTCTTTCAAGAAGGACGGCGAGGGCAACGTCAGCCTTGTGCCGCACTTCATCCGCAAGGAGCAGAAGCTCGACGAGTACAAGGAACACAAGTTCTCCGACGACGACCGGAAGAACCTGCGCGAAACGGGCAACCTCGGCAGGGTCGTGGACCTCGTGGACAGGGAAACGGGCGAGATCATCCCCTCGTTCGTCAGTATTGACCGCAAGACGAACGAAATCACGGATGTCCCGGCGAACAAGGTGCGCATACCGGAGCGCATCGGCAAGACGGAAATCACCAAGCAGGAGCAGGACATGCTGCGTGCCGGGCTGCCCGTGCGCGACAAGCTCATCGAGCGCAAGGACGGCAGGAAGTTCGTCACCACCCTGCAAGTGAACGTGGAGCAGCGCGGCGTGGAGTTCGTGCCGGGAACCGGCAGGTCGCCCCGTACCGCCCGGACGCAGGAAACGAAGAACAACCCCGCACAGGGACAGGCGCAGGGTACGGAGAATGCCGGGGGCACGAACAAGGAGCAACGCCGCAACACGTGGACGAACGCCGACGGCAGCATCCGCCCCATCAGCAAATGGAGCGGCGTGGACTTCACCGAGCAGCAGAAAGCCGACTACGTGGCGGGCAAAGCCGTGAAGCTGGAGAACGTGACCGATAAGCAGGGCTTCCACGCCACGATGTACATCAGGTTCAACCCGGAGAAGGGACGCCCGTACCGCTACGACACCAACCCCGACAACGCGCAGAAGGTCGCACCTTCCAACGAGAGCCGCACGCAGGTGGCGGTGAACAGCGAGGGCAAGACCAACGAGGCTACCAAGAACCTGAAAGAGCCGTTGCGGAAGGGACAGACCGCCCCGAAGGATGCCGCACAGCAACAGCAGCAGAAAAGAAACAATAAGGGCATGAAGATGTAATCCCGTGTCCGCCACTAAATCCGAAGTAACATTTGTAAAATTCAAAACGACAAAAAAATATGAAGACAATCATTGCAGAAAAGCCGTCTGTGGCACGTGAGATCGCCCGTATCGTGGGCGCGACAAAGAGAGGGGAAGGATATTTCGAGGGAGGCGGCTACGCCGTGACATGGGCGTTCGGACACCTCGTGCAGCTTGCCATGCCCGACGGCTACGGCATACGCGGCTTCGTCCGTGACAACCTGCCCGTCATCCCCGACACCTTCACGCTCGTCCCCCGTCAGGTAAAGACGGAGAAGGGCTACAAGCCCGACAGCGGCGTGGTGGCTCAGATTAAAACCGTCGCCCGGCTATTCAAGGAAAGCGAACAGATCATCGTGGCGACCGATGCCGGACGCGAGGGTGAGCTTATCTTCCGCTACCTCTACCATTATACCGGATGCACCACCCCGTTCGTCCGCCTCTGGATAAGCTCGCTTACCGACAAGGCTATCCGCGAGGGACTGCGCAACCTTGAAGCGGGCGGCAAATACGACAACCTCTATCTTGCCGCCAAAGCGCGGAGCGAATCAGACTGGCTCGTGGGCATCAACGGCACGCAGGCACTCTCCACCGCCGCCGGACACGGCACGTACTCCGTCGGACGGGTGCAGACACCTACATTGGCGATGGTGTGCGCACGCTATTGGGAGAACCGCCGCTTCACACCCGAAGCCTTCTGGCAGCTCCATATCGCAACGGACGGTTGCGATGAAGGAACGGTGAAGTTTTCCTCTTCCGAAAAATGGAAAGAGAAAGAGCCCGCGACGGAACTATATAATAAGGTGAAGTCGGCAGGCACAGCCACCGTCACAAAAGCAGAGCGCAAGGAGAAGACGGAGGAAACTCCGCTTCTGTACGATCTGACCACGCTCCAGAAGGAAGCCAACGCAAAACACGGCTTCACGGCGGAACAGACGCTTGAAATCGCACAGAAGCTCTACGAGAAAAAACTCATCACATATCCGCGAACCGGAAGCCGCTACATCCCCGAAGACGTATTCACCGAGATCCCCAAGCTGCTCGCCTTCATCGGGGCGATGCCCGAATGGAAAGGCAAGGTGCAGTCGAAAGCCGTACCGACACGCAGAAGCGTGGACGGTAGCAAGGTGACGGACCACCACGCCCTGCTCGTCACGGGAGAGAAGCCGCTGTTCCTCTCCAAAGAGGACAGCACCATCTATCAGATGGTTGCCGGGCGCATGTTCGAGGCGTTCTCCGAGAAATGCGTCAAGGACACCGCCACCGTCACGGTGGAGTGTGCCGGAGTGGAGTTCACGATGAAAGGCAGCGTCATCAGGCAAGCCGGATGGCGTGCCGTCTATGGCGAGGAAGATAAGGAAGAAACCGCCATCCCCGGTTGGAAGGAAGGCGATATGCTGACGCTGAGAGGCTGCTCCATCACGGAGGGCAAGACCAAACCCAAGCCGCTGCATACCGAAGCGACACTGTTGTCGGCAATGGAAACGGCGGGCAAGGAAATCGAGGATGACACGCTGCGTCAGGCGTTGAAGGACTGCGGCATCGGCACGCCCGCCACCCGTGCGGCGATTATCGAAACGCTCTTCAAGCGCGGATACATGGAACGCTGCAAGAAATCGCTTGTACCGACTGAAAAAGGGCTTGTGTAATAAGCAAATTTTAAATCGACATTTTTCGGTAAAGTTAAATCGACATATGATATTCGAGACCCTCCGTTTATAATATTGATTGTCTTAGGATACTGGTCATCTTTGGCTGGGGGTACCCCCAGCCAAAGATGAGTCTTTTCCGGTTTCAAAAATAGATTTTCGATTTCCCATCCGATAGCTTTGTCCCGAGAGTTTTATTACCTCGCAGTGATATAATAATCGGTCAAGTATAGCGGAAGCGAGTACTTCATCATCCAGTGTTTTTGCCCACTCTGTTGGTGCCTTGTTGGTAGTGATTATCAGCGATGCTTTCTCGTGAAGCGTGTTGATTAGGTTGAAAAATCCTGCAGCATCTTCTTTCTTCACCGGGAAGAGCATGATGTCGTCGATGGCTACCAGATCGGCTTTGAGCAGACGGTTATAGGCACTCATGGCTGAAGGCATCAGGCTTTTCATCTTAATGGTGTTTATGACATCCTCCATCGTAACCATATATGCTTTGTATCCTTGTCCTACGGCCTCATATACGAGGCCTGCGGCGATGAAGGTCTTGCCTGTACCCGATGGTCCCATAAGTATCAGGTTGTAATTCTGCTCGAGCCATCCAAGTCGGCGCAGATCGCGTAGTCTGGGGGCGGTTATACCTTGCGAGTAGTTGTGGTCAAAAAGGTCGAGATCATGCCTTGCCGGCAGAGCCGCCGCTTTCAGACGTCGTTGGAAGTCTTTGCTGTCCCTCTCTTGCACCTCACGGGCCAGCAGGTCATGAAGGAACTCTACATGGGTCTTTCCTTGTTCCTGTGCCAGATGAGCCTCGGATTCCAACAGACGTGGAAGGGCGTATAGCCGCAGGCGTGAGCACAAGCTTCTGATTTGTTCGTTGATTGTCATACGAAGAGTGTATTAAAGATTGATATATCTGTTTTCTCAGGGGTCATGCCGGAGGTGTCTGCCTGGGGTAAAGGTTCCGTTTCCGTCCGCACCTCGATAAGAGCCTCCCCATTATGGACTCTAAGGTACTCGGCTACCTCCATCAGGCGGCATCCGTTAAAGACGCCTGCCTCAAGGCATTGAGTGAAAGACCGGGTAAGTGTGGCATTGGAGTATGCCCCATGCCGGCGGGCTATGAACTGGAGGTTGTCGCGATAGTTGCGAGCCTTATGTACGCGCAGTTGTGAGAGGTATTCGTCAACCACTGCGCTCTGGGGAAGCTCCTTGCGCACAGAAGCCTCATAGTCGTTCAGTGAGGCTTCTCGGTCACGCCGGTGCGAGGTGTTGCTGATCAGGCGTCCCTTGTCACCGCTTATCTTGTGACTGGCAAGGGTTTTGCCCGTATCATGGCTATAGATGTGCAGTTTGCCTTCTTTTTCTTCCAGATAGACAAGCGTCTGATAGCCGCGGTAAGTTCCCGTAGGAACGGTGTAATAGTTGCCCCTGTAATTTATCACGTTGTCCTTGCGCACATGATGTGGCACGAGCTTTTCACAAGGTACTGTAGGGACTCCTTTATAAGGCATGAGATATGTTTTTTCCCTCTCGAACTCATCGGAAGGGACACGACGTATGCCGTGGTGTTCCGTACCGTTGGCTGTACGTTCCAGCCAGCTCAGGACATCCTTGTTCAGCAGGTCGATGTCGATAAACTCACGACCGCGAAGGAAGTTGTACTTCACATATTTGACCACGTTCTCTATCTTACCCTTACTTTGGGGATCGGACTTATGGCAGAATACGGGCTCGAAGCCATGTTCCCGAACCAGGGCACGGAAGCTGCTGGTAAGCACCAGATCGCCAAGGTTTTCCTTAACTAGCAATACCTTGTCCTGATCATAAATGATTTTCCGGGGTATACCTCCGAAGTGCTCAAAGGCCAGTTCATGGGCATAGACAGCAAGTGCGGTGGTAAACGGTGTCCGGCTAAAATACACGAACTTGTACCTGCTCCGGCTCAGGGACATCGCAAAGAAATAGACTTTTAGAGACTGCCCCTGAGAGGTTCGCATCCAGCGCTCGCCGAAATCACATTGGGCGTATTCTCCATAAGGAGTCTCAGGCTGCTTCTCATAGGGACGGTAACTCTTTTCCACCTCTTTGGGCAGATTATGTGTCAAACGAATTCGGTTGATGAAGTTGAAAACCGTTTTGGGAGTAACTGCCGGAAGATCCACAAAATTCTCCTTTAACCTGTCATGGATCTGAGGGGCGGACAGAAAAGGCCATTTAACAAGCTCCTCCACTACATAAGTCTCGTAAGCGTCAAGCTTATGCCCGTAATGCCGGTCATAGCTCTGGCTAGATATGAACTCATCTTCTGTCATAGACAGATACTTGGACACCGTCTGACGGTGAAGGCCTAAAGACAAACCTATCTGGCTTTTGTTTAGGCCGGATGAAAATAATTCTTTAACTTTGTTCCACATTAGATACTTCTTTTATTTGGAAGTCTCGGTCATAGCATTGTAATTAATAGTTGGCACTACAAAATTACAATGCTATTTTTTTCTAATCATGTCGATTTTACTTTTCCGATTTTTGACGAGACAAAGTTACCGATTACATGTACTGACAGCACTCTGTTCCGTATCACCATTTCGGGATTGCTTGTGTAGCGTTGGTACAGGTAGAAATGGTGTGAGCCGAAGCCGTAAAGGAAGAACTTGTCAAGTTCGTGTTTCTCGGCAAAGTCCTTTACACCCGCCCTTAACCGCTCTTCACTCTGACAAAAAGTGAGGAGGTTCATAAATTCAAGGAACATCGTGGGGATTTTATCGTCCCACAAGCAAACCATGCTTTCAAATCTTACTTCCATATTGTTCTTTATTATAGGTTGATATTATGCTGCGTTCATCCGCTGACGGATAAGTTCGGTATTGTCCTCCACAAGTCGGATGATGCGGTCGTGGTACTCGGTATTGGAATTGCATACCCCTCTGCTCTGTACCACTTTCAGCGTTTTCAGTGACACTTCTATCGTTTCAATCCGTTTGCCGTCAATGGTGGCGGATAGGATAAGGGAGTTTGCCTTGTTGTGATAACCACCCACACAATGGTGCATCATCCGCCCTTCCTCCACCATTTCCTCAACGCTCTCTATGACCTTGATGCAGATAAGGCTGTCGGAGAACACAAGTCCGAAGAAGATGCCTTTGGCTTTCAGATAGTTCTTCTCGTCCTCAATCGCCTTTTTCCGTTGCTGTTCCGTCCGCTCACGCTCCCTTTGCAGGTTGCGCTTTGCCACCAACTTGTCGTGTTCCGCTTTGAGGTCGGCAGGGCAGACGTATTTCGGGCTGTTCGTGTCCTTGCTGAAATGCCGCAGTAGGTCGATGGTGTCACGCCATACGGAGCCGTCCGAAATGGTGTAACCATTGCGGATGCAAATCTTGACGGATGCCCAATACCGTCCCATGTCAAAGGAACTGCGGATATAGTGGCGCAACATGGCGTATTGCCCTGCCTTCAAGAGTGTTTCGGCTCGGCTGTCGGAAAGGATAGCCGTGAAAAGGTCATACGGCAGTGTGTTGTGATAGTCCCCGTTGAAGCCGTTGCGTTTCAGTTCGGGGATGAAACGCTGTCGGGGATAGGTACACACAGGTGCTATATCGTATGCGTGAAGTCTGTTGTTCTTGCGCACTTCCATGTCGCTGTATTCAGACCATTGGTCATAATACAACATTGACATACCACGCAGTCGGGCAACGGTGGTTGTCTTTCCATCGGGTGAAATCCACCTCTGCACCACTTCATAAATGGAATACTCGGCTGCTTGCCCTGCCTTGTATCGGGACTTGACGAAGAAGAAGCGTATCACTTGGTACTGCTTGCTGGTGGTGACGATAGAGAAATACTCATTGTCGTTGAAAACACTCTTTCGGGTACGCAACGCTTCCAACTGCATACTGCAATGGGGGCAGATGCATCCGCAAAGGGTGTCTGCAAGGTCGTGGTCGCTCTTCCACGAATGTCCGCACTCGGTACAGATGTTCGTGCCGTCCGCTCTCTTGATTGCATAATGCTTGAAGCAATGGCGGAAAGCGTATGCCTTTTGCGTGGCGGTCAATCTCGGTAGTCGCTTGCTCAGATGCGCGACTTCCTGCTGTATGTGTGTTCTCGGTTTCATAAGCTTAAATCAAATAATGAGGGTTGTTGTATTTCTTGGATGGTCGCTTTGGTGGCGGTTCTCGGCTTGTTGCGGTTCTGCAACTTGCGGAGTTCCTCGTCTTGGTATTGTCGGATAACGTTCTGCCGTGCTTCCGCCTTTTCCTCTGCGGTGAGTTCCACCACATAGTTCACGGCTACTTGGCATTGGATAGGCTTGCCCACCTCTATTTCGTTCTCGTCATAGTAGTGTACGGCTTGTCCGTATATCTCCCCGTCCGTGAAGCCGTTGCAACCGCTTTTCTGCACATAGTTCAGAATGTAGGTCACACAATCGTCTATGTTCTTGGCAGGGTTGCGGTAATTCTTGGCAAAGAGCGCATCTTCCGCTGCACGTTGCTCCAAATACATCTGTATCGTTCTCTTGAAATGGTCTGTCGTTTTCATATCGCTGTCTTTTTAGATTGTCAGTTTCAGTATCTCTCTCCAATAAGTCGGCTCCACCTCGCTCAAAAGGAAGTCCGTAAAGTCCTTCCGTGCGTCCTTGTTCAGTTCGTGGTATAGTTCACGGAATACGGATATGTTGCCGTTGATGTACGTTTCCACCATGTACTCGAAGATGTTGCCTACCTCGTAGTATCTGCATTGTTGCTCCACTGTCTTGCTTCTTCTCTTTGTCATGTCGGTAGGTATTAAAGGGTGAATAACCAAAGGATGAAGCCGAAGAAGGCGATTGTGGAAAGGATAGCCACGATGATGCCTATCGCAACTCGGAACACTCCGTTTACTATCTCTCTGACGATGCCCCAAAGGATGCCGGACACCCAAAGGGTGGTGCGCATGATTAGAGTGCATATTGCAAGTCCCATGTATTGCGCCATTTGTCTGAAGTCTGCCGTTGCCGTCATATTTTCGCTATTTTTCAAGTTCTACAATGTTGTCTATCCTGCCGTATAGGTATCTGCGAAGTCCGGTCTTGTCTGTTGCCTTGTATTCCGTCCAATGTCCGTATTGGCACACGAGGAACGTGCGTAGAACATCGGAGAAGTCAAACCTCCAGCCTTGCAGGGGTACTGCGCTCTTGAAATAGGTGTTGCTGTTCACTTTTTCGGTGAGCCAATCCTTTTCCTCTCGGTTCATCTGTCCTCCGTTGTTCAGTTTCTCACGAAGAATGTAAACCTTACTGCCTTTCAGTGCTTCCAATATCGGCACTTCCCAAGCCACGAATTTTGTTGCTATTGTTGTTCCCATATCCGTTCTGTTTTTGATTTTTTGTTTTTAATGCGGATTCAAGAGCTGAGGGAGTTGAGTTTCAAACTATCTTATCTGCCTCTCGTTTATCCGACATTTTTTTTAATGCGTCTTTCTGTCGCATCGGTCGTTTTCGTTTCGGGTGCTTAAAAAGGTAGGGATTAGGGAATGCAAGGTTTTTAGGGAAAAATACTACCCGAAGGGCTGGAGATTTTTCCCGAAAACAGGAGGCTTGACCTTGCTTTCCCGTCAAATCCCGGAGTTACCTTTGCGCCCAGAACGGAAATGACTGCCTGATGCGGCTCACTGAAAGGCGCGAAAATGGAGGTAAACGGAAGTAGAGGCAGATTAGACTGAAAACTTCAAAAGAGAAATCCGTGGAAAAGGAAGCCCCCAACAAAAAAGGACATAGCCAGTAGCGTGAAACCGGGCAAACCACCTGCAAGGAAGTATGGTTCTATCTGTCCGGCCTGACGTGTCGGGGCGGGCAGATAAAATCATTCTTCCCGGTTTGCCTGCTGTGGGTGACGGCTTGTTTCATTTATGGACAAGCGGTCATACACGGCTTTCCGCTTCCGGCTCAAAAGAACAGCGAAAAAGAAAAATCATCTGAAAAGCCGTAAAAGCACCTCTTTGGCATAAGCACAAAAGAAATGGGCTTTGCCTCATCAGTCTAAACTGTTGCTTAGGCGTGAGGCAAAGCCCTTTTCTCCGCTTATGCAATAGTCGACACACGTTCGTTCAAAATCCTTTTGGGCGATGGTGTGCCGATAAATAAAACCGCTTTTACGGAAAACTTGTATGAGATAGAAAAAAATCAGGGAGATTCATATCAAAATCTCCCGTTTTATTGTTACTTTTGCATACGAAGAGTTCTTTGAAGGTTACGCAACGCGCAGACGAATAATGCAGCAGATAACTAACTAAATCGTAACCTATTACTATCATAAGCGATTAACATACGCTCTTTTCCAATAAAATACACTCTTTTCGTAACTTCATGTCTACAAATATACCGTTTTCCATTCAATTACGTGTGAAAAAGCGAAAAGTTACAACAAATCTTCCCACTCTTTATCCGTCAGTGACTTCAGCGGATTGTTTTCCGAGATGAATGTTTCAGCCAGTTCGCTCTTGGATTCCTGGAGGTTGCGTATCTTCTCCTCGATCGTGTCGGCAGTAATAAAGCGGTAGACAAAGACTTGCTTTTCCTGTCCGATACGATGAGCACGGCTTTCCGCCTGCAACTCGGCTGCCGGATTCCACCAGGGATCGAGGATGAAAACATAATCGGCATCCGTCAGGTTTAGTCCTACCCCACCGGCTTTCAGGGAAATGAAAAAGGCGGAAACATCATTGCGGGTAGAGAAACGGGTAATTTCGCTCTCACGGTCGAGGGTACTTCCCGTTAACATCGCATATAGCCATTCACGCTCGGTGAAGGCATCCGCCAACAGTTTCAGATGTGTGACGAAAGACGAGAATATCAGCACCTTATGCCCTTCACTAACCAGTGTTTCAAAAGCATCCAGCACCTGCTCCATCTTCCCCGAACCGCCTTCATAGTCCGCTAAAACCATGTGCGGATGATTCGCCAACTGGCGTAAACGGGTTATACCGTTCAATGCGACAAATGAGTTCTTATGGCGCTCCTGCAAAATCGTATTCCGCAGCGCATTCTTCTCTTTCTGGTAAACCTCCCGTTGTTCCGGTGTCATTTCACAATAAACCACCTCTTCCGTCAACGGGGGAAGTTCGGGAGCCACCTGTTGCTTGGTGCGCCTCAGAAAGAACGGACGGATAATCTGTTGCAAGCGTTTGCGGGCATTATCGTTTCCTTCCTTTGTTATCGGATGGATAAAATGTTTCCGGAATCCGTCCGCAGAACCCAGCAGACCGGGATTAATGAAGTTGAATTGCGCCCACAGATCTTTCAGCGAGTTTTCAATCGGCGTCCCGGTCAGCACCAGGCGATGCTCACATTGCAGGCGGACAACCGAATGGTATGTCATGGAAGCCGGGTTCTTTATATTCTGGCTTTCATCCAGTATCACATACGTAAAGCGATATTTCTCCAACAGTTCGATATCCCTCCGGAGAAGCCCGTAAGTAACCAATACAATATTATACCGGTCGAAACTCTTCCACGGTTCTTTCCTCTTTTGATCTCCCATATAAGTATAAACGCTCAATGTGCTGAACTTCCGGATCTCCCGTTTCCAGTTCGGCAACAAAGAGGTCGGCACAACGACTAACGAAGCGGGAACCGTCGTTTCCTCCTTCTCCTTTTTCACCTCTTCATACGGTATCTCACCGGGCATATCCATTCCGAAAAAGGAAAACTGTCCGCTGCTATCAACTGTTATATTTTGCGGAGCAGGAGAAGATAACACAACTGCTTTCGGTTCTTCCGGATCATAGATATGTTGCAACAGCGTAATCGTCTGCAACGTTTTTCCCAACCCCATATCATCCGCCAGGCAAGCACCAAAGCCGTTGGCTGCCAGATGGACCAGCCAGGAAAAACCGTCCTGCTGATACGGACGCAAAACAGTCTTTATCTTCGGAGGAACAACAACCGATTCTTTCTGTACATACACATTCGAAACAGTATCCTCCTGTTCCAACGCGGAAACAACTCCCAGATGCATTTTACGAACCCTGATCTCTTCCGGTCTGTCATCACCGAAAGTAAACAGATCGCTATATTTCTCGAACCAGTCTTCAGGAAGTAAGGCGACCTGTCCGTCCGGCAGCACAAACTCCCTTTTTCCTTCCAGAATATGCTTCCTGAAACGAATAAAAGGGAACAGAAAATCCCCCATACGCACCGTAATGCGGATATCGAACCAGTCGGGAGAAGGAGAAATCTCCTGTGTCAGCGAAATCTCTCCCAGATAATACCGGAGAGACGTGTCCGTCTTCACAAAAGAAAAGCAAGACTCCAACTCTGCCTTATGTTGTTGCAGCCAGTCGATAAACGTATAACCGCCTGTTTCGACAACCCTGACAAACTGAACATCCGTTATCTGTTTGAAGCCCCATTTCTCCAGTAAGTTGATATAGATTTGTTCCAACTCCAAATCACGTGTATAATAATAGATGACAGGTTTTCCGTCGACCTTTTCCAACCAGGGATAAGTCAGCTGGCTTTTCTTTCCCGGCGAGAAATAACGGTCTCCATACCGGAAACGCAACTGAAGTGCCGGCTCGTCATTAATAGACCGCTCCACAGACAATTCAGGGATACAAGTTCTCCTTTCGTGAATAAGATCGAAGCCGGAAGAGGTGGCAGGATAATCGCAAATCAGGGGAAGCGCAACCATCTCCAGATACTTTTCAGCATCTGCCAGCGGCACTTCCACATATTTCCGGGTCAGAAACGGTGTAACTTTCGAAGCCTCAATCCGCTTGAAAACTAAGAGCCGATCATCCAACAAAAGGATAGCCGGTTTTGAAGACAAAACCATAAACTTTCTCTTTTTCTGTAAAGGGATCTCTTCTCCATCCATACGACAGACAGCTGAATAACGGAAAAAATGATCTGTTATCTCAAAGCGGAAAGAGATCTCCGCAATATTCCCAGAAAAACGCATCCGGTCATGTTCATAAAGCAGTTTCACACCGGGTTCTTTCATATATACCGGCAAATGATTCGCCTGCATCAACCGGACCATCTCCCTTATTTTCTTATCAATGAAAGGACGGAGTTGCTTCTTCAACATCTCCGCCGTCACCGAACTCAAAAAGCCGGCCACCGTCTGTTGCCTGGAATATACCTGCATCAGGTTCTTTTCGGAATAACTTTGCGCAATAGCAATTACCCGCTTCTCCATCTCAGACAACTCCGTATCGTTTCCCGCATGGGTAGCCTGTTCCTCCACACTGATCACATCCTGAGACACAGCTTTGGCAAAATAAGGAATAAGTAAAGGTCCCAAAACAGGATGGTTACTTAATGCAATGATTAATATATGGTTCGTGGACATCAACGGTTCTTTTTTATTAAAACTACAAAGTTACAAGAAAAACAAATAATCATACCTATAGTTCGAACCAAAGATATTTGATTATCTTTATCAGCCATAATCAATACAAACAAAATTATTATGCCATACTGCGAATACATAAAGACCACTACTGGTTGGGCTATTGATCTTAACAAGACATATCACGATGAAAAATATGGTTTCCCTATCGAAGATGATAATGAATTATTCGGCAGGCTCCTTCTGGAAATCAATCAGGCAGGTTTAAGCTGGTCGACCATACTCAAAAAAGAAACCGCTTTTCGTACAGCCTATGATAATTTCAATATCGAAACCATCGCAAACTATACGGAAACAGACGAAGCCAGGCTTTTAGCCGATCCCGGTATCATTCGGAACAGACTAAAAGTAAAAGCCGCCATCCACAATGCACAGGCCATTATGGAACTGAAAAATGAATACGGTTCATTTAAAAACTGGCTGGATCACCATCACCCTAAAACCAAGGATGAATGGACTAAACTATTCAAGAAAACATTCAAATTTACTGGTGGGGAGATCGTCAATGAATTTCTGCTAAGCACAGGCTATCTCGAAGGGGCGCATACGCCTGATTGTCCCATATATCAGAAAATATTGAAGGAGAGACCGGCATGGAATAGATAAGACACAGTGATTATCGTTCTTTATTTACTTCTTGTCTGAAAATCAAGAAGATACAATTCAAATAACAAAATACTAATCTTCTTTTGATTTTCAAGCAATGTTTATTATTACATTTGCATATAATGTTGAACCTAAATCATAGCTTTATGTTTACCGATACAATGACTTTGACTGAAATGCAAAAAGAGGTTGGAAAAGATTACGATCCTCTTTTTCGCCGTATATATCATTTTCAAGATGAAACACGTCGTTTCTTTTTGAAATCTAAAACTTTTCCTGTCTATAAAGTAATTAACTGGAAATCTTATGTAACTAATAACGAATGGACGGTTATTTTACTTGTCAGGGAAAAGAAATATGTCAATGAACCAGCAGTTGTTCCTTTCGCTAAATATCAGTCATATGGTATGGGAGTTGTTTATATGCAACCTATTACAGACAAGTCATTCTTCGTCATAAATTATACTCCCCATTTTTTCAGGCGATATCATGAGAGATACATTATTCCACAAAATTATAATATTACAGATACCGGAAAAAGAATTGAACATTTCTTTGTAAATAATTCGATACCTTCCTACGATTTCTCCCCTGCCAAAAACAATTTCATCGGATATTATAATCAAGGCATCATTTTCGGAGAACATACAGATGACAGAACCGCTTTAAAAGCTAAGACTTTTGTATCACGAACAATGTTGTATAACGATCAAGCAAGCACAGACGATGAGATCTCATTCATAAGACAAGAAGTTGCCAACTCACCCGATTACCTTCGTGACAGAAACCAATTCTGGGGAGCTGAACGCTATGGCAAGCAGAGTTTGCACAGGGAGTTTTAATATTCCCCAAATAGAAAAAGGGATGAAATAAAAAAGATCGCCTCATTCTTCTTTTGAAGCGATCTCTTTTTAAAGTCAAAACTTGACTTTTTACATTTTCTTTGGTGTTGTTTCTTTCTGATCTTTCTTACAATTGCATTTTTCTGCTTTGCACCCTTTACTGTCAGCCTTGCCACATTCATCTTTACAAGCTGACATCATGGACTTATCGCACTTTTTGTCACATTTTTCCTTACATTTCTTATCACACTTCTTTCCACACTGTTCAGTCTTTGTACATTTCCGGTCTTTCTTGTCACTTTGTGCATTAACAAATGTTATTGCTCCGGTTGCTACCAGCATCATTACGCATACAATAATCTTTTTCATACAGAGTCTTTTTTTATTCTTACTTATTAGATTTATTCCTTTTTGCAAAGATCTATATATCAGACTTCAATATTATTGGCAATATTGCCTTTAAGATTATCAATTATCCCTTATTTGCCGGAAAGCAACAGGTGGACAGTAATAATCAAATCATTTATGACTTCATTCTCTCCTTGATTTTTCCCCAGGCATGTGTGTCGAACAGACAGCTACTCCGCATCGTATCATACATTTCTTTAAATCGGGACATCGGTATCATAAAACTTAAAATATCCGGTTCAAAATAAGGGCGTACAGAAGGATCGAAAAACCCGATGAAGGTACGTTTTCCTCCTCTCGCATTCTCAATAACGGCTTGTGTGACTACAGAGCAACAACCAGAACCGAATAGAGAGGTAACGGCATCCTCTGAATTATTATCGAAAAAGGCCCAGGTTGCCAAACCGGAAAGCATATCGGGTGTCGCCAAAAACAGGATACCTTCCAGATTGTCAAAGTTCTCGACTTTATCCATTCGGGCAAAATTCAGATAATCCATCTTTGCTCTCGGAACCTGCAACTCTTCCAAAAACTCAGAAACACCTTCGGGTGTTTGTTTATATTTTTCTTTTAAAGACACAAATCCGGGAATCCGTTCAGGCATCTCCGTAAAACCCGTATAGAATTTTCCGCCACCACAACCGATAGTTTCCACACTCAAACTAACCGTTTGTCCGGCTCTGACCTCTTTCATGCATTTGAATAAACATCCTCCGATTTTATCGACCGGGGTTACCGGTTGCTCCGAATACCAAAAGACAATAGGAAGATCGACTTTATCTCCGAAGGCTTCGCGATAGTTATTGAGAAATACTTGTATGCCCATGATACAGATGATTTATTGGTTTTGTCAAATATACGAAAAGATTCTATATGTTATGACTGCAAATATCAAAACAATCTGGTCGATAGCTATATTCACATTACTGGCATCCATTAAAGATACAGTTCTTATCATCCGGATGAAAAAGCAGGAATTAAACAGAAGAGTTCAATTTTCATTAGAATAATAGTATATTTGAACTGTTATTTTCAATATCAATCTAAAGACTACAGCCATGTACGAACTTCAGCAAGTTGGCGAAAAAAGCTACTACATAAATTCTCCGGCGAAAATCGGCATCTATCGGCAAAATGCGACAGATATTTATCTGATCGACAGTGGCAACGACAAAGAAGCCGCCAAGAAAATCATTAAAATTGCCGCACAACAAAACTGGACGATAAAAGGAATTGTCAATACCCATTCCAATGCTGACCATATCGGAGGGAATGCCTATTTGCAACAACAAGTCGGCTGCCCTGTCTTTGCAAATGGAATAGAGGCTGCTTTTACACAATATCCGATACTGGAGCCATCGTTTTTATATGGAGGATACCCTTGTAAGGACTTACGTAACAAGTTTCTGATGGCTAAAGAAAGTCAGACATTACCTTTTTCGGACAAGGATTTTCCCCAAGAGCTGGAAGTCATTCCCCTGCCCGGTCATTTTTTTGATATGGCGGGATTCCGTACTCCGGATGATACTGTTTTTCTGGCAGACTGTATCAGTAGTGAAAATACCCTCAACAAATATCAGGTTTCTTTCATTTATAATGTAGCCCAATATCTGGAAACACTTGATTTCGTTGAAAAAATCGAGGCGGCCTGTTTTGTTCCTTCACATGCGGAAATGACGGCAGACATCAAAGGGCTGGTTGCCATCAACCGAAACAAGATCTACGAGATTACCGATACCCTACTCGAAATCTGCTCCACCCCTCAAAATAGCGAAAACATCCTTCAGATGCTTTTCGACAAATACGAATTATCTATGAACTTTGAACAATACGTACTGGTAGGTAGTACTATCCGTTCCTATCTTTCCTGGCTCAAAGATCTCGGTAAATTATCCGTCAGTTTTGAGAATAACATGCTCCAATGGAAAAATATTCAATCATCAAATTAAATTCAACATCATGAAAATTATATCAATACGAGAGAATCCGACCTATAAAGATATCGCTATCAACTATTTTCAAAGCAAATGGCCTTCCGTATACCCTGTGCTCTATGAAGATTCTATTAATCACAGTATAGATTCTCCGAATCCACTTCCTCAATGGTATCTATTGGAAAAGGATAATGAAATAATTGGTTGCGCCGGGCTGATCACCAATGATTTTATCAGCCGGATGGATTTGTATCCGTGGGTTTGTGCCGTATATATAGATGAAAACCACCGGGGACATTTTTACAGTACGCTTTTATTGGAGAAAGCCAAAGAAGATACGATTAAAGCCGGTTTTAGCAGATTATACCTCAGTACGGAACATATCGGATTCTATGAAAAGCTGGGATTCAAATATATAGGTCAAGGTTACCATCCTTGGGAAGACGAATCACGCATCTATGAAATAGAGGTAAAAACATAATTCTACCGAATAACAATGATTATACTGAAACTTTTTCAGCATAAGTCATGCTTTGATTTTGAATAAATACATATATTTGCTTCTAATAAAAAATTATGTTTATGAGAAGCACGTATTTTATCATCACCCTCGCGATTTGCTTCTGCATGTCTCTCCATGCGGAAAACAAAGCAAATAATTACATGAAACAGGCTCAAAGTAGCCTGGAACAAAAGGACTTTACCAAAGCCCGTTATCTTTTTCTGCAAGCTTACAAAGCCTTCTCGAACGAAGGAGACTATACACAAGCCATCGATTGCGGAACAAAAGCGACGTACCTGTACTATCGCGAAAACTATTATCAGGAAGCATTCGAGCTTTGCAGGCAAATGACGCAGTTTCTTTTAACCGAAGAACAGAAAGCGCAAAAGACCTTCTACGACCAACGTTTCCAATTGACAAAAGAACGGTTGCAGATGTACATAAAACTCAAAAACGCGGCACAGGCACAGCTTCAACTCAACACGTTGGATAATCTGGTAAGCCAGGCAGGCAGCGAAAAACTCGCCGAAGACTTTTTATATACCCAGGCAAGTTATTATTATACATTCGGACAAAACGAACAGGGAGATGCCAGCTTCAGCAAACTCATCAACCAATATAAGGATAAAAAAGAGTACGACAAGGTAAGCGAATGTTACAAGCACCTGATCACAATAGCCCGCTCAGCCAATAACGCCCCGTTAATGGAACGTACTTACGAAAAATATATCGTCTGGACCGATTCCGTTAAAGCGCTTAATGCACAGGATGAACTGGGAGCATTGCAGTTAAAGTATGACGACAGCCTGAAAACCATACAGGAAAAAGATGACAAACTATCAGGCAAACAATACATGATAGTAGGTCTTTGCACACTGGTTGTCATTCTTATCGCTGGATTGCTTTTCGTAGCATTCCTGTTATTACGCTTCATTGTGCTCAACAAAAAGCTGAAAAACATCATCCAGACAACCAACGAGCACAGCGAACAGCAAACCAAATTTATCCAAAGCATATCGGAGCAAATGAAGCCGACTCTCGATAAGCTCAATGTATCGGCAGAAGAATTGCGGGCCGAAGCAATCCTGACACGTGTAAATGCCTTGAAGCAATTCAGTGTAAACATCCAGGAATTATCTTCTCTTGAAAGTTCTTTAATGGAACCCTACGAAGTACAATCGTTCAATATGGGTAGTTTCTGCAAAAAAACGATGGATAAGGTAAAAGATAAAATCCATCCGGATGTAGAAGTAATTGTCGATGCCCCTCAACTGGAAGTAAAAACAAACGCAGAACAACTGGAACGTATTTTATTACATCTGTTGAATAATGCAGCTTCACATACGACTTCCGGTAAAATATGGCTGGAATTCAAGAGAAAGGGAGCACACCTTTGCCACATCATCGTTACAGATAACGGAACAGGTATTCCCGACGAATTAAAAGAAAACCTCTTCAAACCATTCAGCGAAGTCAAAGATTTGGCAGAAGGAGACGGACTAGGTTTGCCTATCTGTGCCCTGATCGCCAACAAACTGAACGGCAGCCTTTCAATTGATATGGATTATAAAAAGGGATGCCGGTTTATTCTGGTATTACAGATATAAAGGAAACTGTTCACTATTTACGAAAAACTCATTTAATAAAAGTCTTCCGGTATTCCCGGAAGACTTTTTTATTTGCCGCCTCCCCCGTAAGAAGATATTCAAAACCCAGCTTCTCACAAACCCTGACGGATGCCATATTCTGATCGTACATACGGGCAATAAGTTCCGTACAACCCAATCGGCTAAAAGCATAGTCGATCAAACCCTAACATACTTCCGTTCCATATCCTTTATTCCAATACGCTTGATCGATAATGTAACCAATCTCCATTTTCCCAGGATCTGAAAATGAGTTGAACAGTCCGGCTTCACCTATAATATTGTTTTCTCCCCTCATCTTAACAACAAACACACCATATCCTTCCGGGTATCCAGTTTCATTCGTTGCCTTATAACGAGCTTTTAATTCCTGCAAAGTCCAGTCATACCTGCCGGACTGGATGTATTTCATATTTTCTTCCTGAGTATAGATAGCTAAAAGAGCCTTCAGTTCCTCTTCTATGGTAATTTCCTTTATTACCAGTCTTTCCGTTTCAAAATGGATCATACGATTATAGTTATCAAGAAAAACATCAGTACCTAATGCAAGAAGACGTTGGTTTTCAATAAAGTTCTGTCCATATTTGAGCCATCGTTTGGTAAATGACTTAAATTTACTGCATGGAAAAATTCGGCATTGGAAACAATGGGTAATACCTTTTTCCTTACAACACAAATGAAATGTTTTGCACCGTTCACATTTATCTGAATATTCGGCACCCTTGCAAGGTTTCTTTATCCGCGTATAGTTTGGGCAGCCTCCACAAAAGACACCGCAAGCCGGAACTCTCCCATTGTAAATAATATCAATCATACAAAGATTTCATTTTATTTCTAACAAAGATAAACAAAATACAGGGTTTACATTATCAAAATGATAGTTATTTCAAACTATTAAAAGAAACAGCTCCTTTCATTTTACAACCAAACAACCGTCCATTGATTTCATATTAACATTAAAACAGCTACTATCATGTCAAATAGAAACCAACCGCTCTAATAAACAAAAAAAACGTCAGTATTTAACACAGGCGTACATATCATTATGCAAGAAACAAACTATATTTGTCGAACAATTTGACAACAAAATAGGTATTAAGCAAACATAAGGTCAACAAACAATGAAAGAACAGATCTATTTGAACAGAAAGCAAGGATTATACGATCCTGCGAATGAACACGACGCGTGTGGAGTCGGAATGTTAGTTAACATTCACGGAGGAAAGTCGCACGACATTGTAGAGTCAGCCCTTAAAGTATTGGAAAATATGCGTCACCGGGGTGCAGAAGGTGCCGACAACAAGACTGGTGACGGTGCTGGTATCTTACTTCAGATCCCTCACGAATTTATTTTGTTGCAAGGGATTCCCGTTCCTGAAAAGGGAAAATACGGGACAGGTCTGGTCTTTCTTCCCAAAGACGAAGCACAACGCTCTGCCATCCTCAGTATTATGATCGAGGAGATTGAAAAGGAAGGTCTTACCCTGATGCATCTGCGGAAAGTTCCTGTGAACAGTGACATACTGGGAAAAGACGCACTGGCAACAGAACCGGATATCAAACAAATTTTTGTCACCGGTTGCGATAATCAGCAGGAACTGGAATTGAAGTTGTACGTGATACGTAAACGCATAGAAAACAAGGTAGCAGCTTCTGACCTGGCGGCAAAGAATGACTTCTATGTAGCGTCTTTATCTACCAGGAATATTGTATATAAAGGAATGCTGGAATCCATGCAGCTCCGTCATTACTTCCCTGACCTGACAAATAACTACTTTACAAGCGGGTTGGCATTGGTTCACTCCCGCTTCAGTACGAACACATTTCCGACCTGGAGCCTGGCACAACCTTTCCGCCTGCTGGCTCATAACGGAGAGATCAATACGATCCGCGGGAATCGGGGATGGATGGAAGCGCGTGAAAGCGTACTCACCTCTCCTACCATCGGCAACATTGAGAGTATCCGTCCGATCATTCAGCCGGGGATGAGCGATAGCGCTTCGCTGGATAATGTGCTGGAGTTTCTGGTGGCATCAGGGTTGAGCCTGCCGCATGCCATGGCGATGCTCGTTCCCGAAAGTTCGAATGAAAAGAATCCGATATCGGAAGACCTGAAAGCGTTCTATGAATATCATTCCATATTGATGGAGCCCTGGGACGGTCCGGCAGCCCTGCTCTTCAGCGACGGACGGTTTGCCGGCGGAATGCTCGACCGCAACGGTCTACGTCCGGCTCGTTATCTGATCACTAAAAACGATATGATGCTGGTAGCTTCCGAGGTCGGCGTTATGGATTTTGAAGCGAATGAGATCAAAGAAAAGGGACGCCTGCAACCGGGAAAAATATTAATGGTCGATACAGAAAAAGGGGAAATCTATTATGACGGCGAACTAAAAAAACAACTTGCTGAAGCCAAACCGTATAAGACATGGCTGGCAAATAACCGCGTGGAACTGGACGAACTGAAATCCGGACGCAAAGTTCCGCATACGGTAGACAACTACGACAAATTACTGCGTACTTTCGGTTACAGTCGTGAAGACATAGAAAAGATCATCGTCCCGATGTGCACCGGAGGCGCCGAACCCGTCGGTTCCATGGGTAACGACACACCGTTGGCTGTCCTCTCCGACCGTCCGCAGTTATTATACAACTATTTCCGCCAGCAGTTCGCACAAGTGACTAATCCGCCGATCGACCCGATCCGCGAAGAACTGGTGATGAGCCTGGAAGAATATATCGGCGCGGTAGGTAACAATATTTTGGTGCCTAGCGAAAGCCATTGCAAGATGGTACGGTTGAATCATCCGATCCTGACCAACACACAACTGGACTTGCTGTGCAATATCCGGTACAAAGGTTTCAACGCCGTCAAACTCCCGATGCTGTTTGAAGCAGCCAAAGGACGTGAAGGTCTGAAGTCGGCCCTCGACGAACTATGCAAAAAAGCGGAACAATCCGTTACCGATGGAGTGAATTACATCATCCTGAGTGATAAAAATGTCGATGAAAAGCTGGCACCGATCCCTTCCCTCCTCGCCGTCAGCGCAGTTCATCACCATCTGATCTCCGTACAGAAACGGGTACAAACAGCCCTGGTTGTTGAAACGGGTGAGATGCGTGAAGTAATGCATGCCGCATTGTTGTTGGGATACGGGGCGAGCGCCATCAATCCTTATATGGTCTTTGCCATCCTGAAAGAACTGGAAGACAAACATGAAATACAATTAAACTATGAAACGGCCCGTAAGAATTATGTAAAATCCATCTGTAAAGGACTGTTTAAAGTCATGAGCAAAATGGGGATCAGTACTATCCGCAGTTACCGGGGAGCCAAATTGTTCGAAGCAGTCGGCCTGGATGCGGAACTGGCACGCACTTATTTCGGCGGTACGACCAGCAACGTCGGTGGCATCCGCCTGGACGAGATTGCACGCGATTCGATCGCTATGCACCACCAGGCATTCGACCAACCGGTAGACGGCATGTTGGAACACAAAGGTATTTACAGTTTCCGGAAAGATGGTGAGAAACATGCCTGGAACCCGGAAACCATCTCTACCCTGCAACTGGCAACCCGTTTGGGAAGTTACAAGAAATTCAAGGAATATTCGCGAATGGTGGACGAAAAGGAATCTCCCATCTTCCTCCGTGACTTCCTGACTTTCAGGAAACAAAAATCCATCCCGATCGAACAGGTGGAACCGGCGGAAGAAATCATGAAACGGTTCGTTACCGGTGCCATGAGCTTCGGTTCGATCAGCAAGGAAGCGCATGAAACGATGGCGATGGCCATGAACAAGATACACGGCCGGAGCAATACCGGAGAAGGTGGCGAAGATCCTGCCCGGTTCACTCCGCGCGAAGATGGTTTATCTCTCCGCTCTTCCATCAAACAGGTGGCATCGGGACGTTTCGGCGTAACAACGGAATACCTGGTAAATGCAGATGAGATACAAATCAAAGTGGCCCAGGGAGCCAAGCCGGGAGAAGGCGGGCAGTTGCCGGGGTACAAGGTGAACGACATCATTGCAAAGACACGTCATTCCATTCCGGGCATCTCGTTGATCTCTCCTCCTCCTCACCATGATATTTATTCGATCGAAGATCTGGCACAACTGATCTTCGACCTTAAAAATGTCAATCTGAAAGCGGAGATCAGCGTCAAGCTGGTTTCGGAAAGCGGCGTCGGAACCATCGCGGCAGGTGTAGCCAAAGCGAAAGCAGACCGCATCGTCATCTCCGGAGCCGAAGGCGGAACAGGTGCTTCGCCGGTCAGCTCGATCCGTTATGCCGGACTGCCGCCTGAACTGGGATTGTCGGAAACACAACAGACATTGGTCATGAACAGCCTCCGCGGACAGGTCCGCCTGCAAACAGACGGACAATTGAAAACCGGACGCGACATCATACTGATGGCCCTGTTGGGAGCCGAAGAGTTTGGCTTTGCCACCTCCGCACTGATCGTACTGGGGTGTGTGATGATGCGCAAATGCCATATGAATACCTGCCCGGTCGGTGTGGCGACACAGGATGAAGAGTTGCGCAAACGTTTCCACGGGCGTCATGAATATCTGGTGAACTTCTTCACCTTCCTGGCAGAAGAAGTTCGTGAACACTTAGCAGAGATGGGTTACAGCAAGCTGGATGATATTATCGGACGGACAGACCTCATTGTTGATAAACGAACTCATGGCACACAGATGACGCAGATCGAACAGATGGCCACAGATCAAAATTTAAAAAATCTGCATAAATCCCCCAAATCTGTGTCATCTGCGTGCCATAAATATGATTTACTGGACTTCTCCCATCTGTTACACCTCCCGGAGCAGGCGGCTTATACACCTATCCATCATACGACAAACCAGGTGCATCAAATAGAGAACGTGAAAGATACGGATATCATTCTTCATGCTAAAGGAGCCATCGAGTTCCAGCAGGAAGTATCGTTGGATTATGCCATCGCCAATACCGACCGGAGCGTCGGAGCCATGCTTTCCGGCGAGATTGCCAAACGTTACGGGAATACCGGCCTGCCGGATCACACCCTGAACATCAAGTTCAAAGGCTCAGCCGGACAGAGTTTCGGCGCCTTCCTTGCCCACGGCGTTCATTTCCGCCTGGAAGGAGAAGCGAACGACTATCTGGGAAAAGGCCTTAGCGGTGGCCGCATCAGCTTGATGCCTCCGGTACGTTCCACCTTCGTTGCCGAAGATAATACCATCGCCGGTAATACATTATTATATGGGGCAACCAGCGGGGAAGTCTACATCAATGGCCGTGTCGGCGAACGCTTCTGTGTACGGAACAGCGGAGCTATCGCCGTTGTGGAAGGTGTCGGAGACCACTGTTGCGAATATATGACCGGAGGCCGCGTCGTCGTGCTCGGCCGGACGGGACGGAACTTTGCCGCCGGCATGAGCGGCGGTGTGGCTTATGTATGGAACAAGGCCGGCGATTTCGATTACTATTGCAATATGGAAATGGTCGAACTTTCCCTGATCGAAGACAGTACCACCCGCAAAGAACTGCATGAACTGATTCGCAAACATTATCATTATACAGGCAGCCACCTGGCCGGCAAAATGCTGGATAACTGGGACAAACAGGTAGACGAATTCATCCAGATCGTCCCGATCGAATACAAGAAAGTATTGCAGGAAGAACAGATGAAGAAGTTGCAACAAAAGATCGCAGAGATGCAGCGGGATTATTAAATATCACTTTTCACTCTTAAAATCGAAACAACAATGGCAAATCCAAGAGCATTCCTCACCATACATAGACAAGAGGCAGGTTATCGGCCTGTCGAAGATCGTATCGACGATTTCAGCGAAGTAGAACAAACACTCAACAGCAGCGACCGCCGCCGCCAGGCATCCCGTTGCATGGATTGTGGCGTACCTTTCTGCCACTGGGCGTGCCCCATCGGCAACAAACAACCCGAATGGCAGGACTTCCTCTACAAAGGGCAATGGAAAGAGGCTTACCAGGTACTGGAACAGACCTGCGACTTTCCGGAATTCACCGGCCGCGTCTGTCCCGCCCTTTGCGAAAAAAGCTGTGTACTAAAACTAAGCTGCGACGAACCTGTCACCATCCGCGAAAACGAAGCCGCCATCGTCGAAGCCGCCTTCCGCGAAGGTTATATCCAACCACAACACCCCCGGCGCAATGGCAAACGCGTTGCCGTAGTCGGAAGCGGCCCCGCCGGGCTTACCGCAGCCAACCAACTGAACCGTAAAGGTTACGAAGTGACAGTCTTTGAAAAAGATGAATTACCGGGTGGCCTGCTCCGTTTCGGCATACCCAATTTCAAACTGGGGAAAAACATCATCGATCGCCGTATCCGCCTGATGGAGAAAGAAGGAATCAAATTCCGCGTAAACACGATGGTCGGCAAAGAAGTGACGGCCCGGGATATTGTCAAAGACTTCGATGCCGTCTGCATCGCCATCGGTTCGGAAATACCGCGCGACCTCCCGATCGAAGGCCGTAACCTGAAAGGCGTTCATTTCGCCCTTGAACTGCTGGGTCAACAGAACCGCCTCCTCGAAGGCATCGCCATCCCCCCTAAAAACATCATCAATTGCAAAGGCAAGAAAGTCCTGATAATCGGTGGCGGTGATACGGGCAGCGACTGCGTCGGAACAGCCAACCGTCATGGTGCCGCCAGCGTCACCCAGATCGAGATCATGCCCCAGCCGCCTGTCGGACACAATCCCGCAACTCCCTGGCCCATGTATCCGCAGGTACTGAAAACCAGCAGCAGTCACGAAGAAGGTTGCATCCGTCGCTGGAACCTGGCCTCCTGCCGCTTTATCGGCGATAAAAACATACTGAAAAGTGTGGAAGTGGAAGAAGTGGAATGGATACCGTCGGATAACGGAGGCCGTCCCGAAATGAAAATGACCGGAAAGAAAGAGATCATCGAAGCCGACCTGGTTTTCCTCGCCATGGGTTTCGTCCATCCCGAACAGGAAGGTCTTGTAAAAGAACTCTCCCTAGCTGTGGACGGACGTAAGAATATCGCCGTCGACAGTCAAAATCAAATCGCCGGCAGTAACCTCTTCGCCTGTGGCGATGCCGTCAGCGGAGCCAGCCTGGTCGTACGGGCAATGGCCTCGGGACGCAAGGCAGCAAAAGCAATTGACAAATATCTAACAAAATAAAACAACAGGATTATGTGTGGCATTACAGCAATCTTCAACATTCGTGAAGGAGCCTCCGCCCTCCGACAACAGGCGCTTGAAATGAGTAAACGTATCCGTCACCGCGGCCCGGACTGGAGCGGGATTTATCAGGGTAAAACCGCCATCCTCGCCCACGAACGTCTTTCCATCGTCGACCCGGCTTCCGGTGGCCAACCGCTGAAAAGCAGAGACGGTAAACTGATCCTTACCGTCAACGGTGAAATCTACAACCACCGTAAGATTCGTGAAGAATTGAAAGGAGAATATGAATTCATGACCGGCTCTGACTGCGAAGTCATCCTCGCCCTCTACCGCAAATACGGTACCGGTTGCGTGGAAAGGTTAAGCGGAATCTTTGCCTTCGCCCTCTACGACGAAGAAAACGACACCTATCTCATTGCCCGCGACCCGATCGGCGTCATACCTTTATATATGGGTTACGACGACCACGGACATCTTCTCGTCTCCTCCGAACTGAAAGGTCTGGAAGGCTTCGCCACCATCTACGACCAGTTCAAGCCCGGCCACTACTTTTACAGCAAAGATACGGACCTTACGAAATGGTACATCCGCGACTGGATGGATTACGAAAACGTGAAAGACAACCCCGCCAGCATAGAAGAACTCCATGACGCTCTCGAAGCTGCCGTGCAACGCCAGTTGATGAGCGACGTACCTTATGGCGTGCTCCTTTCCGGCGGCCTGGATTCGTCCATTACTTCCGCCATCGCCAAGAAATATGCTGCCAAGCGTATCGAGACCGGAGGTAAAGCCGATGCCTGGTGGCCGCAACTTCACTCTTTCGCCATCGGCTTGAAAGGTGCCCCCGACCTGATCGCTGCCCGCAAGGTAGCCGATGCGATCGGAACCGTCCATCACGAGATCAACTACACGATCCAGGAAGGTCTGGACGCCCTCCGCGACGTTATCTA
Source organism: Parabacteroides sp. AF17-3 (assembly GCF_003635445.1). Classification (NCBI taxonomy): domain Bacteria; kingdom Pseudomonadati; phylum Bacteroidota; class Bacteroidia; order Bacteroidales; family Tannerellaceae; genus Parabacteroides; species Parabacteroides sp. AF17-3. The sequence continues at coordinate 47,453 of NZ_QTMM01000021.1, read as the reverse complement.
TTATATCGAGACCTACGATGTAACGACCGTACGTGCTTCTACCCCGATGTATCTCCTTTCCCGCGTCATCAAAAGCATGGGTATCAAAATGGTTTTGAGTGGCGAAGGAGCCGACGAAGTGTTCGGTGGCTATCTGTATTTCCACAAAGCACCGGATGCCAAGGCATTCCACGAAGAGACATTGCGTAAGATAAGCAAACTCTATCTATATGATTGTTTGCGTGCCAACAAAAGCCTCTGTGCCTGGGGTGTGGAAGGCCGTGTTCCCTTCCTCGACAAAGAATTTCTCGACGTTGCCATGCGCCTGAACCCGGCTGCCAAAATGTGTCCGGGCAAGACTGTCGAGAAGAAGATCCTCCGCGAAGCCTTTGCCGATATGCTGCCCGAAGAGATCGCCTGGCGTCAGAAAGAACAGTTCTCCGACGGCGTTGGCTACAGCTGGATCGATACATTGAAAAAGATCACTTCCGAACTGATCACCGACGAAGAGATGAAACAAGCCGCCGACCGTTTTCCGATCAATACGCCGCAAAACAAGGAAGAATATTATTACCGTACGATCTTTGAAGAGCACTTCCCGAGTGAGAGTGCCGCACGCAGCGTACCATCCGTCCCGAGCGTTGCCTGCTCGACAGCCGAAGCACTGGCCTGGGATGCTGCCTTCAGAAATATGAACGAACCGAGCGGACGTTCCATCAAAGGGGTACACGAAGCTGCTTATTAATGGAGAAAACCGTATTGGGCAAAAAATAGATACGGTATTATTTCTCAATCGATTACAGTCTCCTCGTAGTTTCGTATTCAGAAAACTCCAGTTCCCTCCGCAGGAAACTACAATTTCCTAGGCGGGGAACTCGCGTTTCCTAAGCAAGAAACTAGAGTTTCCTGCTTAGGAAATTATAAACAGATAGTTTGCCATCAAAAAATTCCTTCTGACAGTTACAAAAAATCTTCTCGAACCGGATTGAACGTGTCAATCAGAACACCGGCTTCCACACACTCGCAACCATGCAAAACTCCCGATTTCATATAAACGCCATCCCCAGTCCGGATAACCTTGGTTTCCCCATCCGTCGTAAACTTAAAAACGCCACTTGCCACATAGGTAACCTGCGTATGGGGATGCGTATGAGGCGCACCGACCGCTCCCGCTTCAAATTTCACTTTCACCATCATCAGATCACCATTATATCCCATGATCTGACGCTGCACACCTCCACCGAGATCCTGCCATCCTATTTCTTTTTCAAACTGAAAATTAGCACTTTCGTGATTCATAAATTCTTATCTATTAATTCCTGTTCAGGCTGTAAAGATAAATGATAATGTAGTTTTTTCAAATTTTCATAGGGTATCCGGTGCTTTTATACGTCAATTATTCGACATTCAGATACTTTGCTTAGTAATTACACATGAAAAACATTATAAATACTAAATTAATATTTTTACCAAATGAAATTAAGATTGATTGTATGTTGTCTGTTACTATCCATAGGTAGTATATGGGCCAAAGACGATGCACGTAAGGCTTCAGAAGCACTTATCAAAAGAGTTATTCCTGAAAAAGCATCCTCGTTCAAAGTGGAAATGTTTCAGCCGAAGGATGGAAAAGATTGTTTTGAAATTGAATCGAAAGGCAATAAGATCATATTACGCGGTAACAATGGAGTTTCTGTGGCCTCTGCTTTATACCATTATCTGAAATACTACTGTAACGCGCATATATCCTGGAACGGAGATAACCTGAATCTTCCGTCGCGATTGCCTGAAGTGCCGGAAAAAATAATCCGCCCCACAGCTTTCGACCACCGCGTTTATCTGAATTACTGTACGATCAGTTACACAATGGCCTGGTGGAACTGGGAACGTTGGCAACGTGAAATAGACTGGATGGCCATGCACGGTATCAATATGCCTTTGGCAGTGATCGGACAGGAAGCAGTCTGGCAAAACACCTTACGCCGTTTTAAAATGAATGACGATGAAATCCGTACCTTTTTAGTCGGTCCGGCTTTCCAGGCATGGCAATGGATGACAAACATCGAAACATACGGAGGCCCGTTACCTCAATCATGGATCGATTCTCATCAGGCACTCGGACAACAGATATTGGAACGTCAGCGTGAACTGGGAATGACACCGATCCTGCAAAGTTTTACAGGTTTTGTTCCCATCAAATTGAAAGAAAAATATCCGGACGCCCGCATCAAAGACAAAAACCGTTGGTGCAACGCATTCACAGCAACCGTTCAGTTAGATCCCCTCGACCCTTTATTCAAAGAAATGGGACAAGCCTTTCTGGAAGAACAACAGAAATTATACGGAACCAATCATATATATGCAGCCGATCCCTTCCATGAAGGAGCAGCTCCCAGCAACGAAAAGTCATATCTCGAAGCTGTTGGGAAAGTGATATGGGAAGTCGCATCCGGTTTCGATCCTGAAGCAATTATTGCCATGCAAACCTGGTCGTTACGTGAAGCTATTGCACGCACATTCCCTCAGGACCGTTTGTTATTACTGGATTTAGGAGGCTGGAATGTAGAAAAATTCAATAGCTTCTGGAACTATCCGTATGTGGCCGGCGTACTGCATAACTATGGCGGACGTGTTTACATGGGTGGCAATCTGGCCTTATACGCCAAAAATGCACACGAACTGAAACAAAGCCCCAAAGGAGGCAATATACAAGGCATCGGCCTCTTCCCGGAAGCAATCGAACATAATCCGGTCGTTTACGAACTGTCTACAGAAATAACCTGGATGCAGGATGCACCCGACCTGCAAAAATGGATTACCGATTATGCACGTGCCCGCTACGGAAAACTACCGGCCGGTGCAGAACAAGGTTGGAAAGTCTTACTGGAAACAGTCTATGGAAGTAAAGCCGGTAGATTACCCAGCACAGAAAGTGTCATGTGTGCCCGTCCGGCTTTAACCATCCAGAAAGTCGCCGCTAATGGAGATTTGAGTCGCCCTTATTCTACCGTTCGTTTATGGGATGCGGTCGATCATTTTCTTCAGGCTTCCAACGATCTGAAAAAAAGTGACACCTACCGTTATGACCTGGTGGATGTGATGCGCCAGTGTCTTTCCGACCTGTCTTTACCTTTACAAAAACAGATAACAGAAGCCTATTTGGCCGAAGATAACGAAAAATTACAACAAGCCGGAGAACAGTTCCTGGCATTGATCGATGACTTCGACCGCCTGTTGGGTACCCGCTCTACTTTCCTGCTTGGCAAATGGATTAAAGAAGCACGCCAATGGGGAACGACTGAGGAAGAAAAAGATTTATATGAATGGAATGCCCGTACATTAGTTACAGTATGGGGCCCAAATCATTCTTCCGCCCACCTGTTTGAATATTCCAACCGTCAATGGGCCGGCTTAATGAAAGGGTATTATAAGCCACGTTGGGAGAAATTCATCAGCTACCTGAAAGCCCAGCCCAAAGGAGAATGGCGCTACGACGAACAATACATCCGCAAATCGCTGGCGGGCCGCCCCGCACTGGATGCCAGCGATTTCTATACCCGCTTAACCAATTGGGAATATGATTGGGCGTTTAACAAAGACGTTTATCCGGATACTCCGCAGGGAGACGAGATTGAAATCGTAAAAGAATTATATGCCAAATGGCTTCCTGTTATGAAACAGGCTAATAAATAAATCTGAGAACTTTTCGGATCTCACCGAAACTGACAGGTTTACAGAGATGCAATTCCGTTATTCGGATAATGACGATAACAGAATTGCATCTTTACATTACTTATAATCGTTAAAAACCATTTTAATAGAAGAATTAAAAGCGGTCGTTTTATTTGAGTTCTTGAAGAACTCGGGTTAAAACCACATCACATAACATTTTGTTTTTCAAACCATAAAACAAAAACTACTCAATAAGTTTATCCTGGATATTACTATATGTATAACTTTTATAATATAAGAATCCTTTTGATTAATGTCAGGTTTTTAACTACTTGTAATAAAAATACCTTATATTTGCATCATGTGGATGCAATAGTTCTTCAAGAACTACGCACTAGCTAAAAATCATATTCCCCCATTGCGATAGATAAAATGAAGGAAAAGGAGAAGGAGATAAGTTCCATTGATAGTTTGTTTTGGAGAATTGCTATAAAAGACGACGAGATAGCATTTCGTACTCTTTTTTTTCAATTTTTCTCTCCTTTATGTGTTTTTGCCCATAGATATGTTGACAGATGGGAGACTTGTGAAGACATTGTACAGGAAACTTTTTTCAAAATATGGAAAAACAGAAAGAATATAGAAATCAATACATCTAGCCGTAACTTTCTTATCACAAGTGTAAAAAACACCTGCATAGATTTCCTACGTAAACAGGAAACAGAACAAAACTGGCAGCAAAAAGAAATCGAGAACAATACTTCATGGTATACCTCCGGAGATATCTACTCAACGATTGAACTGGAACAGATGCTTTCGGCAGCACTTGCCAAACTTCCTGACAACATACGGATTGTTTTTGAAAAAAACAGATTCGAAGGTATGACATACACTGAGATCTCAGCCGAACATAATATTTCAGTCAAGACAGTAGAGGCCTATATGACAAAAGCGTTAAAACATCTGCGTGTTGAATTGAAAGATTACCTCCCACTTATAATCCTGTTACTCTGGTAATATAAAAACATTCTTTAACATAGGGTATCTTTTATGCTATACGTCTAATTTATAAAAGAGCGAAAGTGGATATTCATACAGAACATATAATAGCATATCTTGAAGGACGTTTATCTAAAGAAGAAAAGAACGCTTTCGAGCAACAGCTACAATCCTCCCCCGACTTCAAAAAGGAAGTAGATGATATTCGTTTTATCTGGGAAACTACGGCAGAACTTAAACTGCATAAGCAAATAAACACCCGGCAGAACTGGGAAAAAGTCTCAAGACAAATCGCTATTGATAAATACAAAAAGAAAATCCTGAGTTTTATCCGGACTTCAGCAGCAGTACTGCTGATCCCTGTTCTGATCGCGACCTATTCCCTGTTCAATACGCTGAAGGATTGGAACAACCTGCCGGTAGAACAAGTGGAATTGACAACGGCCTATGGTTTGATTTCCAAAATCACCCTTCCCGACGGATCCGAGGTATGGTTAAACTCCGGTTCCTCCATCTCCTACCCCAAACGTTTTACCGACAACAAAAGAAACATACAACTGACGGGAGAAGCATATTTTAAAGTAACTTCTGATAAATCGAACCGCTTCGATGTATTAACGCCCAATGGATTGCAAGTCAGTGCCTACGGCACGGAGTTCAATGTTAAGGCATATGAAGATGAAGATAAAATAGAGGCAACTTTAGCAAAAGGGCATATTGAAGTCACAGAAATAGGCCAGCCGGTTTCCAGGACTTTACGTCCGGGAGAACAGGTCGTATATTATAAAAATACCAGTAGAATGGAAGTTGACAAAGTAAATCTGGCTGTCGAAACTTCATGGAAAGACGGAAAAATGATATTCAGACGAGCTAACATGAATGAAATCGTGCAACGACTCGCCCGCCATTTCAATGTCGATATTAAGCTGGAAGGTGAAGAATTGTATGACTATAACTATTCTGCTACTTTTACCACAGAGACACTAAGTGAAGTTTTACTCCTACTGGAAAAAACAGCACCTATAAAATGTACAGTGATAGAACCTAAACAAACAGATGATTTCACCTATTCACGACGCACTGTTATCATAAAAACGATAAAGTAACACACATCATCAAAGAAAAAAGAAAAAAAGTGGATTTTAACATAGGGTGTTTGCCCACACGCCACGTCTAATATAAAAACTAATATTATAAATGTTAACTTAAAAGAAATATTATATGAGAACAGACACTTAAAGAAAAAGCAGGAAAACGCTGGTTACATTTTCCTGCTTCAATCAAACAAATTACCAATCCGAAAATCTCACCTGACGAATGGTAATCCCCAATTAAGTTATTTTCAAACCTAATTAAATTTGATAATGTGAAATTATGAAGAATTTATCAAACCTAGAAGGTTTTAAGTCTAATTTTGACTTATTACCAAAAATTCCAATGCGTATGAAACTCGCTGCATTCTGTTTAACCTGCTTTTTAAGTACGGCAAGTGCAGGCACCTTGTACTCACAATCTGCCCGAATTTCTTTGGACATGAGGAATGCTTCTGTTGAACAAGTTTTGCAGGAAATTGAAGAAAGTTCCGAATTTTACTTCATGTACAACAGCAAGCTCGTTAATGTTGACCGCAAAGTAAACATCAAAGTCAAAGACAAGTCTATTGAAACTATCTTAAATGAAATTTGCAAGGCTGCAAACATTGAGTATAGCGTAAATGACAAGCAAATCATCCTGCGCCCGAAAAGCATGGAAGCAAATGCTACTCAGCAAAAAACAAAAACTATCAAAGGTATTGTCAATGACCAGTTAGGTCCTATTACCGGAGCAAACGTTTCTGTAAACGGTACTACTATCGGTACAATCACCGACATGGATGGTCGTTTCACTTTGGAGGTTCCGGAAAATGCGACACTACAAGTATCTTTTATCGGTTACCTGACTCAAAATGTAAAAGTGGAGGGACAAACCGATTTTACAATCTCCATGAAAGAAGATACACAAAAATTGGATGAAGTGGTTGTTATCGGCTACGGTACACAAAAGAAAATGAACCTGACAGGATCCGTAGCTACAATCTCTGCTGAAAACATTGCAACTATTCCGGTTTCCAATATTTCCAATGCGATGGCAGGACGTATGCCGGGTATCTTCTCTTACAATAAATCCGGTATGCCCGGTGTATCTTCCCCGATCACCATCCGTGGGACCAATACACCCAACAATACAAACCCAACTTACGTAATCGACGGTGTTGTCCGTGAAAAAGCCGACTTCGATGCCTTGGACCCGAATACAATCGAAAACATCTCCGTACTGAAAGATGCAGCCTCGGCCGCCGTTTACGGTTCGCGTGCAGCAAACGGTGTGATTGTTGTTTCAACCAAACGCGGTAAGAATCAAAAACCACAATTCAGCTATTCAGGATTATTCGGTACCGAACGCTCAACACGTAAACCGGAAGTATTGAGCGCATACGATAGAACAGTGTATCTGAATAACAAATTCATGTACAACGGTATTCCTGAAACCGACACCCGTTACTACACCGCCGACGAACAAGAATACTTCAAAACGCATAGTACAGACTGGGTAGATTTAGCTTGGAGAAACCCATTCACAATGCAACATAACCTAAGCGTCAATGGTGGTAGTGAACGTATCAATTATTATATGTCAATCGGCTATTTCGATCAAACCGGAACATTCGATAATTTGGATTTTCAACGCTACAGTTTCCGTTCAAATGTAGATGCCAAAGTAGCTGACAATTTTACGATCGGCTTAGATGTCGACGGAAACATGGGTGATCAGCGGACTCCCTATTGGCCTTACGATTCCGACCAGGAATTGATGAATGATATGTATCGTGCTTTGTTAAACTTCCCGTCTACCGAACCGGCTTATGTAAACGGAAAACCGAATGCAACCATCTACAACTGGAACGTTTTGGAAGCCATTAAAAACGGACACCGATCCAAGAAAAAGAACACCCTGAATACCAAATTAAGTGCTAAATGGGATATTCCTTGGGTTGAAGGATTGAGTGCCAATGCAATGTTCAACTACCGCCGGTATTATGAGAATTACAAAACCGTCGGTAAAGCCTATACGTTATATATGCACGAAACATCCGGTGAGCATAACCACATCATCCGTGATGATGCGTCCGTTACCGGAACACGTACAAGAACAGAAAACGGAAACTTTGTTCGAAAAGATTTCAACGAAACCAGTTCGTACACATTGAACCTGCAATTGAACTATAACCATACATTCGGGAAACACGACATTGGAGCCATGTTCTTATATGAACAATTCGAACAATGGGGAGATAATTTTTGGGCTCAACGCAAAGAATTGCTTTCACCATCTTTGGAACAATTGTTTGCAGGTAGTGCTGATAGCCAATGGAAAGATGCCAGCGGTAACGAATCTGAAATCGGGCGTATCGGTTATGTAGGGCGTGTCAATTACGGCTTTGACAACAGATATTTGTTAGAAGCCAACTTCCGTTACGACTCTTCCGTAAAATGGATTCCGGGAAAACGTTGGGGATTCTTCCCGTCGGTTTCTGCCGGATGGCGTGTAACAGAAGAAAACTTCTTCAAATCAAATGAAAAACTAAGCTTCATCAACAATTTGAAACTTCGTACATCCTATGGTACCTTAGGTAATGATGGAGGAAGCAATGTTGCTTATTACCAATATTTGAGCAAATTCAACACCGGTAGCAACGTTGTTTTTGGAAGTGGGGCAACCGGTATTCTACCAGGGGTTTATCCTAGTAGAGGCATTACGTGGGAAACAACCACAACGGCCGATGTCGGTTTCGACCTCGGATTATGGAACGGATTATTGAGCTTGGAATTCGATTACTTCCATAAAAAGACCAAAGATATCCTGATGGCTCGTACACGTACGATACCGGAAACGTTCGGTGCCAGCCTTCCGAAAGAAAACTATGCTGAAATGGTCAACCAAGGTTGCGAGTTCTTAGTACGTCACGACAACAAGATTGGAAATTTCAACTACTATGTGTCAACCAACTTTTCTTTCGCCCGCAACCATTACACGAAAATTGATGAATCAGCTAATGCTTACGAATGGGAATTGAAAACAGGTCGTCCAATTAACTTTATCACTGGCTATATCGCCGATGGCATTGCCCGTACCGACGAAGACCTTGTCGGTTTGCCTAAATATAATGGAGGTTTCAATTGGTCAAAAGGAGATATCATCTTGCAAGATATACATGGTGCAGGCGGTGTTGGTGGTCCCGATGGAATAGTCGATGGTAATGACAAAGCAGTCCTTTCATTATATAGTAAAGATCCTGAAATCATCTACGGTATCAGTTTAGGTGGTGAATGGAAAGGACTTGATTTCACAGCATTCTTCCAAGGAGTCGGCCATCGTTCAATCATGTTCCCTAACCGCGGCGATACGTGGACAGAACAAACAGTTTTGAATATCTGGTCGGATGCTTATTCTCCCGATAATATCAATGGAAAATATCCGCGTGTAGGAGGTACAGGATCTGTAGGAGCCAATAGTCAAGCTTCTACATTCTGGCTGATGAATGGTAATTATTTCCGTTGTAAAAATATCGAAATCGGTTATACATTGCCTAAGCAATGGATGAGTTCGATCGGTGTAGACCGCTGCCGTCTTTATGTGTCAGGAACTAACTTGTTCGTGTTAGACCACATCGGCATTTACGATCCAGAAAATAGCGGCGACCGCGGTGCTTACCAATATCCGTTGACAAAGAGTTTTAACTTCGGTGTTAATGTTAGTTTCTAATCATTTGAGTAATTCGATATGAAAAAAATATTTATTACATGTGCAGCCATTTTGGCTTTATCATCTTCATGTTCCAGCATATTGGATAAAGAAGACTTGAGTTCTATCTCAGAAGAGCAAGTTTGGGTTGATAAAACATTAACAACCTCTTTCTTGAATGCATTATATACATCTATTCCAGCATGGGATACTTCTGTTGCTGATGCCTCAGACGAGGCCACAGGTGGAGGCTCTTGGACAAATGGTACGATTACTCCGGATAGTCCTATCTGGTACTGGCCGTATGCAAACATACGCAATTGTAACATTTTCATACAAAATGCTTCAAACCCGGAGGTATGTACTATTGACCGTGAGCTGGCAGATCGTTTGATCCATGAAGCTCGTTTCATCCGGGCTTACCTCTACTTTGAAATGGTAAAACGTTATGGCGGCGTGCCTTTGATAACAGTACCTCAAGAGATAACAGACGACCTTTTTGTTAAACGTAATTCAACCGAAGAGTGCTTCGAGTTCATCATTAATGAATTAAACGCTTGTGCTGAAAAACTACCCGATACATACGATGCCAGTGAATTGGGACGTATTACCAAAGGAGGAGTTAAAGCTTTCTTAGGACGAGTATTGTTGTTTCGTGCCAGTCCGCAATTCAATCCTAACAACAAACTCGAACAGTGGCAAACGGCATATGACCACAACAAGGCAACACTTGAATACTTGATCGGTCAAGGACATGCCTTATACGAAGACTACGGTGAATTATTCTTGGAAGAAATGAACAAAGAAGTAATCTTTGCCATCCGCTATGAAAACCCGACCCGTACGCATAAGCGCGATGCGGCAGTTCGTCCGATCAAATTCTCACAAAATGCTTCCGGTGGCTGCCATCCGACACAAGAGGTTATCGACCGCTTCCCGACTATCGATGGTGGAACCTACACCTATGCCGATTGGGAAAAAGAAGGTAGCGGAGATATCTTTAAGTTGTGGGAAAACCGTGACAATCGTTTCTATGCAACAATAGTTTACCAAGGTAGTACCTATTTCAATGAAAAAATGGAATTGAATGAAGATGCTCAAAATGACTATGCGTATGGGAAAAACATGGGTACTCGAACTGGATATTATTCCAAAAAAGGTATCAATCAGAGTTTGTCAATTGATGAATGTCAGAAATCAGGAACCGACTACATTGACATCCGCTTAGGCGAAGTTATGTTGAACTATGCAGAAGCAGCGGTAGAGGTTGGTAAACTGGATGAAGCATTCGATATGCTAAAACAAATCCGTAAACGTGCCGGTATCAAAGAAACCAGTTCTAATCCGGACATGAAAGGAATGCTTTACGGTTTGAATCCGAAGATGAGTCAAGAAGAAATGCGTGAAGCTGTACATGAAGAACGTTTCATAGAATTGTTGTTCGAACAAAAACGCTTATGGGATATGCGTCGTTGGATGATCTACGACAAATTAATGACAGGTCAGGAAAAACGTCATGCATTAGTGATGACCCAAAAAGGAGATGGAAGTTATTCCACCCATCTGTTCGACCGCGACAACACCCCCATGATCACAAACGAACAAATGTATTTCCTACCAATGAAACGAGGCGAAATGAGCAACAACCCTAACCTGGAACAAACAAAAGGTTGGGAAAATGGTACATTCGATCCGCAGGCAGGACTGTAATAGTAAATAACAGACCACATCTGCGTATCATTTTACAAAAAGACGGCATTCCCCTCGAATTACTTACAATTCGTACGGAATGCCGTCCTTTTTATGCTCTTCTATGAACATAAAGACACAACCAAACCTGCCAACAAGAGTAGCTTTAACGATATTTCAACAACTTTTCACTTACAGCAACTTACAATACACACGGATTATTTGTTATACAGTTACGAATTATTACGTAAAACCGCTTTATTGAATCAAATTATCACACAATAGAGATTTAAAGGACATTTGGATACGTTTAATGATTATAATATATCAAAACGTCGTATATTTGTATCGTAATAAAACAAAAGGAAACAATAACAGGAGTAAAACAAATAAAATGACAAATCCAGTTAGATTCACAAAGATGCACGGAGCCGGTAACGACTATATATACGTAAACACGATGGCTTATCCCCTGGAAAACCCGGAAAAGCAAGCTGTCAGGTGGAGCGCTCTCCATACAGGCATCGGGTCGGATGGATTAGTACTGATAGGTTCATCTGAAAAAGCCGATTTCAGCATGCGGATATTCAATGCAGACGGTTCCGAGGCCATGATGTGCGGAAACGCTTCCCGCTGCATCGGCAAATATGTATATGATGCAGGACTGACCGATAAAAAGACAGTCACCCTCGAAACATTATCCGGCATTAAAGAGCTTCAGCTGACCGTTTCGGATGATGATACCGTCAGTGAAGTAACAGTCGATATGGGAACACCCGAAATCGGCGAATCGGCCCTCGAACTGGAAGTCGGCGGACAGGTTTACATCGGAACCGTCGTGTCAATGGGCAACCCTCACCTGGTTATTTTTGTTAATGATATAAACGATATCGACTTACCGGCTATCGGACCTAAGCTGGAAACACACGCCTTCTTCCCCGACCGGACCAATGTTGAGTTTGTAGAGGTTTTAAAAGACGATGAAGTCCGGATGCGGGTATGGGAACGGGGCTCGGGCATCACCCAGGCTTGCGGAACAGGAGCTTGTGCTACAATTGTAGCCGGTGTCGTATGCGGTAAGACGAAACGAAAAACAAAAGTATTCATGGACGGCGGCCCACTCACCATCCACTGGGACGAAAACTCAGGAAAGGTCTACATGACCGGAGGAGCAGTCACCGTATTTGAAGGAATAATAGAGAAGTAACACAAAAAGCAAAACAAAGGGCCGACAACCCCGACAAGACAACAACATAAAACAATTGAACGAATATGGCACTGATTAATGAACATTTCCTGAAACTGCAAAGCAGTTACCTGTTTTCCGACATCGCGAAAAAGGTAAACAGTTTCAAAGTGACACACCCTAAAGACAAAATAATCCGCATGGGAATCGGTGATGTAACACAGCCCCTGGCACCTGCCGTCATCGAAGCCATGCATAAGGCAGTGGATGATTTGGCTTCTACAGAGAATTTCCACGGTTACGGCCCCGAACAGGGATACAGCTTCCTGATCGACGCAATCATCAAGAATGATTATGCCAGCCGCGGCGTATTCCTGGAGCCGGGAGAGGTCTTCGTCAGCGACGGTGCCAAAAGCGATTGCGGAAATATCGGCGATATTCTCCGCCACGACAACAGTATCGGGGTACTCGATCCGGTCTACCCCGTTTACATAGACTCCAACGTCATGAGCGGACGCACCGGAGTATTGGAAGACGGCAAATGGAGCGATGTTGTTTACATCCCCTGCACGGAAGCAAACAACTTCACGCCCGAACTGCCGGCCCGCAGGGTGGACATACTCTACCTCTGTTACCCGAACAATCCGACGGGAACAACCCTGACGAAAGACGAGTTGAAGAAATGGGTAAACTATGCATTGGCAAACGACGTCCTGATTATGTACGACTCGGCTTACGAAGCCTACATCCAGGACCCGAACATTCCCCATTCAATCTACGAAATCAAAGGGGCGAAGAAAGTAGCCATCGAATTCCGCAGTTTCTCGAAGACAGCGGGTTTCACCGGAGTACGCTGCGGATACACGGTTGTCCCGAAAGAACTGAACGGCTTCACGCTGGGAGGCGAACGGGTACAGTTGAACAAACTGTGGAACCGCCGGCAGACGACCAAATTCAACGGAACCAGCTACATCACCCAGCGGGGTGCCGAAGCGGTTTACTCTCCGGAAGGCAAAGAACAGGTAAAAGCAACGATTCATTACTATATGACCAACGCACGGATTATGAGAGAAGCCCTCCAGGGTTGCGGCTTGAAGGTGTATGGCGGCGAAAACGCCCCTTACCTCTGGGTGAAAGCCCCGAAAGGTCTCACCTCCTGGAAATTCTTTGATAAACTATTGTACGAAGTCAACATCGTCGGGACACCGGGCGTAGGTTTCGGTCCGAGTGGCGAAGGTTATCTAAGACTCACCGCCTTTGGCGACAGGGACGACACTTTGGAAGCTATGGCCAGGCTGAAGAAGTGGCTCTGAAGAATTGAAAATTAAGGATTTGCAATTAGCAACTGACAATTAAGGAGCAAACGTTTCTCCGGGCAAATAAGAACGAAGCAGGAAAGGCGCATTCTGCAACGTTACCGGCAAAGGCCTCTATTAGTAATCTGCGTTCATCTGCGCCCGTCTGTGTCATCTGCGTGCTATGAGGGCACCTGGCAGAAGCAGCTACGCAATGAAGAACAAAGATTATTTAAGTATTTGATTTAGGTTATCTCATAAAAAGGACTGTATAGAGAAGTCGGCCGCTGCTTTTCGATTTTATAGAATGTCATACCGCTTGACCACACCTGACTATGGCAGGCAGCTCTATACCTCCTTTTTATCAACTATCAAAAAAGTAAGGTTATGAAAAAGATTGAAGCTATTATTCGCAAAACCAAATTCGAAGATGTGGAAGAAGAGGGATGGTGTGAATCGCACTACTCGGACAGGGTAAGTCCCTCCCCTCGGGTACGATAGTACCTCATCCGGATGAGGCTATCTACCACACCAGGATGAGGCAGTTCACATCATCAGGATAAGGCGATTCACATCATCGGGATGAGGCAGACAACCGCATCCGGGTGCGGTACCATAGGATACGGGAAGGGAGGCAATCCCTCTCCTCCCATACCGACAATGACAATCAACATTTTAAACTATATACACATGTCACTGATTATTCCAAAAGATTACAAACAGACGCTTACACCGGAAACAACCGAGCAAGCGATTCAGATGTTAAAAACCAGCTTCCAGGAAAAACTGTCGAAAGCGTTGAACCTGCGCCGCGTAACCGCCCCTTTATTCGTTCTCTCGGGAACCGGCATCAACGATGACCTGAACGGGGTGGAACGTGCCGTCAGCTTCCCCATTCACTGTATGGGCGAACGGCAGGCAGAAGTCGTCCACTCGCTCGCCAAATGGAAACGGATGAAACTGGCGGCCTATCGTATCCCTGCCGGCTACGGACTTTATACCGACATGAATGCCATCCGCGGCGACGAAGACCTCGACAATCTTCACTCGCTATATGTTGACCAGTGGGACTGGGAAAAAACCATCCGCCCGGAAGACCGCAACCTGGATTACCTGAAACGTACCGTACGCTGCATTTACACGCTACTGAAAGAAATCGAGGAGATGGTCTACAACCAGTATCCTCACATCACTCCTTCCCTGCCGGACAACATCACCTTCATCCATGCGGAAGAATTACAAAAGATGTACCCGGGCATTCCTCCCCGTGAACGCGAAAACAAAGCAGCCGCTAAATTCGGTGCCATCTTCGTTATCGGCATCGGCGGTGAACTGACAAACGGGGAGAAACACGACGGACGTGCCCCTGACTATGACGACTGGAGCACAGTCAACTCCGATGGCTTCAACGGCCTGAACGGTGACATCATCCTTTGGAACGACGTCTTGCAATGTGCCTTCGAACTGTCATCCATGGGTATCCGTGTCGACAAGGAAGCCCTGCGCCGGCAGCTGCAAGAACGCGGATGCCCCGAACGTGCTGCCCTGGAGTTCCATAAGATGTTGCTCGACGGCCGCCTCCCGCAATCCATCGGCGGCGGCATCGGCCAGAGCCGCCTCTGCATGTTCTTCCTCCGCAAAGCACATATCGGAGAGGTACAGGCTTCGATATGGCCGGAAGAACAGACTGACATCTGTAAGCAAAACAATATCATCTTGTTATGATAAACAAAGAGTAACTGTTTCCCCTCTCGAGAGGGGAATAGTTACCATCAGATATAAATAAAAACAAACACTTACTATAAAAATCAGGTATTATGTCAAAGTTAAGATTCAGAGTAGTAGAATCGGCCTTCAAGAAAAGAGCCGCCGAAGTAGCCGCCCCGGCAGAACGTCCGTCGGAATATTTCGGAAAGAACGTATTCAACCGCGAGAAGATGTTCAAGTATCTTCCGGAAAAAGCCTATGCCAGACTGGTCGACTCCATCGACAACGGTACCCCCCTCGACCGCGAGACTGCCGACGCCGTAGCCGCCGGTATGAAGAAATGGGCCATCGAAATGGGTGCAACACATTATACCCACTGGTTCCACCCCCTCACCGAAGGGACAGCCGAAAAACATGACGCTTTCGTCGAACACGACGGCAAAGGCGGCATGGTCGAAGAGTTCTCCGGCAAACTGCTCATACAACAGGAACCCGATGCCTCCAGCTTCCCGAACGGCGGTATCCGTAATACGTTCGAAGCCCGCGGTTACTCCGCCTGGGACCCTTCCTCTCCTGCTTTTATCGTGGGTGACACCCTGTGTATCCCGACCATCTTCATCGCCTACACCGGCGAATCCCTCGACTATAAAGCCCCATTGCTGAAAGCGCTCGAAGCCGTAAACAAGGCTGCCGTCGACGTATGCCATTACTTCAACCCGGAGGTAAAGAAAGTATATTCCTACCTCGGTTGGGAGCAGGAATATTTCCTGGTAGACGAAGGACTCTACGCCGCCCGCCCCGACCTGCTGCTCAGCGGACGTACGCTGATGGGCCATGAGAGCAGCAAAAACCAGCAGCTCGAAGACCATTACTTCGGTGCCATCCCCACCCGCGTCATGGAATTTATGAAAGAGTTGGAAATGGAGGCCCTCAAACTGGGTATCCCATTGAAAACCCGTCATAACGAAGTGGCTCCGAACCAGTTCGAACTGGCCCCTATCTTCGAGGAATGCAACCTCGCCAACGACCACAACCTGTTGGTCATGGCGCTGATGCGTAAAATCAGCCGCAAGCACGGTTTCCGTGTCCTGTTGCACGAAAAGCCCTTCAAAGGCGTCAACGGCTCGGGCAAGCACAACAACTGGTCGCTGGGCACCGACACCGGCATCGGCCTGATGGGTCCGGGCAAGACACCGGAAGACAACCTCCGTTTCATCACCTTCGTAGTAAACGTGCTCATGGCCGTCTACCGTCATAACGGACTGCTGAAAGCCAGCATCTCGAGTGCCACCAACGCCCACCGCCTGGGAGCCAACGAAGCACCTCCCGCCATCATCTCCAGTTTCCTCGGCACGCAGCTGTCGCAGGTATTGGAGCACCTTGAAAAAAGCGAGCCCGAAGACCTGATGCTGGCCGGCAAACAGGGCATGAAGCTCGACATCGCCCGCATCCCCGAGTTGCTGATTGACAATACCGACCGCAACCGTACTTCGCCTTTCGCCTTCACCGGCAACCGTTTCGAGTTTCGTGCCGTAGGTTCCGAAGCCAACTGCGCATCTGCCATGCTCGCCCTCAATGCAGCCGTGGCCGAACAGTTGAAACTCTTCAAAGCCGAAGTAGACGCAAAGATTGCCACCGGCAAAGAGAAATTCGCCGCCATCCTGGAAGTCCTCCGCAAAGACATCAAAGCCTGCAAGGCCATCCACTTCGACGGTAACGGTTACAGCGACGAATGGAAAGAAGAAGCCCGTCGCCGCGGCCTGGATTGCGAAACCAGCGTACCGCTCATCTTCGACAACTACCTGAAGGAAAGCAGCATCCGGATGTTCGAATCGACCGGCGTCATGACTCACAAGGAACTCGAAGCCCGCAACGAAGTAAAATGGGAGACGTACACCAAGAAAATCCAAATCGAAGCCCGCGTGTTGGGTGACCTGACGATGAACCATATCATCCCTATCGCCACCCGCTACCAGTCTTCGCTGATTGACAATGTATATAAGATGAAGGACCTCTTCCCGGCAGAAAAAGCCTCCGTCCTCTCCGCCCGTAACCTGGAGATTATCGAAGACATCGCCTGCCGTACCAACTTCATCAAGGAAAAGGTAGACGAAATGGTCGAAGCCCGCAAGGTCGCCAACAAAATTGAAAGCGAACGCGAAAAGGCAATCGCCTACCACGACACCATTGTCCCGATGCTGGAAGAAATCCGCTACCACATCGACAAACTGGAACTGGTAGTAGACGACCAGATGTGGACGTTGCCGAAGTATCGCGAATTATTGTTTATCCGATAAGACCACACATTCCTTGAGCCGGGATGTCCCTCCAAAGCATCCCGGCTTATCTTATCATCTCACTCAGACAGTAGTTTTTTGTTGATTGTTTTGTGTTTGCAAGGGGAGCATGCTGTGAAGTATGGCTCCCCTTCTTTTATATTCCCGGAGAATTATATACCTTTGGACCATCATTATATAAGAAAGGAGTTTACGTTATGACGGCAATGGAATTACAGCAATGGAAAAAGAACTTCATCCGTAATTATTTGGATAAGATAGACAGTTTGGAAATGATGGATAAACTGGAAAAAAGCACAAAGCGAATACTGAATAAAAAAGCAGCCGTTTTGTCTCCTATTGCGTTTAGCATTGAGGAAGCCAACAAAGAAATCGACTTGGCAGAACAAGAATTAAGCGAAGGTAAAGGTATCAAGGAGCCCGAAATGCATCAATTCTTTGAAGAATGGAGAAAGAAATTGAAGTAATCTGGGCACCACGTGCACAAAGACAAGCAGATTTAGCCATCACCTATTGTCTGAAACAATTTGGAAAAAGAACTGCCCTCCGGTTCATGAACAAATTGGAGAAAGGATTGCCGGCAAGACCCCGATAAACTCAAACACGCTATACGATAAAAATAAACTCATATGAACTACGGATTCGTAAAAGTAGCAGCAGCCGTCCCACACGTACAAGTGGCAGACTGTTTTTATAATATTCAACAGATGGAAGGCCTGATGCGCCAGGCTTCTGACAAAGGCGTACAAATCATTGCCTTCCCTGAAATGTCGGTAACGGCTTATACCTGCCTGGACCTGTTCGCCCAGCAGACTTTGCTGAAAAATGCGGAACAAGCCTTATTGAAACTGGTCAGCGACACCGCCGACCTGAATATCCTCACAATCGCAGGCGCCCCGTTAGTGACGGAAAACAGGCTGATAAACGCTGCCATAGCTTTCCAGAGCGGAAAGATATTAGGCGTAGTCCCCAAAACATACATACCGAACTACAAGGAGTTCCAGGAACAACGCTGGTTCACTTCCGCCACCGAATTACGGGACAAGACCGTCTCAATCGGAGACAGAACATATCCGTTGGGCAGCCACTTGCTCTTCACCGCCGGACAGGTAAAAGTCGGCATCGAAATATGCGAAGACCTGTGGGTTCCCGTCCCCCCCAGTTCCTTACTGGCGATGGAAGGAGCCAATATCCTTGTCAACATATCCGCCAGCAACGAACTGATCGGAAAACACCATTACCTCCGTTCGCTGATATGCCAGCAGTCCGCTCGCTGTATGGCCGGATATGTCTATGCCTCCGCCGGTTTCGGAGAATCCAGCACCGACCTTGTCTTTGCCGGCAACGGAATCATCGCTGAAAACGGCACCCTATTGGAAGAGTCCCCGCGCTTCACCATGCAGGAACAACTCGTCATCAGTGAAATCGACATCGAGAACCTGCAAAACGACCGCCAGGTAAATACTAGCTTCATGCACGGCACCTCCACCCTGCTGGCAGATGAAACAATAACAATCCCGTTCGTCCTGTCTGAAAACTCCGGCCAGCCGGTATTGACCCGCTCCGTTGACCCGCATCCGTTCACTCCTTCCGGCGACGCACTGAAGGAACGTTGCGAAGAGATTTTCCAGATACAGGTAGCCGGACTGGCAAAACGTATCGTCCACACGCACTCCCGGACAGCGGTAGTCGGTATCTCCGGCGGACTCGATTCCACACTGGCATTGCTGGTAACCGTCATGACATTCGATGCCCTGAATATCCCCCGCAACCAGATACTCGGCATCACCATGCCCGGCTTCGGAACGACAGACCGCACCTACACCAACGCCTGCGACCTTATCCGTTCACTGGGTGTCACACTAAAGGAAATCTCCATCAAGGATGCCTGCCTCCAGCATTTCAAAGATATCAGTCACAACCCATCGGTTCATGACGTGACCTACGAAAACAGCCAGGCCCGCGAACGCACCCAAATCCTGATGGACGTAGCCAACCAGGAAAACGGTATGGTCATCGGTACCGGCGACCTTTCCGAACTAGCCCTTGGCTGGGCTACCTACAACGGTGACCACATGTCGATGTACGGTGTAAACGGCAGTATCCCCAAGACGCTTGTCAGATACCTGGTAGAATGGGTTGCCCACAACCGGGTGGACGAAGCCTCATGCGCTACATTGCTGGATATCGTCGACACTCCAATCAGTCCCGAACTGATACCCGCCGACGAAAACGGAAACATCAAACAAAAAACGGAAGACCTCGTAGGCCCTTACGAACTACACGACTTCTTCCTCTACCATTTCCTCCGTTTCGGTTCCTCCCCCGCCAAGATTTATTTCCTGGCACAACAGGCTTTCGGTGGCAGTTACGACAAAGAGACCATCCGGAAATGGCTCCACACCTTCTTCCGCCGTTTCTTCCAGCAGCAGTTCAAACGTAGTTGCCTGCCGGACGGCCCAAAAGTAGGTTCCGTCAGCCTTTCCCCCCGTGGCGACTGGCGTATGCCGAGCGATGCCATGGCGACACTTTGGCTGAAGGAGATAGAAGAGTTAGACTAAAAAAACAAAAGATAAAACGTCCCGCATCCAAATTTGATAGTTTAGATGCGGGACGTTTTATTTCTAAATTCCGTTTTATTAAATCCTGACTATCTTCTCTCAGACAGCAGCTTTCATTCGTTTATAAATACTTTTTAATATCGACACCTTGGATATTAATTCATTCAACACAGAAACAATATCATTTTCCATCAATGGATAATCATGGGCAATCTCATTACGCAATTCTCGAATATATCCCCACTCATCTGCACTATCTATAAAATGATAACGCTCCAAAAGATTCAGAATATCCCGCATAGGCAAAGCAGAAACATCTTCATCTAAATACTCCAACACATATCCTGTTTTCGATTTGTCATATTAATCGTATACCTGTTATTAATGCTTCCTTTGCAACCAACGATTCTTCATGGTCGCCTATCACATCGATTTTTTGATCGCCTAAAAGTTGTTTCAGCCGAGCAATCATGCGTATACGAGCCAAGACACCTTTCTTTTCGGATGTAGTACGTACTAACAGATCAATATCTCCACCACGTTTCTCGTTATCTGTTCGTGAACCGAACAGATAAACTTCGACACCTTCCCCGTAAATTTCTTTTGCTACACGGACAATCGATTGTATGTCTTTCTTATTTAAACGCATTTTATCTCTGTTTTTACAAAGATAGATACTTTTATTTTGTATTCAATACTCCACATTCCGAATTCTTACTCGTAGGACTACTGTACTATTATATAAAAAAGGCTACCGGAATCCCGATAGCCTTTTCATTTATATTACGCTTGTGCTTATTCTTACAAACCGAATTCCGGTTTACGGTTAATCCATTGTCCGCGAGTAAAGTCAGGGAAGTCAACCAACGCACCACCACGAGCGATAGACATTTCAGACAAAGCGGAGATAGCACTCCATGCAGCAGCATCATAGCAATCCATTGGAGCCGGACGTTTGTTCTTGATGCGGTCGATCAGATCATACATCATAATGAAGTCCATACCACCGTGACCGGCTTCTTTTGCCTGAGCATCCAACTGAGCCCATAGTTTGTGGTCGTATTTCTTGAACCATTCGTCAGAATTATCCCAACGGTGAGGTTTAGACTGACCTTCCACATATACATGATCGCCATCGTTCATCCACAAACCATCCGTTCCCTGAATACGGAATCCCAAAGAATAAGGACGAGGAGAATTTGTATCGTGAGTAACGATGATTGTCTGGCCGTTTGCACATTTGATCATAGATGTCACGATGTCACCCAGGTTAAAGCGAACTTTAGCCAACGGATGGTTTTCGCCACCATTATCTACGATGAACTTATGCAATCCGCGAGACTGAGTTGCCATAGCAGACATAGCAACGAAACGGTTACCTCGGTTGATATCCATACAATTGGCAACCGGTCCGATACCGTGAGTCGGATACACATCTCCATTACGATGTACGGAGTGATTCGTACGCCACTGAGCTTCTGCAAAAGCTGTCGGGCCCATACGCAACTCACCACCCTTCTGATAAGTATAATTCTTACCGTCATTGAATTTCACATCACGCAAGTCATGTTCGTAACCGCAACCACCGTGCAATAATTCACCGAACAACCCTTCGCGAACCATGTTCAAAGCCGCCATGCAGTCACGACGATAACAAACATTCTCCATGATGTTCAGATGGCTGCCTGTTGCTTCCGATACGTTAACCAGATCCCAGCATTCTTCCAGCGTATTGGCAGCAGAAACTTCTACGCCAACATAAGGAACACCGGCTTTCATGGCTGCAACCGACATCGGTACGTGCCATTCCCACGGGCTGGCAATAATCACGCAGTCGAACTCTTCATTGTTCAACATCTTTTCAAATTCACGTTCGCCACCTTTATACACTTTCGGGGCATCCACGTTGAATTTAGCGATGTGTTTCAATGTACGGTCGATCGGGCCTTGCTGGATATCGCAAATAGCAACAATCTTATTTCCCGGGATAGCCAGCACATTATTGATGTGCTCATGGCAGCGTGAACCTGTTCCGATAAATCCGAAACGCAGTTTGCCGTCATCTTTTCCGGCTGTTTTTTTCTTCTGAGGTTCTGGAGAACCTGCTACTGTAGTGGCCGAAGCAGTACCTGCCATAGCCAAACCTGCTGCACCAACTCCGGCGGCAGTCATTTTCTTAAGAAAGGAACGACGAGTGTTTTCCATGTTCTTTATTTAGTATTTTATGTTAAGTGGGCAAATTTATAATATTTAATCAACTTCTCAAATATGTTTAGAAAAAAAGAGTCAATCATTTTAATCTATTAATAATTTGTCATCTTTCCAGTCTCCCTTTTCAGCTTCTCGAAGGTCATCATCATTTGGCGCAATCGTTTAGGTTCTTTATCCGCCAAGTTATGATTCTGTCCGACATCTTCCTTTACATTATATAACTGGTAACAATTCCCCAGTCCCGAGAAACCGGTACCGTCAGGGTCGTCATAATAGCTGGGATAAGGTGGAATCATCACCCAGTCGCCCTGATGGAGGGCATAATTGAAATAACCTTCCGTCACCAGTTCCTTACGTCCCTGGTCGCTTTTCCCTAGAAAGACGGGTAAAGTATTCTGGCTGTCCGTCTTATCCGAATATGTCTGCCCGGTCAATGCTGCCAATGAAGCCAGCAAATCCATTTGGCAAACCAATGCATCGGATACTCCCGGTTTTACAACCGCCGGCCAACGCAACAGGAACGGGATGCAGGTACCGCCGTCATACAAGCTGGTCTTTCCTCCGCGGTGAGGGCCTGCCATCTTATGATTGCCAACCATTTCGACAGCCTGATCCTGATAACCGTCATCCAATACGGGACCGTTATCGCTGGTCAGGATAACCAGGGTATTCTCCGTCAATCCCAGTTTATCCAGCTCTTTCAGAAATTCAGTCACACACCAGTCAGCTTCCAGGATGACATCTCCGCGAGGTCCCATACCGGATTTGCCGACAAACTTCTGATTCGGTACACGGGGCACATGCGGCTGGTGTAATCCGTAATACAGGAAGAAAGGTTTATCTTTATTGTCTTTCAAAAAGCCTTTGGCTTTCTCCAGGAATAACTCGGCCATATCTTCATCTTTCCACTGGGCAGCCTTACCGCCTTTCTGGAAACCGATACGCGGCACACCGTTTACAATCGAACCGGCATGTCCCACACTCGGGTGCATCCGGAGTAGTTCAGGGTTGTCTTTTCCGGTAGGTTCGCCGGGGAAATTATGCTTATAACTGACATACAGCGGGTCATTCGGTTCCAGTCCGACTCCTTTCCCGTTTTCGATAAAGATGCAAGGCACGCGGTCGTTGGTTGCCGCCTGGATGAACGAATAATCATATCCCACTTCCTTGGCTCCGGGATAAACCGTCTCATTCCAATCTACCGCTCCGTCACCCAGTCCCAGATGCCATTTACCGACCGAGCCGGTCACATAGCCGGCCTGTTTCATAACCTTCGGCAAAGTGACTTGCTGCGTATTGATAATGAGAGCGGCATTACCGGGAAGGATTTTTGCATCTTTATTCGTCCAGGGATATAATCCGGTCAAAAGTGAATAACGACTGGGCGTGGAAGTCGCTGCCGTACAATATCCCTGCGTAAAACGCAGTCCTTCGTTTGCAATCCGGTCCATACCCGGAGTTTGGATACGGGTGGCTCCGTAACAACTCAAATCGCCATACCCCAAATCGTCGGCTACAATGATTACGACGTTGGGCTGTTGCTGGTCCTGAGCGTAGACATTAACTCCGGATAAAGCCCCTATCCCGGCTGCTACGCATAGTAGATTTTTCATATTCATGTTTTTCATATATAAAAATACAGGCATTGATTGTAATAATCAACGCCTGCAAATATAATCAATCGCTCGGATTTCAAAGCATGCTGCTTACGGATTTTACGTTCGTATTCCGAGTTACTATCTATGATTTCTTTTTGGCAGTCTTCTGGTTTCCCGCCTCAGCCCGCTTCTTATTCCGCCAGAAACTGCCGTCGCGCTTGCTGCCGAACATATTACGTCTTTTCGATTCCTGCTTGATGGCTTCTTTCTTCTCTGCCACGGCTGCTTTTACATCTGCCGTTTCAAATTCATTTCCGCCGGCAACAGGTATCTGTTTGCCTATCAGTTTCTGGATATCTTTCAGGTACGGCACTTCCTCTGCATCGCAGAATGAATAAGCGACACCGCTGCGTCCGGCACGACCTGTACGTCCGATACGGTGTACGTATGTTTCCGGCACATTCGGCAGTTCGTAATTTATCACATGCGAAAGATGGTCCACGTCGATACCGCGGGCGGCAATATCCGTAGCGATCAGTACACGGGTGGTATGATCCTTGAAATTAGTCAGTGCACGCTGGCGGGCTGTCTGGCTCTTGTTTCCATGGATAGCTTCCGCTCCGATATTCGCTTTTGCCAGGACACGGGCCACTTTGTCCGCACCATGTTTCGTACGGGTAAATACCAGCACCGATTCCAAAGAAGAATCTTTTAACAAATGCGTCAGCAGGCTTACTTTCTCCGCCTTTTCCACGAAATAAACGGACTGGTCAATCTTATCCACCGTCGATGAAGCCGGAGTAACCTCCACCTTCTGCGGCTCATGCAGGATCGTTCCCGCCAGGCGTTCTATCTCCGGCGGCATCGTTGCCGAGAAAAACAGCGACTGGCGCTTTTTGGGCAACAAAGGCAAAATACGTTTGATATCATGGATAAATCCCATATCCAGCATACGGTCGGCCTCATCCAATACAAAATAATCAAGATATTTCAAGCTGATAAATCCCTGATTGATCAAATCAAGCAGACGTCCGGGGGTTGCAATCAATACATCTACGCCACGTTCGAGCGCATCGGTCTGAGGCTTCTGTCCTACACCACCGAATATAACGGTATGCCTCACACCGGTATATTTACCGTATGCCGTAAAACTTTCTCCGATCTGGATAGCCAGTTCGCGGGTTGGTGTCAGTATCAATGCTTTGATACCACGCACTTTTCCATGCTGGCGTTCGTTATACAAATTCTGAATAATAGGAATGGAAAATGCAGCCGTTTTACCTGTTCCGGTCTGTGCACAACCTAATAAGTCATATCCGTCTAAAACGTAGGGAATTGCTTCTGCTTGTATAGGGGTTGGAATTGTATAACCTTCTTTTGTAAGAGCCTTTTGTATCGGCTCTATCAGTTCTAATTGTTCAAATGTCATCTAATAATAATGTTGAGCCATCGCGGCTCGTTAAATAAATAATTTGGACAAAGATAGTCAAATATACCCACATTTACCTATTTCATAGGGAAATAATATGAATAGTGATGCAAAACTACCTGTTTTCCCTAAAGAGACTGCTCTTATATCATATATTATAATATTATTTTCTCATATATTATGATACTTTATTCGCATAATATATGAGAATCCAGTATCACAATATATAACATTTTACTTCCCTGATAAAGAAGGGTTTGCACAACCGTACCCTGTCCATGTCAGAATCAAGTTCCGTATGTTCAACGAAGGTTAATACAGAAATTATATTATCTTTGTAAATTGATTTTTGGATGATGAAAGAGTTACAGTTGCTGCTAAAGAAGTTTTTCGGATATACTTCTTTCCGCCCGTTACAGGCGGAGATCATACAACGTATTTTGAGGAAAGAGGATTCACTGGTGCTGATGCCTACTGGTGGAGGAAAATCAATTTGTTTCCAGTTACCGGCCATTTATATGCCGGGAACAGCCGTCGTGATCTCTCCGTTGATCGCCCTGATGAAAGACCAGGTAGGCGGATTGGTTGCCAACGGTATCCCGGCAGCCGCACTCAACAGCATGATGCCGGAAGAAGAACGACACAGAATAAAACAACTCTGCATCCAGGGTAAAATAAAACTGCTTTACCTGTCGCCCGAAGCACTGGTTGGCGAACTGCATTGGCTGCTTCCCCGTATGGATATATCCCTGATCGCCATCGACGAAGCCCATTGTATCTCACATTGGGGGCACGACTTCCGTCCCGAATATACCCAACTGTCCGTTTTGAAAGAACAGTTCCCCAAAGTCCCGATCGTTGCCCTGACAGCTACAGCCGACAAAGTCACACGTACCGACATTGTCACCCAATTGAAGCTGCGTGATCCGGAAGTTTTCGTTTCGTCCTTCGACCGTCCGAACCTATCCCTGACTATCCGCCGGGGACTGAACAAAAAGGAGAAAACTTCCGCCATCGTCCATTTCATCCATGCCCACCGCCATCAGAGCGGGATCGTTTACTGCATGAGCCGGAACAGTACAGAGAACCTGGCAGAAGAACTCTCTTCTTACGGGATCAAGGCCGTTGCCTATCATGCCGGACTCCCGCCTGTTCAACGCGAAAAGGCACAGGATGATTTTATCAACGACCGGGTAAACGTGGTCTGTGCAACCGTTGCCTTCGGGATGGGAATAGATAAAAGCAATGTGCGTTGGGTCGTACATTATAATATGCCCGGAAGTATCGAGAACTACTACCAGGAAATAGGCCGTGCCGGACGCGACGGGATGAAAAGCGACACCTTGCTGTTCTATTCGGTAGGCGACCTGCTTGTCCTCCGCCGTTTTGCCGAAGAAAGCGGACAAAAAGACACCAACCTCCAGAAGCTGAACCGTATGCGCCGTTATTGCGAAGCGGACATCTGCCGCCGGCGTATCCTCCTCAGCTACTTCGGAGAAGAAAGCGACCAGGACTGCGGCAACTGCGATGTATGCAAAAACCCTCCCCAACGGTTCGACGGCAGCATACTCGTCCAAAAAGCGTTAAGCGCCATCTTCCGTACCGGTGAATTTGTCGGCATGAATATGCTTATCAATATCCTCCGCGGCTCGGAGAAGACAGAGATCACGGAAAAAGGATACGATAAATTAAAGACATACGGTGCCGGAAAAGACCTCTCCTATAAAGAATGGAAAGAATATCTTTACCAGATGCTTCAATTGGGATATATCGAAATCGATTATGTCAATGCCGGAATACTGAAAGTCACTCCGCTGGGAAGAAAAGTATTGTTCGGTGAACAGAAAGCGATGATGGCTATCTATAAAGAGCCGGAAGAAAAAACTTACTTCAGAAGAAAAGACTCGAAATTCAAATACCGCCCGATCAAACCCATCCAATCGGCATCGGTCGAAGAAACGCTGCTCGACTCGCTCCAGCAACTCCGCAAGCAGATTGCCGAACGCGAACAGACACCAGCCTACATCATCTTTTCCGATGATTCACTGGAAGATATGGTACAAAAAAGGCCTGTTACCCTGGAAGAGTTCAGCGAAATACGCGGTGTGGGAGAAATCAAACTGGAAAAATACGGAAAGGTATTCGTGGCACTGATACGGTTCGTACTGCGGTTGCCCAAAGACAGATAACCGCCCATTTTTATTTCAGTTTCCCGATAATACGTTTAAGAAGCAAAAATTACCGTTACAGTAAAAAAAGAGACGGTTCTTACAAAAATATCCGGTACTTTAGTCTTCGAAAAAAGAACCGGACAGTATCCCTCTACCGCCGGTCCTATATAGTATTAACTTATAAAATAACAGCTTATGAATACGCTAAATGTAAAGTTGTCTCATAGCATTTCTCAATTATATGAGACTTTGTGTCAGGTTGGAAAGAGTACATTTGCTGAATTACAACGAGCAACAAATTTTAAAGACACGGAGCTCTGTCTGGCTCTATGCTCGCTCATGCACGACAACAAAGTATATCAGGCACGTATCAGCAATACCGTTTATTACATTATTAAATAATGTTCTCCACCGGAAATTCGATCTCACCAAACCCGATCATCGCATTAAACAGGCGAACCAACGAGTAACGTGACAAATCCTGCGGACGAATAACAGCCGGAACAATCCTCCCCTTTCCTAATAGAGATGCCCGCATCGTTCCTTCCAACAAAGGGACCTCGGGTGTCTCCCATTGGCTACCATTCCATAAAGCAATATTGGCAATCGATGTATCCGTCAAGACGCCATCACGTATGATTAAAATATCGTCCGCTTCTCCCTTCTGACGAAATAATTCATCCAACTTCTGACGGTCAGCACTTTTATATGTATAATCCAACCCGTCCGACGTGACCAGTCTCAAACGATTCACCGGACGAACGGTGTAAGGTAGATATTCCACCTTCTCCACTTCCTCCTGATATTCGACCCGGCATTTGGTACGTCCGGAATAATCTCCGAGCTGGATATAATCCGCCAGGTTTACAGGCAGGTTACATTCAAACACATCTCTCCGCGTCTTGTTGAAGCGGTAATTATGAAAGGCCAGATTAACCGCCTTTCCATCCTCGATACGGATTGTTTCAATAAATTGGCACATATACTTTTTGTTTCATTTCATTATATTCACTTTCTAAATCACTTTGGGAAGTAATCCCACCGCCGCTCTTAAACAGGAAATCTCCTCCCTCCTGCCCGATAAAGCGAATCATCACGGCACTGTCCAGACGATGACCGTCAAAATATCCCATAACCCCGGTATAAAATCCCCGTTCGTATGTTTCAGCTTCCCCGATAATCTCCATCGTCTTCTTCTTGGGAGCTCCGGTGATAGACCCTGCGGGCAACAGCCGGAACAATATGTCTCCCAATGAGGCTTTCCAGTCTTCCGGTAGCTTACCTCTAATTTCCGAACTGACTTGCAACAGTCTTCCCCTGTTTGTCTGCAACTCATCTATATACCGGTATCGCGACACCGTCACTTCCGAAGCTACCTGGCTCAGGTCGTTACGAATCAAATCGACAATCGTGGCATGTTCCGCCTCTTCTTTTTTATCTGCCAAAATCCGTTCCCGCGCATCAGGCAAAGAGGCATCGATCGTCCCTTTCATCGGATAAGAATAGATAAATCCATCCTCGATACGCACAAATATCTCAGGAGAGAAAACAACAAAACGCTCTTTCACCCATAATTTATAAGGAGCATGGGAAAGATAGAAAATCTCTTTCAACGTCAGGTTCGTTCGTACCGGAGTCGCACAAGTCAGGTTGACCAGATAAGAATTACCGGCATAAATATGCTCGATTACTTTCCGGAAAGACCGGGAGTAAGTTTCAAAAGAAACCGGATTAGTCTCCCATTCAACATGTTTTTCCGGAAAGGTTTCCGCTTTTGACGTCACATTGGTAACGCCATTCAAATCATACAACACCTCACCCGGCTCTACCTCCTCCGGCTCCGCCACCCAAACTTGCTCCTGCTTATAATCAACGACAAATATAAAAGGCCGCCCGGATAATCCCAATCGATTCATATACCGGACGGCTTCTTCTTTATTGCAAAACTTCATATTATATCAAAAATCGCTCTGTCAGTCCGCCGAAAGCATCGATACGACGGTCACGGAAGAACGGCCACCAACGGCGCACATTCTCACTCCGTGCTTTATCAATCTCTACCACACGCACCTCTTCATGGTCGTTCGGGAACTCAGCCAGCAACTCTCCCTGGGGACCTGCCACAAAGCTATTTCCCCAAAACTGGATACCGTTTGTCTGTCCCGAAGGGTCCGTCTCATGTCCGGTACGGTTTACCGTAATCACCGGAAGTCCGTTAGCTACGGCATGTCCGCGCTGCACAGTTATCCAGGCACCCAGCTGACGTTTTTTCTCTTCTTCCGTATCACTGCTCTCCCAACCGATAGCCGTCGGATAAATCAGCATCTCAGCACCTTTCATCGCCATCAGGCGGGCTGCTTCCGGATACCACTGGTCCCAGCAAACCAATACGCCCAACTTCCCGACAGACGTCTCTATCGGTTCGAATCCCAAATCGCCGGGAGTAAAATAAAACTTTTCGTAGTAAGCCGGGTCGTCCGGTATATGCATCTTACGATATTTTCCGGCAATCGAGCCGTCTTTCTCAATCACCACGGCTGTATTATGATACAATCCCGGAGCACGCCGCTCGAACAGGGAAAGTACTAAAACCACGCCCAGCTCTTTTGCTAAAGCCCCGAACTCTTCCGTAGACGGTCCCGGAATCGTTTCCGCCAGGTCGAACATCTGCGTATCTTCCGTCTGGCAAAAATACAGGCCGTTATGCAACTCCTGCAAGACAACCAGTTCCGCACCTTCGTCGGCACAAAGCCGGATGCTATTTTTCAGTTTCTTTATATTATCTGCCCGGTCACAGGTATTTGCCTGTTGAATCAATCCTACTTTCATACAATAAATTCTTTTGGGTACTGCATCGTCACACAATGCAATGAGCCATGTTGTTTAATTAACGGTAAACAATTAATACCTACAATCTCTCTGTCCGGAAACGCCGTCTGCAAGGCCGCTTTCGCCACTTCATCTTTCGATGAGTTATAGAACGGAACAAGCACAGCCCCGTTTATAATCAGGAAATTGGCATAGGTAGCCGGCAAACGCTCGCCTTCCCACTCCACTTTATCCGCCATCGGCAAAGCGACCAGCCGATAAGGTTCGCCATTTGCCTGCGTGAACTCCTTCAATTCCTCTTCCATCTCCCGGAGTTCGGCAAAATGCTCGTCTTCCTCATCCGTGCACTGCACATAGGCAATCGTATCCTCACTGCAAAAACGCGCCAGCGTATCGACATGACTGTCGGTATCGTCTCCCGCCAGATAACCGCTTTCCAACCACAGGATACGGTCCAGTCCGAACACCTGCTGGAGATAATTTTCCAGTTCTTCCTGCTGGAGATATTCGTTTCTGTTCACGGAAGATAGACATTCGACCGTAGTCAGCAAAGTTCCCTTTCCATCCGACTCGATACTGCCGCCTTCCAATACAAACGGCTGCATATTGACAGGAACCACTTCATCGGCAAAAGTCTTGCCATGAAACAATTTCCGCGTAATCAGATTATCATGGTTGGCAGCAAACTTCATCCCCCAACCGTTGAACACAAAATCGTACACCACCGGCACCCCGTCATCAAACACGGAAATGCCCCCATGGTCACGCGCCCAGGTATCGTTCGTCTCCATCTCACGGAAAATAACACGGTTATAATCCACCTCTCCCAACTGCGAGCGTACCGCCGTTTCATCCGGACAAACAATCAATAACTTCTCCCGTTTGATCACCTCTTTGGCAATCTCCACAAAACAAGGAACCACCTCGTCCAGTATCGGAGCCCAATCGGTCCCTTCATGCGGCCAGGTCAGTTGAACAGCACTCTGAGGATACCATTCTGCCGGTAATATCGTTTTATTATCCATGTCTGCTAATTTAATTTTCAGGATACAAAGATAAAAGATAATAAGAGCAATGACAAAATTCTGCAAAAAACTCCTCTACCTATTTGGATTATTCAGAAACCTCATTAACTTTGCGGCACAAAGTACTTTTTATTTTAAGTATATGAATAAACAAATAGAAGACATAAAAGCTATCCGCGAGATGATGGAGAAATCATCCAAATTCCTTTCGTTAAGCGGTTTGTCAGGCATATCAGCCGGAGTCATAGCCATTATCGGAGCAGCACTTGCCTATTTCCATATTTTACGGGAACCGGCCAGTGCCAACTTCGACACGACACACGAAGCCATGTTCCGCGAAATCACTTTGCTGATAACCGACGCTTCCGCCGTGCTGCTCTTCTCTATTTGTTTCGGTATCTATTTTTCCTGGAGAAAATCGGTGAAAAAGAACCTGATGCCCTCCAAAAGCCTGATAAAAAGGACACTTTATAACCTCGGTATCCCATTGATTGCCGGAGGTATCTTTGCCCTCATTTTCCTGCTACGCGGCGATTTGGCTATGGCGATCACCATGACGCTGACCTTCTATGGTCTGGCATTAATTAATGTATCCAAATACACCCTCGACGAAGTACATTATTTAGGCTTGACAGAAGTCGTGTTAGGTATTGTTGCCGCCCTGTTCCCCGACTGGAGCCTCTTGCTTTGGACTATCGGATTCGGAGTTTGCCATATCATTTACGGCACAGCTATGTACATCAAATATGATTTGAAGAAAGAATGAAAAACATACTGTCCAAATTAAATAAAGCCTTCGAAAACCGGATACGATTAGGTATCATGTCTATCCTTTCGGTAAACGAATCAGCCGACTTCAACACCATGAAGCAACTGATGGAATTGACCGACGGGAATTTGGCCAGCCACCTGAAAGCCCTGGAGACTCTCGGATATATCCAGTCCGTCAAACAATTCATCGGACGGAAACCCAATACCCAATATTCCATCACCGAAGAAGGACGAAAAAGTTTCAAAGAGCATTTGAATGCACTGGAAGAACTTATCAAATAATTTTTTTTACCCATCTACTTTGAATCGCAAAGTACTTTTAAACTACATAAAACAGGTTTAGCTTATGGAAACAACAATCAAAAAAGCAGCAAAAATCAATCAGTCTATCACACTGAAAGCACTGATTATCGGATTCCTGACCCTCATCCTCCTGATTCCGGGATTAATGATCCAGGATCTGATCCGGGAAAGACAAAACCGGAGTTTGGAAACAATCGAAAAGATTAACAACAAATGGAGCAATGCCCAAACCTTTTGCGGTCCGGTCATTTCCATCCCTTATACCACGACGCAGGTAAATCCGGACAACAAGACAACCATTCAGGAACACCTTCTGAATATCACACCGGAAAACCTGAATATCACAACACAGTTATTTCCAGAGGAAAGATATTACGGTATCTACAAAACGATCCTTTACAAAAGCGAGATAGACATAACAGGAAACTTCGACAAAATAAACTTCCCCAAACCGGAAAACAGTATCATTCATTGGGAACAGGCCTATCTATCCATCGGTGTTTCCGACCTGAGGGGCATAACAGAAAACATCGACTTCAAACTGGACAACAAACAATTGTCGGTCGAAGCCACCGGTAACCTGGATACGCAGATAGGAAAAATGCTGGTCATGCCATTAAAGAATACCGACCCTCTCCTGTTCAGCCAACCCCAAACATTCAACTGCAAATTAAAACTGAACGGCAGCAGTAACATCAATTTCATCCCCATAGGCAAAACGACTAAAGTGCACGTTACAGGCAACTGGAAGTCCCCCGGTTTCATCGGCAACTTCTCCCCGGAGCACCATATTACCGAAAATGGATTCGAAGCCGACTGGAGTATCCTCAGTTTCAACCGCAGTATCCCGGAAATGTGGATCGACTACCCGGGAAACTCATTCGACGATTCCTCCTTCGGGGTAAGCCTGATCGACCCGGTAAACCATTACCAGCAGAACATGCGTTCCGCCAAATATGCCATCATGTTCATCGCCCTGACCTTCGTTGTCTTCTTCTTCGTCGAGATCCTGACCAGAAAACGGATCCACCCTATACAGTATTTGTTGGTCGGCTTCGCATTGATCCTGTTTTACAGCCTGCTCCTGTCTATCTCCGAACAGATAAACTTCGGCACGGCCTATCTGATTGCCAGTATCGCCACCATCGGCCTGATCACAGCTTATACTCACAGCATCTTCAAAAATAAAATACAGACCGGAGCACTCACCGGCATGTTATGTTTATTATATATTTTCCTGTATGTTGTTCTGCAACTCGAAGATGTTGCCTTATTAATAGGAAGTATCGGCTTGTTTGTAATCCTGGGAACGATTATGTTCTTCTCCCGGAAAATAAGTTGGTATAAACAAGAAGATGAATATCCTCAAATACCTGAAACAGATAAGTAAACAACAAACCTTATAAAGGGAAAGAGATAGACTCCAGCATCTGTTTTCGCCAGGAGAGAAGTTTACCGTTTTTGAATAAGCGACGTTGGACGAAGCACCAACTGCCGAGCTTGTTTTCACGGACAGTAGGCCAACGGTGCTTCTCCTGGTAAAACAGTTTTAATTTTTCATAGTTTTCAATCCAGATATCGTCGGTATTCCAGACAAAACCGGCTTCATCCATCATCCTGATACGTTCGGAGGCTAGTCCCCCCTGTTTACGGAACTTACGTTGGGTACTACACCAGGAACCTAATTTGCCATCATTACTTTTAGGCCAATATCCCTTTTGGTGATAAAAAAACACCACCTGTTCCCAATTTTTTATCCACTGGGCATCCAAATCTTGCTCCCACGCAAAACCGATGCGATCCAACAAAGCTATCCGTTCTTCAGATAACACCCCTTTTTTACGTCCCTGCCGTTGGGTGTTGCACCAGATACTCAGATTATTTTCTCCCTTCTTAGGATAACGTTGCATCTGAGTTATAAAAATCTTCAGTTCTTCATAATACTGCATCCAACGACTGTCCTGTACTTCCCATTCGAAACCGATTCGGTCTAACTGCGAGATATAATCTTCCGACAGCGTTCCTTTCTTCCGGGCAATCCGTTGGGTGTTACACCAGTTTCCCAACTTTCCTTCGGCTGCCTGCGGCCAGCGCCCTTCACGTTCCTTATATTCGATCAAACGTTCATACATCACCGGCCATGCATCCAGTTCCGCCAGCATATCATCCACACGGGCACGGATATCAGACAAAAATCCAGTTACCTCAAACTCCATAAAGCCTTTAAAGCTCTTTGGAGCACGGATTGCCGGATGATAAGCCAACTCCCTTGACATAGCCTCATAAACAGAACGGCCCGAAAGGTTATTGACGAAGTCAAGCACCACCGGATGCCGGTCCGAACCGGCTTTCAGGCAGCGGCCCAACTGTTGCAAGGCTACTACATACGACTCCGTCCGACGCAGGAACATGGCGGCATCCACTCCCTCCACATGCAATCCTTCGATCAACATATTTATAGAGAAAAGGACATGCAGTTTTCCCGTTTCCCTACGGAAACGACGCAACGTCTTTTCATTCTCCCGATTGCTGAGTCCGTTATGGATCTCGAATGTTTCCGTCTCAAAACCAGCCTGCCCGAGCCAGTTCGATACTTCGGGAACCATATGCTGAAGATCTTCCTTGTCTTTACAGAAGACAAGCATTTTCTTTACCTCTTTCGGAAGATAACGCCGAATCAGTTCCGATGCACTCAACGAACCGCGAAAGTCGAGACGGGCAAAGTCTATCTTGTCCTGAATACGCTTGCGCCTTTCAGATGTACAGTCGCTCCTGTTCAACATACGCTGTACCTTATCCAGTTGGTTATTCAGATCGAATACGCTCTGCACCAGGACAGGGACAGGCAGTATCTTATAATACCAGGCCATAGACAAAGACAGTTCATGGAACAGGTTTCCCTTGAAATAGACTTCTACCGTATCGAGCATCTCTTCGGGACGTATCGGGGTTGCCGACATTCCCAGTACACGGGCCTCCGGATTGTTATCAATGACTTCCTGTACGGCTTTACCCCATACCTCCGCCCCGAAATGATGGAACTCATCGATAATAATATGATCCGCTTTAAGCTCACCGACCGTACCGCGATTCAGGACTAATGCCTGGAAAGTCCGGTAGGCAACATGCGGCATTGTCCTGCCAATTGCTTTTTTGATCTCGGCGATAATCGTAACGTTGGGAGCAATAACCACTATATCATCTTCCGAATGATTGACGATATAGCGGGCAATCAGGTAGGACTTTCCTGTTCCGGTCGCCTGTACAACC
>NZ_QTMM01000021.1:0-11669 GCF_003635445.1 Parabacteroides sp. AF17-3 | reverse complement strand
CTTTCCTGTTCCGGTCGCCTGTACAACCGCTCCGATCCTGTTTGTTTTGAATCCTTCCTCGATGGCCCGGTAAGCCGCTTCATTATGCGAAAAGAGTTCAATATGTTTTCCCGTTTCCAGACTTCTCAGATAGCTATCATCCGAAACAGTCAGTCCATGCAGTTCAAAGGAAAGTGCCTCCGGCAGATAACCGCCATGAGCCAGGACACGGAACTGGCTACAGCCGCACATTTCCCCGATACGCTGCATTTCAGAATACAGCCCATCCACTTCCGGCAAGCCGACAGGTTCCTTATTCCATACCTCTTTTACAATGAAAGTAACGGAGTCCTCCCTGAAGCCTACCAGCAGACAGCCGGATTCTTCAGTGATAAAATAATGGTAAGAATGATAAAGATCGCAGAGCACAAATAATATGCAAGTTTCAAAAAGACTCTTTCTGTTTTACTTCTTAATCCACACCCTCAGGAGAGACTATAATCGAATATCCAGGACCGTAACCAACACCTTTTTCATTAATCACATAGGCACGGATGTAATAGACACCCGGAGACAAATCACCCAGCGTTGCCGTGAAATCACTATCCGCCTGCACACTATAATCCCAGATGTTCGGTTCACCGACCGTATTCCAACAGAATCCGCATTCACTTATATTCCCGCCACCGTTGTCCAGCACTCTCGAACGGAATGTATACGTTGTAGCATCCAATACTTCTATTTCATCCACAACCGGAACTGTACGCGTATCCAACACCAACGTACGACTATACCCCGTACCTATCTTATTACTCGCATAAGCCCTTATGTAGTAAACACCCGGATACATAGTACCCATAACTGCCATGAAATCATCATCCGCTTCCAACAGATTATCCGAAACATCCGGATATTCATGCGTACTCCAGCAAAAACCATTAGCCGTTATTTTAC
Organism: Parabacteroides sp. AF17-3; assembly: GCF_003635445.1. NCBI lineage: Bacteria > Pseudomonadati > Bacteroidota > Bacteroidia > Bacteroidales > Tannerellaceae > Parabacteroides > Parabacteroides sp. AF17-3. The sequence goes on along the minus strand of NZ_QTMM01000021.1, from coordinate 10,736 downwards.
TGCCTCCCGCATTCAGTATTGAACACTGTATCCGGTTGGTTTCCCAATCAACAATACGAACCCTGTCAAGTACCGGAACCGTCAGCACATGAATCGACACACTCAACTCTTCACCATAACCGACACCTGCTTTATTGACAGCATAGGCACGTATATAGTAAGTACCCGATTCCATTTCTGATATCGTAGCCATAAAATCATCATCAGCCACAACTACATGATCCTCCACCGACGGTTTTCCCGTCATGTTCCAGCAAAAACCTTTTTCCGTTATCTCACTTCCACCATCTGTCACTAATACGGAACGGAACACATTGTTATCCGGATCAATACGTTCCACCGCCCCCACTACCGGCAGCGATATAATATTGACCACCAACTCCTCACTATAACCCACACCATATGTATTCTCGGCAAACGCACGTACATAATAAACCGTATTGGGATTCAGCCCCGACAACACGGCAGTAAACTCTTTGCCCGCTGTCTCCCTCTCATCTGCCACCGTCGGCGTACCAGTCGTATTCCAGCAGAAACCCTTCGATATGATTTCAGCACCTCCGCTGTCTTCCAGTGTAGCACGAAATTCCTTCTTCAATGAATCAGACAACAGGATACTGCCGACCTTAGGAAATGTTTTGCCCGTCTGAATCTTTATTTCCGGACTGTAAGCAAGATACGAACTATCGTTTAATGCAAAAGCACGCAGATAATAGGTCGTGTTCTCTTCCAGGTCCGGAATGGAAACGGAAAACGCAGCCTCCTCACCTTCCGCTTCCAGCTTCCGGTCGTCTACCGTCGGGTTGCCTTCTGTATTCCAGCAGACACCTTTCGATAACAAGTTAGCCCCCGTACCATCTATTCCATCATCTTTCACCCGGAAGGTGAAACGGTTAGCGACCTCCTCGTCCGCCGACAGGTCCGACAACAAAGGCTCACCATACAACAACGTCTTAAAACTACCCGACTGCCCTGTCAGACGATCCGTACCGTTACCCGCATACAAACAATATTCGTACGACGCATCCGCATCCAGTCCTTCCAGCAGCACCTGCATGCCAAATGATAAAGAATCCCGGCATACGACCTCCGAGGCATGATCACGGTCACCCGCCTTCCACCAAAGAAAACCAGTCTCTTTTAACGGTATCTGACTCGTCACGCTCCCTTTCAACCTGACATACGTTCGCCCTATATGCTGCGGTTCCTCCAACTGCATGCCGATCGATATGGCTTCAGGTTCGGCGTCCTTTTCACAACTTCCCAACATCAACACAGCAGGAAGAAAAAACAATATATACTTCAATAGATTCATGGACTCTTCTGTTTTTTCGGTTCATCGATTAAAAAATAACTCCAATTCCCAGATTTCCCTCCAGATATTTAAAGCTGTTCGTTTGCAAACCCAGCGAAAATACCATTGGTCCGGCAGACAGGATTCCTCCGATCTCAGCTTCCACACCCTCCAGGGAATGGTCTTTGTTTTTACCCCACTTGCCTCCCACCGTTTCCCAGACCAGCGTACGTGTGCCGTACCCTACTCCGGCATACAGATAAAACGGTTTCCACAGGCGTTGTACGATCCCCCCTGTGACAGACAAACGGCTTTTTTCCGTCTTCCCCGTGTACCACTGTACCTCACCATCTTCATCCGACATCCCGACATCGTTACATTCGAAATCATCCGAAGGAGTATTGCTGAAACTATATTTCGCTTTTATATATCCCCCCGTGCGTCTCATTGCAGCAACCATCAAACCGTACGACATCTGGGAAGTACGGAACCCCATCACAGGCATCACCATCACCCGGGGCCTTTCAGGCTTTTTACGCGTTGACAATAACTGTACATAGTTTTCCAAACGGGCCTGCATTTGCTGCTCCCGGGAAGACTGCTTTAGCGTATCAACGGACGCATCCTCCGTGTGCTGACCGTAAGCCGTTGATACACAAACCACCCATAACAAGCAGATCAACATTTGTCGAACAATTTTATTCATTTCTTATGTTTTTGAGATTTTTCGTTTCCATAACCATAGCCATATCCATAACCGTACCCATAACCATACCCATAACCGGCACGTTTCATATTGATACCATTCAGTATCACCGCCATATTGCGAAACTTCTCCTGTTTATATAACTTTTCCACTTCCGGTAGCTGACGGCGATCCATCAAACCTGCACGAATCACATAAACCGTCAAGTCAGCCACGCGGTTCACGATCGTGGCATCTGCTACCATACCGGCCGGCACATTGTCCAAAATCACATAATCATAACGCTCACGCAACGTATTTACCAATTCTTCCAAGCGATTGCTCAGAAGTAACTCCGAAGGATTAGGAGGCACAGGACCTGCATGGATTACGTCCAAACGGTCGTTGATGCCCGATGGTGCAATGATCTTATCCACATCATCCACCCTCCCCGACAAATAGTGCGTCAATCCCGCACCAGCGTGGCTGATGCGGGCGCTAAGGGTACCCTTACGAATATCAGTATCGACAAGGATCACCTTTTTATTCGTTAGAACAAAACTCATCGCCAGGTTCATTGATACGAAAGTTTTCCCCGCACCCGGATTTGAAGAGGTAAACATCACCACTTTCAGATCTTTTGCTTTTACACGCATGAATTCCATATTCGTCCGGACAATACGGAATGCCTCCGAGACACCGTCGCGACCGTTCTCATGCACCAGGATTTCACTCTTGTCTTTCCGGTTACGCGAAGGAATCTCACCCAGGAACGGAACAGACAGGTTATCCTCTATATCTTTCCTTGAACGTACCGTCGTGTTCATCGTCAACTGCACCCAAAGAATACCCGAAGGAACCACCATCCCCAACACACAGGCTGCTAAAAGAACCAGCATCGATTTGGGTGCCACTGGTTTCTCGCTACCCTGTGCCGGGTCGATAATACGGGCATTACTCTCCGTGATCGCCTGCGATAAGGCATTCTCTTCCCGCTTGTTCAGAAGGTAAAGGTAAAGTTCCTCCTTGATCTTCTGTTGGCGTTCAACCGACAACACGTACTTTTGCTGAGTCGGGACAGCTGCTATACGACGGGTCGTCTGCACTTCACGTTCACGTATGTTCTTTATTTTTATATTCAAACCTACGATCAGATTGTCTACCGCCCGGATAATTGTCTGCTTCATCGCACCCAGCGAATTGTTCAGGTCCATCACGACCGGATTCCTGTTACTACTGTTACCGATCAACTTGTCGCGTTTTAAGAGCAAGGTATTATATTCCGAAATCTGACTTTCCAAACTTACATCCGAGATACCCGTATTGGCTGGTATCAGGTCGGCCCCCTTATGTGGGTCAGTCAAGTACTCCCGAATATATTTTGCCAGCGTCAACTGGTTCTCCAATCCAAGTCCTTCCTGGCTGTACTGGCTACCTTCCTGCAAATACATACCAGCTTCCGAATGGATATCGGTCAGCTGATTTTCTCTTTTGAAGACCTCGATTTCTGCATCCACATTTCCCAGTTCTTTTTCAATAATAATCAGGCGGTCATTGATAAAATTCGATGTATTGACCATCACCTGATTCTTGTCGCTTATCGCATCCTCGTTGTAAATAGCAATCAGTGTATTCAACACATCCTCCGCACGGGATGCAGAAACGTCCTGCAGTGACAAATTCAAAATGGTAGCTGTTTTACTCGCTAGCACAACCTGCAGAGATTCATTATAATCCAAGGCTACCCGATCCTGGTTGCTTTTAGAAACTGTTATCTCACTCCCATAATAAAGATCCGTATAATACAAACTAGGAGTTACCACTACTTTTCCGATAGGCGTCGATACCGTGTCGTTCAACGCCACAGTCAACGTCTGGTCTTCCAGCACCTGTCCTTCTTCCTCCAGTTCTTCGGAAAAGAAACCCGACAAGCTCACTTCTTTATCTGATACCGGCACTACCGTCAAACCAAATTCAAGGTTTTCATTTGCCTCCGGAAAACGGACCACTACAGGTGAATGACTGTACAACTCCACCGTACGCAACCCTTCACGAATGCTGTAACTGATATCCAGGTCCAGACGTTTGACAACTGATTTCATCAACTGTTTCGATTTAAAGACCAGCAGTTCGTTATCCACACTCCTTTTCATATTGAACATATTCAAATCCTCAAAAACGGCAGCCTCACTGGCTGCGCCGCCTCCTTTCGTATCGTCCTTGATCAATACCGTTGCTGTACGCTGGTAGATTTTCGGTGCCCACCCCAGATAAAGCACCGCTACTGCACAGCAGACCGCCACAGATAACAGGAACCAGTACCAGTTGGCACGTACGACACGATATATATCGATCAGGTTCAACTCATTTTCCTCTTCACGAAGCATATTTGTTTCTTGTTCGGGATTCATCACTCTTATACTCTTTTGTTATTTGAATATTAATACTGCAACCGTGGTCAACAGGGATACGACCGATACCCACACACCCACCGTGTTGTTCTGATTGATGCCACTCTGGCCCGCTTTCGCCTTGTTCGGTTCCACATACACGATATCGTTCTGTTGAAGATAATAGCAGGGCGAATCGAAGATATCCGCCGAACGTAAATCATGGAACAGGATCGTACGTTTACCATTATTCTCACGGATCACCGCCACACGATCGCGACGACCGTAAATCGTAAGGTCACCTGCCATACTTAAAGCCTCCAACAATGTGATACGGTCACCCGATACGGTAAAACTACCCGGCCGGCTAACTTCACCAATGACAGAAACCTTAAAATTCAGAAACTGTACTGTTACGATTGGGTCTTTGATCAAATCCTCGTCCACCAACTGTTTCTTAATCAGTTCCGTTAGCTGCATACGGCTAAGGCCCGAGGCACGGATCTTACCCAAAATCGGGAAATCGACATCACCATAGCGGTCTACCAAATAGCCCAACACACGCTGCTGACCAGTCGTTCCGTTATTTGTGCCTAACTGATAAGTAACCATCGGCATATTAAAAGGTAATGCCAGTTCCGGATCACGGCTGTTCACCATGATTGCCAGCAAATCGTCTTCATGGATGATCGGCTCGTATATCTGTTCGATATTTCCCTGCCTAAAAGGTTCTACATCCTGCATGTAAATAATGTTTTTGGGTGATGCACAAGAGCCCAGTAGCACCACAAGCAAAACTCCTAAAAGTTGTTTGTTCAAATTCATTTTCATATATTATTTGTTTTTGTTGATATTTCAATAAAAAAATTGTTGAATCAAAACTTCCTGAATTCCAACCGGGCATAATCCGATTGCAGGACCAAATGCTTTGATGTTAATTCTTTGACGCCGAAACGTTGCTCCGTTCCGTTCATGCCAAATGGCAATAAATCTTCAACTTTACTGACCGGCATAACTACAAACAATGAATCTCCGGTATATTCCATATTACCGGTCTGACTGGTTACATCAACCTTCATCAGATTGATTGTATGCAAAGCAACACTGTAATAGGCCCGTTCCGGTGTCTCTTCCTCTCCCGACGCATATGCTATTTTCATGATCTGCCAGCGACCATCCAGGTCTCCGTTGATCGGCATTTTTCCGCAGGAACTGACTATCAGGGCCAGCAACACCGCTATTATATATTTTTTCATCGTATCCATCCCGTTTTTCTGATTGTTAGCATTCCACCGGCACTTTTACCCAACATCCCGCCTCTGTCAACACCCAGCGATGCTGTAAAGTCCCAGCCTTTCAACTGATGGGGCGTATAAGTTAATTCTACCAACGCATTTCCATTCTTTTTGATCTCATAAAAAGGTAAGCTATAAGTCCCCCAGTTACGGGTAAACGATAAAAGGATTCGGTATTCCAGGTCGGTACAAGGAGTACCCATGATCCCGAAATGATGTCCTTGCATACGCGAACTTTTAAAACTAATATCACCATCTGTATTATAGATTGGAGACATGACTAGCGGATTACCAATCCCCATTCCCCAATGCTGCCAACCGGCATAGATGTAGTGGTTGTAATAATTATCTGTACCACTCACTTGTTCAGGTATCTCCGATGTATGATCCCAATAGACAGGACCGGACTGGTCTTTCGTTGAGATATATTCGTAAACGAAACTACCGATCACCCGATTCTTGGGAAACGTTATTTCTATTCCTGCCAGACAATCTTTCCAGCCATATTCACCAAACATCTGCGAATGGTCTTCGAAATAATGTTCGTAATAAGGACGGATTGTCCAATTTTTAGGAGCATCCCATGTCAGTGAGAAGTTCCAGCTGCCTAAATGGTTTCCATAGACATTTGTCTGTTCTCCTGTTGGTGTGCTACTATCTCCCCCGCTCGGAATAAACACTTTAAAGAAATCCTTTATCCCGTTCGGCATATCGATCTTCTTGTCCCCAACAAAAGCATTTCCCCCAAACTGGGCAGCCATTTCCAATCCCCCTTCTAAAATCAACGGAAACTTCTCCCGGTTACCGATCTTCACATACAAATCCTTAGAATGATACAGCACATGTTCCGTATGTTTACCTCCCGGAGCCACAAAGTCCTTCTGCCAGCCGTCATCCGTAAACATACCATAAGCGATATGTCCTTTGAAAGCTAACCAACCTTTTGTCCCCGGAACAAGCGTATATTCAGGAATACCGATACGAACCTGCGGAACCGGACGGGCATTTCCCGAGAATGTCAAACCACCGCTACTGAGTAATGGATTATTGAACTCACTATGTCGTTCCTTGCTTCCGATGCTCAACCCCAGGCAACGATATTTCAGATCCGCATACAATTGTTGCACCACAAAAGTCGATGTAAAATTATAAGCTACAGCCAGGTCCGCCCCGAAAGCATACGAGAAAGGTTTATCGTTTTCCAGTTCCCGGAAAACACCTGCACGTAGATACCCGTTATTCTTTTCAATGGACGAAAGTCCCTGTTTATTTGCCGTCAGCCAAAAAGGAGTATGTTTCCCTCCGCTAAAGCTGACGCCGGTTTCCGCCCGATAACTCAGTCCTTTGGTAAACTGAGCATAAGAGTTTAGGGGAAGCAGTAGAATGCCTCCCCAAAGAAGTAAGTTTGATATTGATTTCATTTGTTTTTGATTAGAAAGAATTGAATCATCCCCAAACCGTCCCCGGCCTATCCAGATTCTCCGCCACGTGCCGTAACAGCTCCCGTCGTTCGGCTATATGAACGAGCATTTCCAGTCGTTGCCCGGTCTCATCCGGAGAAGACTGCAACAAAGCCCTCACCGTCTTCCGGATATCCTTCAATATCCGGTTTTCAGTATAAAAGAACAACAAGCGGACCAGATACATCTCCCGGTAATTGGATGCTTCAGGATAAAGAAGCCGGAACGCCTCCACATCCTGCCGGACCATCCCGTCATACTCCGCATGCAACCCGTCCGCCACCCCTCTCAGCACCATCTCCAGGTCAGCTTCCAGATACCCTTCCGCCAGATGGGACAAAATCGTCCGATAGTCCCCATGTTCAAACAACAGGTTATTCGAACGGAGAATCGTATGGATCACCTCCGTAAACAGGCAAAACTCCCCTTTGAAAAAATAATACGTATCCGCATACAAGAGGCAAGCCGACAACAACAACTCTTCCGAATAATGCGGCCTTGTCCGGCAACGGTCGATCAAGGCGACGAACACCTCTCTCCCATGCCGCCGGAACAACGAATCCGGGTCCTCCCCTTCCGGTAAATAAAGAACCTGTATCTCCGAAAAAGCCGTCTCCTGCGACAGCGCAATTTTCCGTGCCGCATCACGCCCCGGCTTATCCCCGTCCAATAACAGACACAGATGGCCGGTATACCGTTTCAACAATTCCACCTGCCCGCCAGTCAGAGCCGTCCCGCATAAAGCGACCGTATTCGTCAAACCCGCCGCGTGCATGGCTATCGCATCCTTATACCCCTCGACCACAAAAACAAAACCTCCACGCACAATCGCCTCCTTCGCCCGGTTCAAAGCATACAAATGATCGCTTTTTTTATACCCGCCGGCTGTTGAAGTATTGATATATTTCGGTTCATCCGGATTACCATCCGCCAACCGGCGGGCAGCAAAAGCAATTAACTGCCCGGCTTCGTCACGGATCGGGAAAATGACACGGTTACGCATCGCATACCACTCCTTCGGTACATTTACAGGAGATTGCCCGACTTCAAAATCCAGGTAAGCAGGCGTCAATTCAGAGTTACCGCAAGCATAAGGCAAAAGGGAGGAAAAAAACTTACAGTTTTTTTCAATTGAAAATTGAGAATTGAAAATTGAAAATTTCTTCTCAGTGGTATTCACAGGAACAGACTCCGCCTTTTTCTTATTAATTTTCAATTTTCCATTTTCAATTTTCAATTTCCCCACCGCCTCCATAAAACTGCAATGTTCCATCTTCTGCACAAAAGCAATCGCATCCCCATGTTCCCCGCAGGCAAAGCAATGAAAAGTTTGTTTCTCTGGATTCACTATAAGTGATGGATGATGATCTTCGTGAAACGGACAAAGCCCCATATAGTTACTCCCCTTCCGTTCCAGCGGCACATACCCCTCGACTACCTCCTTGATGCAGACAGACGACTTCATTTGTTCGATCTCTCTTTTCGTCATGGCTTCTTCCGGTTTGAATAGTTGGAAATAAGCGTATAACTCTCATTGAAACGATAACGAGCCACCCCGACAGAACCGTTACGTACTTTTTTAATCCAGAGTTCACCGACATCCACCAGGCTTTCGCCCGTCACCGGATCATTTTCCACCCCGTTCTTCAGGGGAATATAAACAAAATAGACACAATCGGCGACCTGTTCGATCACCCCCGAGTCACGTAAGTCATGCAGCTCCGGCAAATGAAGTTTGCCATCCCGGTTCACGCTGTTACGGTTCATCTGCGAAAGAAGCAACACAGGAATATTCTCTTCCTGTGCCAATTGCTTCAATGCTTCTACAATCCGTCCGATCGCCTGGTCCACTGTCTCGTTTTTGGAACGTTCCTTTTGTATCAGATGAAGATAATCGATAACCACCAGGTCGCATTTCTTCTTACGCCGTTGCAGTTTCACCTGGGCACGGATATTGGCGACACTGTTTCCCGACGTATGGTCAAAATACAACGGCAGCTTCTTAAAATCTTCCGCCAACCGCTCCATCCTTCCCAGGTCCGCCTGGTTCGCTCCGGAGATACGCAAACGGTTCGCATCTATCCCTGCATAACCGGCAAACAGGCGGTTCAGGGTTTGCAATGCCGTCATCTCCAAACTGAAGAAACAGACATGTTTCCCCGCCATCGCCACATTCATCGCAATATGCATGGCTACAGCCGTCTTACCGTCACCGGGACGTCCGGCTTCCACAGTCAGTTCGCCATTATAGAGTCCGCCGGTCACATAATCGAAAGCCTCGATCCCCGTCAGGATACGCATGCTGTCGGTACCGGTTTCCAGACGTTCGCGGTGCATCTGCAACACCTCCTGTGCCACCGCTCCGATCTGTCGAAGCGGTTTACCGACCGTACAAGTCTCACGCAGCAACAACAACTTCTGTTCCGCCTCTCCGATCAGGTCGGCATAGGAAGTCCCGAAGTCATCCGCCTTCCCCTTCAATCCGCCGAACAACCCCGAAAGTATCCGGAGCATATAACGGCGTTTCACCTCTTCTGCATATTGTTTCAGGTTAGCGGTATGCCGAAGTTGTATCATCCAGTCGTTCAGGACCGCTATCCCGTTAATATCTTTCCAATGTTTTTCATCCAACCGGTGCATCTCCGTATCCACCGTCACAAGATCCGCCCTCTTCCCTTTTTCATACAGCGAACAAGCCGCACTGTAGACAAACGCCAGGTCCGGATGACTGAACATCTCCGGTTTCAATACCGGATAAACTTCTATGATGGCCGACTCTACCGATAAAACGGAACTGATAACCGCCGCTTCTGCTTTTTCAAATGCTTTCATATCCGTCCGTTTTAACAAGTTGAAACATCATCATCCATTTGTCTCCCACCGAATTGCTTTTTGGCAGCTTTCAATTGATCGGCAAGGGTATTCTCCTCGACTTTCGGTTTTTCGGGAGCTGCCGTAAAGTTCACATAACCATTCACCCGGATACGGGTTCCACCGGGAATACGGTTCATAGTAATCAATTTCTTATCCGCCATCTGGCGAAGCAAGCGATTGACCGTCGATACATTGATCCCGCTCAAACGAGCCAGTTGGGCCTGGGTACCGACAAACTCGCCTTTGCGGCAACTTACCATTCGGTCGTTCAATCTAACATGCCCATCTGCATAAAAACAGCCGGCAAATAAAAGCAGATGTAACAATCCCCCTTGCCGGACCGGCAGATTTTCACTAAACAACTGATCCAGGATAAAGCGGGGAACAGTCAGGAATGCACTTCCAAAAATACTGGACGCATTCTTCTCATTTTCAGCACAATAATCTTTCATACCCTATACAAATTAAGTTTGAAATTAATATCAAGATGAAAATGAATTTGCTTCGTGTCTATACCTCTCTGATATTGAGCCTATTAATAGAAGACTTTTCAAGTCGCCCGGGAATGTCCTGAAATTCCTCTTTTAATATAGAATATAAATATTTATAACTAAATAAGGGCCTACGGCCATTTTTTTCAGATTTCAAAGATTAACAACATCCGGTATCATTCACTTTCACCCTACAAAGGTAGAGGGTATGCACCGGACGGCAATTACTAAAATCGCAGCAAAAACA
>NZ_QTMM01000020.1:0-124482 GCF_003635445.1 Parabacteroides sp. AF17-3 | reverse complement strand
GTAAAAGTGGGAGAGTAGATAGCCGCCGTTTTAGAGTCAAGAACTCCAAACAATGAAAGGAATCAATCGAAAGGTTGGTTCCTTTTTTATTTATAATAATATCATTTATCTTTGTCCCAAAATCAATGCTTTATGATCAAGTCTTATATCTTATTTGTTTTCTTTTTTATCTCTGCTATTCTTTCTGCACAGGAGAGTATTAATTATGCTGTAGTAAAAGATATCCCTTACCGGACTACAGGTGACCCGTATGGTCTGGAACGTTGCAAGCTGGACCTCTATTATCCTGAAAACGGGAAGGACTTCGGGACGGTTGTTTGGTTCCACGGTGGTGGTTTATCCGGTGGAAGTAAGTTTATTCCGGAAGAGTTAAAGAATAGTGGTTTGGCTGTCGTTGCTGTCAATTACCGCTTATTGCCTAAATGTTCGATTAAAGATTGTATTGATGACGCGGCTGCGGCAGTGGCCTGGACATTTAAAACAATAGAAGAATATGGCGGTAGCCGGCAGCGGATATTTGTATCCGGACATTCTGCGGGCGGTTATCTGACAAATATGATCGGGTTGGATAAGAAATGGCTGCAGGTTTACGGTATAGATGCAGATTCAATTGCTGCCCTTATACCTTTCAGTGGACATGCTATCAGCCATTTTGCCTATCGGGAATCGCTGGGAATGAAGGAAACGCAACCCAGTATCGATGAATTTGCTCCGCTTTATTATGTGCGTCCGGATGCTCCTCCTTTGATTATTGTATCAGGCGACCGCGAAATGGAAATGTTGGGGCGTTATGAAGAGAATGCTTATTTCTGGAGAATGATGAAGGTGGCCGGGCATAAAGAGACTTATATCTATGAATTGGATGGATACGATCATGGCTCGATGGCGGCACCGGCTTTTCATATACTAAAGAACCATGTCAGAAGAATTTTAGGGGAATAGAAACAGATGGGGGACTTTTATCCCCCCATCCGTAATTTTATTCATATCGAACTGCGGTACCGGCAGCTGTAACCATCAGCATGCTTCCGCTTCCTCCTACAGTTTCATAATCCAGATCGACAGCAATAACGGCATTGGCTCCCATTCGTGCAGCCTGCTGGCTCATTTCCTGTAAAGCCGTTTCTTTTGCTTCACGCAATACGCTTTCATATGAACCGGCTCGTCCGCCTACTATATCGCGTATTCCGGCAAAGAAATCTTTGAATACGTTTGCTCCTATAATTGTTTCACCGGAAACGATCCCGTAATATTGGGTAATCTTTTTCCCTTCGATGTTGTTTGTTGTTGTCTGTAACATAATTTTCTTTTTATGGATGTGTATTGGTCATTTCAAATACGAGTTTGCCGCCTTTCGCCATCTCGGCATGTGAGAAGAACGGGGTTTCGAGCTCCTTTCCATTCAAAGTAACCGTCCGGATATATTTGTTTTCCGGACTGTTGTTTTTAACCACGATCTCGAAAATGCCGCCTTTTACGTGAAATAAGGCGCGATCTACCATCGGACGGCCCAATGTGTAAACCGGAATACCGGGAGCAACCTGATAGAATCCCAGGGTACTCATTACGTACCATGCTGACATCTGTCCGCAGTCTTCATTCCCGATGATACCGTCAGGCTTGTTTGTATAGAACTCGCGCATGATATAATCCAGACGTTCCTGGCCTTTCCATGGGGAATCTGTCCAGTTATACAGGTAAGCCATGTGGTGGCTCGGTTCGTTTCCGTGGGCATACTGGCCGATCAGGCCGGTGATGTCGCCGGATGCATGTTCGCCGTCAACCTGTGAAGAGGTAGTAAACAAGGTATCTAGGCGTGTTTCCAGTTCTTTCTTGCCACCGATGGTAGCAATGAAGTTGTCCATATCGTGCGGAGCAAAGAAACTCCACTGGAAAGCATTTCCTTCCGTATAATCGCTTCTCATATGAGCCGAATAACGCGGATTGAACGGTGTACGGAATGAACCGTCACTCATGATCGGACGCATCATTTTTGTTTCCGGGTCCAGATAACGTTTGTAATATTCTCCTTTGGCAGCATAAGCCTGAGCCAATGAATCCAGTCCTGCTTTGGCTGCGATCTGCGAGATACACCAGTCTTCGTAAGCCATTTCCAGTCCCCATGAAACGGATTCGGGAACAGAGTCGGCAGGAACGAAGCCATATTTCTCTTTGAAGTACGGATGGAGGGTAATCAGATCCAACTCGCGTGTCCCTTTGAACTTCTCTGCCAGGTCTTCACGGTATACGGAAGAACGGGCACCGGCTTCCGCCCATGTTTTCAGGTCACCGTCTGCCAGGTCTTTGGAAACCAGGTCAGCCAGGACAGATACAGCCGGGTAGCCGACCATACAGCCGGTATAGCTTGAAGCCAGCGGCCATTTGGGAAGAATACCACCTTCTTTATATCCTTGTACCAACACTTTACCCCAGTCGGCAGCCAGTTCCGGATTGATGATCGTCATCAGCGGGTGAAGGGCACGGAAAGTATCCCACAGGGAGAATACGGAATAATTAACGTATCCCGGTTCCGCCTTATGCACCTTTTTGTCCATACCCAGATAACGACCGTCTACGTCCTGATAGGCGAACGGTGCGATCATCGTATGATATAATGCCGTATAGAAGTTGACCATTACGGTCGGGTCAGCGCTCTGAATTTCGATTGCGTTCAGGGCATCGTTCCATATTTCAGCCGATTTGATGCGGGTTGCTTCGAAATCCCATCCCGGAAGTTCTGCTTCCAGATTCTTTTCGGCTCCGTCAGTATCAACCATGGAAAGGGCAACCTTTACGTACAGAGGTTCTGCTTTTTCCGGGAACTTATAATGGAATTTCAGGTCTTCTTCCGTATTGATGCGCAGGAACAAAGAATCCTGGCGTAATTTGCCCCCGATATATTGGTAAACGGTTTCGATCGGCTCAGAGAAAGTGATCCGGTAAGAAACCGAATGGAAATGTGCCCATCCCTGTGTACGTACTGTACCTTCTACCGTCGAGTCGTTAACAAACAGGTAACTGTTGTCTACCAGTTTGTGTCCCCAGTTCGGTTGCAGGATATGTCCCAGGTCGAGCATAACGCGGCGGTCTTTGGGATTATCGTAAGTATATTTATGAAAACCGACCTTGTCGGTACTCGTCAGTTCCACGTTTACACCGAAGTTATCCAGACGTACGGCGTAATAACCCGGAGTCGCTTTTTCGGTATCTTTATTGAAAAGTCCGACCGGTTTGATCGAATCGCCTCCGGAGAAAGGCAATAGAGCCACATCACCCAGGTCGCCGATACCGGTACCGGAAAGGTGCGTATGACTGAATCCATAGATTTCGCGGTCGTCATAATGGTAACCGCTGCTGGCATCCCAACCCATGATATGCGTATCCGGACTGACCTGTACCATCGCAAACGGGCGGGTGGCACCGGGGAAAGTATGACCGTGGAATCCGGTTCCTATGAACGGGTCGACATACTTGATTTCATCACTTAATAACCCACTGTTGGGAGCCGGCTTGCATCCTACCAGCAGGCAAACTAAGACTACCTGAAAGAATAAGATCGTTTTCTTCACTGTTTATTTTGATTTAGTTTAAAATTAGCGGACTAAAACTATTTAATTAGCACAGCTACAAATATAATGAAAAAGAACTATATACAGGTCTTTTTCCTTTTATGAATAAAAAAGTCACAAAAAACTGCAACCTTTTACCAGGCTGTCTCGTCTAATATAACAGAGATGAAAACAGATGAGTTCATAACAAGGATACTGCCTTTAAAAGACAACCTGTTGCGGGTTGCTTACAGGATCACCGGAAATGCAGAGCGTTCCGAACAGATCGTTCAGGACGTGATGTTGAAGGTCTGGGGAGAGCGTGCCGCCTGGATTGTGATAGAGGACATTCCATCTTATTGCCTGATGGTGACACGTAATATGGCGCTGGATACAATTAATTTGCAGCGGAAGCGGACAGAATGTTTTACCGTCAGATAACTCTTTTATAGAAATAATATGGATTATAACCGTATTACATCGTTATTAGACAAATACTGGGAATGTGCGACCACGATTGAAGAAGAACGGGAGTTACGCCACTTTTTCTCGTCAGACGCATTACCGCTTGAGTTGCGTCCTTATAAGGCATGGTTTCTGACACCGGAAGCAGAGACATTGCCGCCTTTAGGGAAAGAGTTTGACTTGAAGGTGTTACAGCAGATCACCCGGGAAAAAAAGCTACGCCGCCTCCGTCTGTTTTATTCTTTTTCGGCTTTGGGGTTGGTCATACTGGTTCTTTTGACGATCCTCTTGCTGACATCTTCTTTTATGTTGTAATGTTGCTGTGTTTAATATGAAGCCTTGCGGATTTGTTCTGCAAGGCTCTTTCTGTTACCTTTGCGGAAAAATAACAAACTATGTTCACGGTAATCGGAATCATGTTCGGAGGTATCGCCGTAGGATATCTGTTGCGCAAAGTCGAACTGCTGCAAAAGATAGGCAAACCTATTTCTTATACGATCCTGCTATTGTTGTTCCTGCTGGGTATTTCGGTGGGGGCCAACGATGCTATTGTAAACAACCTGACAACATTAGGCGGACAGGCTTTCCTGATCGCCCTGGCCGGAACGACCGGAAGTGTTTTAGCCGCCTGGGGAGTCTATCATTTCTTTTTTAAGGAAAGGAGGAGAGAATGAAAGGGAGTCTGATTGTAGTCGGATTCTTCGCTTTGGGCTGTATTCTCGGATGGAGCGGGTATCTGCCGGAGGTGGTCGTTAAGAACGATATCACCATGTATGTACTTTACCTGCTGATGTTTCAGGTCGGGTTGAGTATCGGGAGTGATAAGAAGTTGAAAGATATATTGTGCAGTATCCGTCCCAAGCTGTTGCTGGTTCCGTTGGCAACTATTATCGGGACGCTGACGGCGTCGGCTTTGGTGAGTTTACTGATTACCAAATGGAGTGTGTTCGATTGCCTGGCGGTAGGAAGTGGTTTTGCCTATTACTCATTGTCTTCTATCCTGATTACGGAGTTGAAAGAGGCGTCGCTGGGTGTACAGATGGCGACGGAGTTAGGAACAATCGCATTGATCGCCAATATCATCCGTGAGATTATGGCTTTGCTGGGCGCCCCGTTGTTTGTCAAGTATTTTGGGCGATTAGCTCCTATCTGTGCCGGCGGTGCCACGACGATGGATACAACATTACCGATCATTACGCGTTATTCAGGAAAGGATCTGGTATTCGTTTCTATCTTTCACGGCATTTTGGTCGATTTTACGGTACCGTTCTTTGTTTCTTTTTTCTGTTCGATGTAAATTAATAAATGGAGTAGGAACCTTTATGAAGCACTTACTGATCGTTTTATTGTTGATAATCTCATTCGGTGTAACCGCTCAACCGGCACGAAGACTGGAAAAGTCGGCTGCGGATGGCCCTATCCCTGTAGGACAAGCTGTTTTTTACGGTGAATTTGTTCAGCGACTGAAGAAATTCAAAAGTGGCGGTTATCCTCAGGATATCCGGCTGATAAATATTGAAACGAACGAGGTGCTTGTCTTCCGGGTGAAGTCGACCTTTAAGACTTCGAAAGAAAATCAATTCTGTTACCTGATCGAACCGGGGACGTATGCAATCCTGAATTATTGGTGGACCGAAAGCAAATGGTACGGTGGCCGCTCTTATATGGAACCTATTTATAAGGGGGAAGATTCCATTCAGGAAACCGAACGGAAAATAAAAAGCAAAGAACAACGTCCCGATGAATTAGTCCTGTTCAAATTTTCTGTTGCCGAAAATACATTGAACTATGTCGGAACATGGCATTTCGAGAACTCCCCTGTTTTCTTCACCAACGACAAGGAAGAAACTGACGAAGAAATGCAGGGTAAATACAAAAAACTTGATTTTCGGTCTTCCCGCACGGCTATACCGGATTAATCGTTATTCTGTTTATCTGTAATAGCGACCTGTTTGTCGGGTATAAAGCGGGTATAAAAGAAGGAGGTTGTATCAATAAAAACTTTGATGCAACCTCCTTTTTTATGTTCTGATTTTTATTTCTTTACTGTCTGCAACATTACTTTTACCGCTTCTTCCAGTTGATGGTCTTCGCCTTTCAACTGTGATTCCGGTGTGTTGTAGATTTCGATATCCGGCTGCAGTTCATGGTTTTCCAGGTAATTACCTTGCATATCCTGAACGCCTACCTGTGGAATACCGAATACGATGGACGGGTCGATCTGTGATTCCCACCATACGGCAGTCATGGTTCCCGGGACGGGAGCACCGATTAGTTTACCGATACCCAACGTCTTGTATACCCAAGGGAAACCATGTGCATTCGAGTAGTTGTCTTCGCAAACCAGTACACACGACGGTTTCAGCCATTTGTTGAACGGATCGCTACCGATATACTGCCCGCGCGGCATGAAACGTTGGTACTCTTTACCACTCAGCAAGGTTGCCAGGTCATCGTGCAACCAGCCTCCGCCGTTATGACGGGTATCCACAATCACCGCTTCCTTGTTGCGGCAACGTCCCAGCAGTTCGGAATAGACTTCGCGGAAACTTTCACTGTTCATGCCTTTAACGTGTACATATCCGATCTTGCCGCCGGACAGTTCATCCACTTTCTTGCGGCAGTTTTCTACCCAACGTTTGTACAGCAGGTTAGATTGTTGGCCATAAGAGATCGGTTTCACCTGCTCTTCGAAACGTTCTTTTGTTGCCGGGTTGTAGACGGACAACAATACTTTCTTTCCGGCTTTACCGCTCAGTAACGGATAATAGTTTTCACCACTTTTGATAGGTTTCTCATTGATCTTTTCAATGATGCAACCCGGTTTGATTTTTGTATCAGCCAATGTCAACGGCCCTTTGGCGATGATCTCGGCAATCTTTAATCCGTCGCCGGTATAGCTGTTATCGTAGAATGCACCCAGGCAGGCTGTAGCCGGAGCGGATGACGATGAATAATACCGGGCACCTGTATGTGAACCGTTCAGTTCGCCCAACAGTTCGGACAACATTTCCTGAAAGTCGTAATTGTTGTTGATATGCGGCAAGTAACGGGCATATGCTGTTTTGTATCCTTCCCAGTCGATGCCATGGATCGTCGGATCGTAGAATTTGTCTTCCACCTGACGCCATATATGATTGAAAATATATTCGCGTTCCTGCGGCGGGCGATAAGAAAACTCAGCCTTGAAGGGGATACCTTTGGTTTTGCTGTCTTTGATCTCCACCTTTTTCAGCTGGCCACCGGATACCAGGAACAGGTTCTCACCTTTCTTGTCGGCAAACATTCTTCCGCCACCGACACCTTTTATCAGTATTTTGGTTGAATTTTCCTTGAAGTTACGTTCCCACAGGTCGTAACCGCTTTCGAAAGCTGCACAATAGTAGAGTTTGTCTCCTTTCGGTGTCAGCACGGCGTCGCCCATATTCGAAGAATTGATAGTCAGACGGATGACGCGGTCTTTACGGTTTTCCAGATCGAATTTCAATGGTTCGACAGGCTTGTCCGCATCGTCTTTCTTGTCTTTATCATCTTTCTTCTTGTCATCTTTTTTGGCTTTGGAATCTTTCTTATCTTCCTTTTTATCGTCTTTCTTATCCTTATCCTTGTCTTTGTCCTTATCCTTTTCTTCATCTTCAACTAGGGCAAGTTCTTCCTTGCTCAGGCGGAATTTGTCGTATGCTTCGGCATCGAAGAACATGATATAGGTATCATCCTGTGCACCCCAACTGCCGTGGCTGCGGTAACCGGCACGGTCGGACGACCAGATCATCGCTTTGCCATCAAGTACCCATTTCGGATCACCATCAGAGTATCCGCTTTCGGTCAGGTTGGTAATATCTCCGCTACCATCTGCCTTTACCAGGGCAATATCCTTATTGTTCCATCCGCCGATAGCGATATATTGTACCAGGAACCATTTACTGTCGGGTGACCATTGATAAGTCTGGTCGCCGTCGGCATACGAATAGTTGTATTTACCATCCAAAACAGTACGTACCTGTTTACTTTTCAGATTGATGACGCGTAAAGTGGTACGGTCTTCCAGGAATGCCACTTCTTTACCGTCAGGAGAATAAGTAGGCTGGAAAGACGTTTTGTCGGTAACTACCAGCGCTTCTTCCTTGATTTCTTGTGCGTAAGTAAAATATTTGTCGTCTTTACGAACCAGGCTGCTTTGATAAATGCCCCATGTTTCGCCGCGTTCGGCCGAGTAAACCAATGAACGACCGTCAGGGCTGAAATCTATATTACGCTCTTGCTGCGGCGTATCGGTGATCTGGCGGGTCGTTTCGTATTCAACCGATGTCACATATACATCTCCCCGTACGATAAAGGCAACCTCTTTTCCGTTCGGAGAGACAGCAATACTGTTTGCCCCGCTCGACATCAGGCGATGGATCAGATTATTTTCGGTCTGGTCGGAGATGATGCTTACCTTTACTTTAGCAGGTTGTCCGCCTTCTTTGACCGTGTAAATCTCACCGTCGTAACCGTAGCACAAAGTACCGTTCTTGTCGGAAGTCAGGAAGCGGACCGGGTGTGTCGTATGGTTTGTTATCTGTTTGCCGTTCTTGCCGGTCAAGTCATTCTTAAAGATATTGAAGCTGCCTTTTTCTTCACTCAGATAGTAAAAGGCATTTCCGTCCGGCGACCATACCGGATCGCGGTCTTCTCCACGGAAAGAGGTAATCTTTTTGAATGTACGGTCATTATCCAATGTACATAACCAGATATCGCGGGTAATGGAGGATTGGTGGTGTTTGCGCCAGGGATCTTCATATCCTTTGAAATCGTTATACAATACTTGTTTTCCGTCTTTGCTGAATGCCAGGTTTTCCATAGCCAGCGAGGAGAATAATTCCGGGCGTCCTCCTTGGGTGCCGACCTGATAGATCTGGGCGAACAGGGAAGAAGGGAACTGGCTGTCTTTTACATCCTGCTGGATAGAAGCTGAATAAAGGACATGGTCGTTGTCGCTGAATGTTTCCGGATATTCGTTTGCCGAATGTACGGTCAATTGCGTAGGGGCACCTCCTTCTTTGTTCATAATGAACACATCGAAGTTTCCGTTGCGGTCGGAAGCGAATGCGATTTGTTTTCCGTCGGGCGACCAGACAGGGTGTGTGTCGTGGGCCGGATGGGTTGTTAACTGGGTAGCTTTACCACCTGTTGTCGGAACGGTATAGATATCCCCCTTGTAAGTAAAGGCGATCATTTCCCCGTTCGGAGATATTGCCGGATAGCGCATCCATAGCGGATCGTTCTCTGCAAATGCCGACCCAGTCAGTAAAAGGGCCGATGTTAAGATCAGTAATTTTTTCATGCGTTTATTAATTTCCGTAAAAATACGAGATTATTTTTATACAAATGTCATATTTAATAATACTTCGGTAAATTTTTACTGAAACTTTAAAGCTGAACCCTGAAAAATGAGAATAAAAGGTGCAATTGGTAGCATTATAGTGTCACCCACCTTCACACAGTAGAGCTAATGGTACTGACACTACTATGCTAGCAAGATGACATAGTAGTACTGGTATAATGGCACAACTAAGTCGTCCATATCGGGTGAACACCTATTAAAGGTCTATCCTCATGGATTTGTCTACTATACCCTATAATGTACATACCGATACAATATAGGATATCGGTATGTACATTATAGGGTATGATCTGCCGGGGTATAGAGAAAAGCCGTATGTATTCCTGGAAAAACATTGCGCTTTTTTCCAACGGATAGGCAGGGAATGGTGAACGGGTAGGCATCCGTTTACCATTCCCTGCTAATTTATATCAATCTATGTTTTTATGAATTTTGGTGTCACTCTTCACTATTTTGATTATTACCCTTTGATTATCTTTGTATAGAGGGGGGCGCTACCTTTTTTCCCGGCGTCACCTTGGCTTTGGAGAGGTGAAGTCGCTTTTTATATTCGGCGTCACCCAAGTGTGTATTGAATATCATACTGTAAAATCATTTAAATGAAGACGTGACTCCGAAAGTTGTAAAAACTTTTATGAGCCTGTTTTTTACTCTTGGCTTTCTATCGGTGAGTCTATTTCTGATATTGTATTTGGTTGACGCATTTAATTTTTTTATTATTTGCAAACAATAAGATAGAGTATTGTTTGCAGCTCATGAGATCTGAAAGTTATGTTAATGGTTGAAGTTTTGTTATTTATTGATAATGAGGATTTTGCTTTTTTAATATAAAGCATGAGAAATAAGGTTAATAACCGCCATAGTTCTAGAAGAACTCTGTCTTTATTTTGGAACAAAACAGAACAGTTGCAAAAATAACGTACAGCATGATATGTCAACATACATTTTTGTCTAATATTGGTGCATTTATTGTCCATGAATAAAAAATTAACAGAATACTAAGAGGCTGTATATTAACAAAGTTCATGAATTATGGTGAATTGTTATCTTATATTAGAACATTGTATACGAAAGAACCAGATGAGCATTTTTTCAAAATTTAGATACACGAATTACTATATTTCTATTAATATTAAATAATAAAGCCTCACAATTTCCTTAAACATACTATAGCTTCAGTGTTGAAATTAATAGGAATAATAATGTTTTGAATTTCAATATTTTATATATTATAAAAATCTTATAGTAAGCCTCATTCTATTATGTACTAATGAATAAACAGACAGAGTTCTTCTAGAACTTAGTAACTTTATATATATTAATATTAAACTTAAAAAACACATGAATTACAAATCTATTTTAAAGCAAAATCGATTTTCTTTGCTTTTAATTGCATTTGCTTTTCCTGTTTCAACAATTACACCTTTTGTGCGCGCGAATACATCAGAGGTATCTATTACGCAACAGAAAAAATCCATTAGCGGTGTAGTTTTTGACGGAGGGATGAATGAACCTTTGATCGGCGCCAATGTGATTGTGAAAGGATCCACAAACGGTACGGTTACAGACATTGACGGGAAATTCTCCCTTGAAGCAAATCCCAATGACATCCTGGTCATTAGTAGCATTGGTTTTAAAACGGTTGAGATCAAAGCATCCGAAGTTGCCAAAGGGAAAGTTACACTACAAGAAGACTCACAAGCACTGGATGAAGTAGTAGTGGTAGGTTATGGTGTGCAGAAGAAAGTTAATCTGACGGGAGCGGTAGCTACCGTGCAGGCAGAAAAATTAGAGAGCCGTGCGACGACCAACTTGTCGAATGCTTTATCTGGTTTGGCAGCCGGTGTGTCCGTAAGTCAAAGTTCCGGAAAACCGGGTAGTGACGGTTCCAGTATT
The DNA here is from genome assembly GCF_003635445.1 of Parabacteroides sp. AF17-3. Taxonomy (NCBI): domain Bacteria; kingdom Pseudomonadati; phylum Bacteroidota; class Bacteroidia; order Bacteroidales; family Tannerellaceae; genus Parabacteroides; species Parabacteroides sp. AF17-3. The sequence goes on along the minus strand of NZ_QTMM01000020.1, from coordinate 113,187 downwards.
CGTATGCGTGGTATCGGAACTTTCAACAGTAGTTACCTTTCTCCGTTGGTGATAGTAGACGGTTCCGAGGCTAGTATGTCATCTGTAAACAGTGATGATGTTGAATCTATTTCTTTTTTGAAAGATGCAGCCAGCGCTTCTATTTACGGATCACGTGGTGCCAACGGGGTTATTTTGATCACGACCAAGAAAGGGAAAAAAGGTCAGGCTCCTAAAATAACTTATTCGGGTCTTGTCACTAATTCAAAGATGAGCGGTAAGGCATTTCGTTTCGAGGATAATTTTGCTGAGTATATGGAAATGGCGAATCGTTGGAATACGAACCGCAACTATGAGGCCGGTACCAAATATACACAAGCTGATATCGATGAGTGGAGAGAAGGTTTAGTAAAGGCCGCCAGTGATCCGTATGGAACGGATAATCCTTATGGCGTAGCTAATATGTTAGCTTATCCGAGTACGCAGTGGGTGGATGAGATGTTTTTGCCCAGTACGTCGCAAAAACATAATGTGTCGGTTGTCGGTAGCAGCAGTAATACAAACTATTTGCTTTCGTTTGGTTTCCTGGATAACCCCGGTACATTGGATAATACCGGCTTGAAGAATTATTCCGGACGTGTCAACGTGGAGACTGAAATCACGAAGTTCTTGACCGTAGGTACTCAGACGTATGCCACATTCCAGAGTCGCGAACCGGGTAATACGAGCTTCTCGTATATGTTCCAGAATACACCGAACATGACTCCTTATTATAATGGTAAGTATGGCGTTTCTGTTGACGGATCTTCTAGCAACAACTTGCTGGCTACCGTGATGAGTCGTGGAGGTTCTTATGATGATACCCGATTGAACACGACATGGTTTGCGCGTGTGAAGATTATTGACGGGTTAACTGCCGAAGGACGCTATAACTATCAAACGTTGTTTAATGAAGAAGCTACTTGGAGCAATTGTATCGATAAAATGAACTTCCGTAATGGTGAATTGTATCCGGGGACTAGTAGCTCGCAGGCTACAACTAAACGTTCTACTACTCGTTATTGGAATCGTACGATAACCGGAACGGTGAATTATAATAAGACGTTTGGCGACCATGATTTGGGAGTTCTCCTTGGTACAGAACAATACTATTGGAATGTGAAGGGATTTAATGCGACTCGTACCGGTTTGCTGGATCTCTCATTACCTGATTTTACGGCTGCTATGGATTTGCTGGAACCGACAGTGGGAGGAACTGCTCAACAAGATTATGGCGTTATCTCATATTTTGGTCGTTTGAATTATGCCTATAAGAATCGTTATTTGTTCGAAGCCAATTTCCGTCGTGATGGTTCGTCTCGTTTTGGTCCGGACTCTCGCTGGGGTACTTTCCCTTCATTTTCTGCTGCATGGCGTATCAGCGAAGAGCCGTTCATGGAAAGCGTAAAGAGTACGATTTCCAACTTGAAGTTGCGTGGTTCTTGGGGTAAACTGGGGAATACGACTTCCGGTTACTATGAATGGCAAGCCACGTATGGCGGTGTGAATTATTCTTTCGGAGAGAATGTATTCGACGGTTTGCGTCAGGGTAAGATCGCTAATCCGAATCTTCGTTGGGAAGCCAGCGAATCTACAGACATAGGACTTGATGTAGGCGTATTAAACAACCGTTTGACATTGGAAGCAGACTGGTATTCGCGTACCACAAAAGGTATTCTGGCTTCTCCTTCCGTTTATATGACGATGGGTACAGTGAGTGCACCTACTACCAATACGTCGGATATGAGAAACCGAGGCGTGGAATTTACTTTGCGTTGGGCTGACCGTATCAAAGATTTTGAATATAGTGTCAGTGCCAATTTAACGTATAATAAAAATAAGATCGTAAAATACAAAGGTAAATATCAGGAAGGTTGGGAAACAGATGCCGACGGTAATCGTTCGTTTGTGACTAATCGTGGAGATGTTGCTGATATCAGCGGCAATACGATTCGTGTAGAAGACCATATGTTTGATGAGTATTATATTTGGGAACGTCATCAGGGAAATGGTAATATTTATTTGGCAGACGGTGTGACTCCTGATCCTAACGGAGGGCCTCGTGACGGTATGATTCGTACTAAAGCTGATTTGGACTGGGTAAAGGCAATGTTGGCTTATCGGGATGCAGATGGCAATAAAGTCTACGATTTTAACGGACAAAGCGTAGGTGCAAACAACGGCTTGTGGTATGGTGAATTGGTGTATGCCGATATAAATGGAGATGGTTATTATGGTTCAAATGCTAATGACCGTGTCTTTACTGGAAAATCTTCAACTCCGAAATTCACTTATGGTATCAATCTTTCGGCTGCATGGAAAGGATTCGATTTAAATATGACTTGGGCAGGTAATGCCGGTATGTATTATTACATTTACGAACGTGGTTTTAACTCCATGAGTAGCAGTAGTTGGCAAGAAGGAACAATTGTTGCTCGTAATGCCCGTAATATTTTCTACTATTGCGATCCTATGTTGGCTGCAACTGACCCGAATTATGATCCGGCTGCTGACCCGAATGCGAACGTCAATGCTATGTATCCGCGTATAGGTAATGAAAATGGTGCTTATCGTGCCAATACCGGTAATCTTTATAATGCGTCTTATATCAAATTGAAAACATTGCAGATCGGTTATACTTTGCCGAAATCATGGGTTCAGAAGGCTTATATCAGTAATTTGCGTGTGTTTGCTTCTTTTGAAAACTTATTGACGATTACAGATTTTCCGGGTGTTGATCCGGAAATAGGTGGAAGCGGTTTCACTGCTTATCCTATTCCCCGTATGATTTCCGGCGGTATAAATCTTACATTCTAATCATTTAATGAATACAAAAATGAAAAAAATAATATATTCTTTATTAGGGTTTGCGTTTTGTGGGTTACTGGGATGTGTTGACTTAGATATGGCACCCTATAACCAAATAGCATCCGGTAATATGTGGACAAATTCAGCGTTGACCAATCAGGGGGTTGCCGGAGTGTATAATAAATTGCGCAATTGGGGTGTTTATAATACTTCTTATGATATGAACACAACCCCGTTTGAAGCCATGTCTATGACAACAGATGCTTATCGTACGATTCCCTATACAAAAGGTACGGCAGGAGCTGATAATGGTTTTTTCTCTACGGTGTGGAAAAACTTATATGAGGGAATTCATCGTGCCAATGACGCTATTGTGAATTTGTCTGTCGAAGGCGGAGGCGGTGTAGATGAAGACGTTCGACTGCGTTTATTGTCGGAATGCAAATTTTTGCGCGCTTATTATTATATGCGTTTGAATGAACTTTTCGGACGAAACGGATTAGGGGTTCCTGTTTATACTGAGCCATTGGAATCGGTAGAAGATTGTACTAAAGGACAGTCGCCTGAGTCGGAAGTTTGGGATCTGGTCGTAAAAGATTTGACCGATTGTATCAATGAACCTAATTTCCCGAATCATTATACGGAATCCGGCCGTGCTTGTAAAGGGGCTGCTTATGCTTTACGTGGTAGGGCTTATTTGATGCAGGGTGCTAAATATAATTATGACAATAAAGCAGGAAAAGTAACGGAGACTATAATCAACCAAAACTTGTTGAAATTAGCTGTGTCTGATTTTGAAAAAGTACAGGGATGTGGTTTCGGTCTTTTCCAGGGTGGTTATGATAAATTATTTACGCAAGAAAATGAAACATGTGAAGAGATGATTTTCTCTTTGACGAACATTTTTAAAGACGGATATGGGTCTTCTATGCATCGGTATTGTGGCACACGTTCTATGATTGATATGGAAGGTACTACCGGATATTCTTATTACCAACCATCTAATGCTTTGGTTGATCTATATGAATATAAGGATGGTACTCCTTTTGACTGGAATGACATCATTCCCGGTTATTTTGATGTACCGGCCAAAGACCGATTGGTATATTTTCTCCGTGATACCTTAAATGACGGAAAAATACTTGGTGGTCCGGAATTGAGAAAAATGGTCAGAAATAAGTTATCGGGTTCTGTTGTCGATCAATATTTGCCGCAAGGGAATGAAGCTCGTTTGAAAAAAGCTTGGGAAAATAGAGATCCGCGTTTGGGTTATAATGTAATTCTCCCGTATGGAGAACCTTATATGGGTGGTGATCCGAATCGTATGAAAGTGGGTGATTACAGTGATATTCCTTATGTATTCCGTTGGCCGGTAAAACAATCAAGCCACCATGTAGATTCACAAGAAGCCGATGATTGGCAAGTAACGGCTCCTTATGATTTGAAACAAGACGGAAACGGCGAAGCAGAATTTGCATATCGTTATCGTAAGTTTGTCATGACCGGTTATCCCCAGTTCGCTTTACAGGGAGATATTGATGAACCGATTATCCGTTATGCTTATGTTCTTTTGATGTGGTCGGAAGCATTGGTCCAATTGGGGGATTTGCCAGGTGCAGCTGAAAAGGTGAATCAGGTTCGCGGGCGTACATCCGTTGAAATGCCACCTTATACGTTTACGAGTAAACAAGATGGTTTGGAAAAACTACGTAATGAATCTCGTCGGGAATTATGTAATGAAGGTGTAAACTTTTACGAGGAGTTGCGTTGGGGTACACTGCGTGAAACAAAATATTCTAAATACATGAACTATGATGCCGGTTCCCTTACTTGCAATGGTATACAGAGTAGCGGTAATGGTGGTGTAAAATGGTCTGAAACGAATGATTACAGTATTTTTCCTGTTCCCAGTGATGAAATAGAGAAGAATCCAAATCTGACTAAAACCCCGGGATGGCTTTATTAAGTATGTTCATTTCGCGATAATTTCTGTCTAAGGGAAAAGCTTAGATAATAGAAAAATAAAGGGGTTGTCTAAAAAGTATTTTTGACTTTATTTTATTCGGATACCTATCTGAGATTGATTTTAAATATTCAATTCTCAAGGTCGAATGAGTCACTTTTTAGACAACCTCATTTTTCTTTTGAGAAAATAATATAGTCGTACCATAGTAATTTTTTTACCTTTGCCCGTAGACTAAACAAATATAACATGAACAAGAAACTTATTCTTTCTTTGCTAGCTTTAGCCGGTGTCCCTGCCTTGATGATGGCGGCGGACGATGCACGCCTGTTGCGTTTCCCGGCAACGAATGGTAATGAGATTGTTTTCTCGTATGCCGGCGATCTTTATAAAGTTCCTGCAAAAGGAGGTGAAGCTCAACGTCTGACTTCGCATGTCGGCTATGAGATGTTTCCTCGCTTTTCTCCTGATGGTAAAACAATTGCTTTTACAGGACAGTATGATGGAAATACGGAAGTGTTCACTATTCCTTCTACCGGAGGCGAACCTTTGCGTGTAACCTATACGGCGACTAATGCACGTGATGACCTGGGTGACCGCATGGGACCGAACAATATCGTGATAGCCTGGACACCCGACGGCAGTCGTATTGTTTACCGCAACCGCATCAGCAGCGGCTTCGACGGTAAATTATATACAGTAGATAAAGAAGGAGGCCTTTCAGAAGTTATACCTTTGCCTGAAGGCGGTTTCTGTAGTTATTCTCCGGATGGAAAACAGTTGGCTTACAATCGTGTAATGCGTGAATTCCGTACCTGGAAATATTATAAGGGAGGTATGGCTGACGATATCTGGATTTATAATCCGGAAAAGAAGTCTGTCGAAAATATAACGGACAATGTGGCTCAGGATATTATTCCGATGTGGATCGATGATGAAATATTTTTCCTTTCTGACCGAGACCGGACAATGAATATCTTTGTTTATAACACAAAAACGAAACAAACGAGTAAAGTCACTGATTTTACAGAATATGATGTAAAGTTCCCGAGTGCAAATGGTCATACTATCGTATTCGAGAACGGTGGTTATATTTATAAAATGGATGCTACGGCGAAAAAGCCGGAAAAAGTAGAGATCAAACTGACTTCCGATAATATCTATGCCCGTAGTGAAATAAAGAACGGTTCGTCATACCTTACCAATGCTAGTATTTCTCCTGATGGGGAACGTGTGGTAGTAACTACTCGTGGTGAAGTTTTCAACCTGCCTGTAGAAAAAGGCGTGACAAAGAATATTACCCGTTCGCCCGGACAACATGACCGTGAAGCCCAATGGTCGCCTGATGGAAAATATATTGTTTATATTTCGGATGGCACGGGCGAAACAGAACTTTACCTTCAGGATGCCACTGGTGGTGAACCTGTTCAACTGACAAAAGATAACGATACTTATATCCGTTCTTTTGAATGGAGTCCCGATTCAAAATCAATTGTTTATACCGATCGTAAGAACCGGGTAAACCTGCTTGATGTGGTCGGAAAGAAAACAACCGTATTGTTTCAGAACCCGATGGCGGAGATACGCGACGTAACCTTCTCTCCGGATAGTAAATGGCTGACTTATAGCCGTCCGGCGGAAAATCAGGTGAGTATTGTGTATGTTTATGATATTGCTGCACGTAAGGAATATCCTGTTACGGATAAATGGTACGACTCTCATTCTCCGGCCTTCAGTACAGACGGAAAATACTTGATCTTCGCCTCTTCACGTGACTTTAATCCGACTTATGGCTCTTTGGAATGGAACCATGTTTATAATAATATGGGAGGTGTTTATCTGGCGTTGCTTCAAAAAGATACTCCTTCTCCATTCCTTCAGAAAGATGCCGAAGTAAAAGTTGCTAAAGAAGAAACGGCTAAGAAAGAGGATAAAAAGAAAGAAGATAAAGATAAGAAAGATGTTTCGACAGAAACCGGTGTAAAGATTGATCTGGAAGGTATAACCGACCGTATTATCAAACTTCCTTTACCGGGCTCTTATTATGGCAATTTTTATTCGGATGGCGAAAAAGTCTGGTATTATGGTCGCGGCGGAACAAAAGTGTACGATTTGAAAAAACAAAAAGAAGATACTGTTGCTGACGGAGCTTCCATGTCTGTTACTCCGGGAAGTAAAAAAGCCCTTTTCTATAAAGGAAGACAGATCTATGTGACCGACATACCTTCCGGCAGTGTTGATTTGAGTAATGCAGTCGATCTTTCCAATATGAAGATTACGGTGGATTATCCGAAAGAATGGGCACAGATATTCGATGAGGCATGGCGTGCTTACCGTGATGGTTTCTATGTAGAAAACATGCATGGTGTGGACTGGAAAGCGATCAAAGAAAAATATGCCGTTCTTCTTCCTTACGTGAAGACTCGTCTGGATCTGAATTATGTGATCGGTGAAATGATCGGCGAACTGAACTGCGGCCATGCCTACGTGAATCCTGGTGAAACAGATCGTCCGAAACGTGTACAGACCGGTCTGTTGGGTGCTGAGATTTCACGTGACAAGAGTGGATTCTTCCGTCTGGAAAAGATATTACCGGGAGCATCCTGGAGTAAAGACCTGCGTTCTCCATTGACAGAACCGGGTATCGAGGCGAAAGCCGGAGAGTTTATCGTTGCAATCGACGGGATTCCGACTAACAGTGTAAAGGATATGTATTCCTTATTAGTCGGTAAAGCCGGTATCCCGACAGAACTTTCATTGAACAGCAAGCCTGAATTGGGGGGAGCTCGTAAAATAGTGATCTGTCCGTTGGCTGAAGAATATTCGTTGTATCATTACAACTGGATACAGGATAATATCAAGAAAGTGGATAAAGCGACTAACGGCCGTGTAGGATATATCTATATTCCGGATATGGGCGTAGACGGATTAAATGAATTTGCCCGTTATTTCTATCCTCAGCTGGATAAGGAAGGTCTGATCATCGACGATCGTGCCAATGGTGGTGGAAATGTATCTCCGATGATTCTGGAACGTCTTTCCCGCGAACCGTATCGTCTGACCATGCGTCGTGGTTCGAACCATATCGGTACTGTTCCGGATGCCGTACAGGTAGGTCCGAAGGTTTGTTTGATCAATAAATATTCTGCATCGGATGGCGACCTGTTCCCCTGGGGATTCCGTGCTTTGGGACTGGGTAAGCTGATCGGAACCCGTACCTGGGGGGGAATCGTCGGCATTAGCGGCCCACTGCCTTACATGGACGGAACAGATATCCGTGTACCTTTCTTCACCAGCTATGATCCGAAGACGGGCCAGTGGATTATCGAAAACCATGGTGTCGACCCGGATATCCTGATCGACAATGATCCTATTAAGGAATGGAATGGCGAAGACCAGCAACTGAACAAGGCTATCGAAGAAGTAATGAAAGACCTTCAGAACCGTAAACCGTTGGCTCCGGTTCCGGCTCCGAGGGATTTCAGCAAATAATGTTGAAGTAAAATATGGAAGAAAGGATATCTCACAGCATGGGGTATCCTTTTTTCATTTACATGCTTAAATTACTTTTTTACTGCCAGAAGAACATGCAATAAATTGATTTGCCGATGAATGAAGTTTATTATTTTATATATTTGTGACCGTTAATATGGAAATGGAGAAAGCATGCTAGAGGAAAGGAGATTATTAAAAGAGTTAACCGAAGGATCAGAGTTTAGTTTTAATGCTCTGTACAACCTATGGGCCTCCAGACTTTACCATTTTGCGTTCTCTTATTTGAAATCAGACAGTGCGGCGAAAGATGTCGTGCAGGAAACATTTGTAAAGATCTGGTCTAATAGAACGAGTATTAATCCGGATGCCTCTTTTAAGGCTTATTTATTTACTATCTCCTATCATTTTTTATTGAAAGAACTTCGTCGTCAGTTGAATCATCCCCAGATGGAGGATTACCTGGACTTTAAAAAAGAACTTATTTCGACTGATGATGTAGAAGCTAAATATGATTTCGACCTTTTTCTAAAAGAGTTGGAAGCTGCCAAACAAAAACTGACACCCCGGCAAAGGGAGATATTTGTTTTGAATAAGGAATATAATCTTTCCGTTACAGAAATCGCTTCCCGGCTATCTATAACGGAGCAAGTGGTGCGTAACCAACTTTCAGCTGCATTGAAAGTGTTGCGCAACGAATTATCCAACTATTCCTATTTATTTATACTTTTCACGATTTATTTCTGAAAATATGTTTTATAGCATGCAGAAGCGTATGTTATAAATTTAACCTTTCAGGATATTACTCATAAACGAACGAAATTTCCAGCTTATGAGTACATCATTATATAGAAATTTGAAAGATTGGTTAACGAAATATCAGACTGAACAAATTAGTCGGAAAGAATTTCGTGAACTCAGGAAAGAAATCAATAATCATTCGGATGAGGAACTTTTCCCTGTATTGCTTGATAGTTGGAATAGTTGGGATAATAACGGAAGTTTATCGTCTGAAGATGCCCAAAGTTTATTGGTTCGTATCCGGCAGGAGATGAACATAATACCAGCTCCTAAAATTAGAAAATTTAACTGGCGACAAATTGCTGCGGCTATAGCATTTCTGATTATGGGAAGCTTGTCAGTTTATTTATATGTAGATAACCGTGAAATTACTCAGTTGGCGGACCGAATCATGGAAGTTAAAGTCGGAAAAGGAGAGCGGGTTTCAATTACTTTACCGGATGGAACAGCTGTAAAGCTTAATTCAGAGTCTATACTTTCTTATAAACAGGATTTTGGGAAAAAAGACCGGCGTGTATCTCTTTCTGGTGAAGGATATTTTGATGTACAAAAAGACGTGCAAAAGAAATTTGTAGTGAATACCGAATTTATGGATATTGAAGTAACGGGTACTTCGTTCAATGTATATGCTTATTCAAATAAGGATATATTGGAAATGGCATTAGTGCAGGGGAGTGTTACTGTTTCTTCTGTTCGTCCACCTTTTGAGAGGCTGAATGTAGTTCCTAACGAGAAAGTCATTTATGATAAAAAAACGGGGACAATGAAGAAAATAACGACTTCGAATGTATTGGAAACTGCTTGGGTAAGTAAAGAACTGGTGTTCAGGTCTGAATCGATGGATGCAGTATTAAAGAGAATAGGGCGGAAATATGGTGTCTCTTTTGAAATTATGGATTCCTCACTTGTTAAGGATACCTATACCGGTGTGTTTGATAAGGAAGAGATTGAAGAGGTTATAGATATATTGAAAGTGCACTATGGTTTTGATTACAAAATAAAAGGGAATGAAGTTCAACTTTTTGCGACAAATAAATAGAGTGTTAACCTTAAAAAAATAAGCATTATGAAAACATAAGAAAGAGAAAAAATATCCGGAAAGCGGGCAGGCTCTCCGGATAAATCGTCGAATTCAGTTTCGCGAAGCTATGTGATGGCATAGCAGTAAAAAAACTAAAAGTCAACTTTAAATTTTTTATTATGAATGTTATTCAACACTTAATTAAGTTAAGATGTAAAAGTACGAATTTTTGTGTAACAAACTTGTTACTTGTACTAAGTTTTATCTTTTTAACAACTATACCAGCGAATGCGCAAACAGGTAATGTTAACCTGAAACTAAAGAATGTCACATTGCCTCGTCTTTTTCAAGAAATAGAAAAGCAATCAACTTACCGTTTTTCTTATCGGGATGCTGATCTTGTGGGAAAAGCCCCCGTTACAGTATCAGTGAAAGAACGGTCACTGAAAAGTGTTTTGACTGATATACTATCGAAACGAAATCTTCAATATCAGATATCGGGTAATAAAATTTTGATAACTGTTTCTTCTGTGCAAACTCCGAAATCGACAGGAAAAAAAGAAGTTAGCGGAGTTGTTGTTGATGAAAGAGGCGAACCTGTTATCGGTGTCAATATTTCAGAGAAAGGAACGACTAACGGAACTATTACGGATATGGATGGTCGATTTTCTTTCAAAGTAGGCAATAACAGTAGTTTGCTAGTTTCCTATATCGGATATGACGGTCAGGAAATATCCGTTAGAGGGAAAAACCAGTTTAATATTACTCTAAAGGAAAATTCGCAGGCTTTGGATGAAGTAGTCGTGATCGGATATGGTACGCAATCACGTGAATTGTTGACGACATCTGTTTCAAAGGTTGATAATAAGGTGTTGGAAAGCGTGCCTTATGGTAATCTGGCGTCTGCTTTGCAAGGATCGGTTTCCGGTGTGAGGGTGCAAAGTACTTCCGGACAACCCGGTGAAGCTCCCCGTATTGTTGTACGTGGCGGTACTTCTATTCAGAACCCGGACGGGGCTGCTCCTTTATATGTGGTCGACGGTATTACGCGCGACGACATCAATCATTTGTCGAGTAATGACATCGAGTCTATACAAGTATTGAAAGATGCTGCGTCTACTTCCATTTACGGAGCGAAAGGTTCGAACGGTGTTGTTATCGTAACGACTAAGTCGGCTAAGGCTGGTAAGGCTTCGGTTTCTTATTCATATGACTTTACCATATCAACGATAGGGAAGAAATATAAGATGGCGAATGCTAAAGATTATCTGACTATGCATCGTACGGGTATGATCATGCAGGATAAATTCCCGGATGCAAGCAGCGAATTAGGGATGGCACATGGTTATGGTACGGGAAATGATTTAACCAATCAAACAGCATTCACCACACAGTATCTGAATGATTCGAACCGACATAAACTGAATGAGGGTTGGCAAAGCATGCCGGATCCTGTAGATCCTTCTCAGACATTGATATTCCAGGATAATAAGACGTCGGATTTGGCTTATCGCACTGGCTTTTCACATAACCATCACGCCGAAGTGAGTGGTAGTTCCGAACGGGCAAAATTCCTGGCCGGTATAGGTTATCTGAAAAACGAAGGTACATTGCGTGCAACGGATTATAATCGTTTTTCTTTCAATATTAATGGCGAAGTAAAGGTTTTGGATAATTTGAACGTTACGGGAAGAGTGTATTATTCCAATACAAGAACGCATTCATCGCCTTTCGGCACCGATGTTTCATTTTTCAGAAATGCTAGTTTAGCCCCGACTGCCAAGATTTATTTTGAGGATGGCTCGTATGCTCCCGGTGCGCAATGGGGGATGAGTAACCCGTTATATTCTATGTCGATTGCGAAATATACGGATAAATCGGAGAACTATACGTTGTCGTTGGGTGCGGACTGGACGATCTTGCCGGGACTTTCTTTCAAACCTCAAATCGCCTTGTATAAAACGAATACCGATAAAAACCGTTTTATGCCGGCGTATTGGAATGGACCGAGTCAACAGATAAAAACGAGAGAGGCTTCTGCCTATCATACCGAATGGTCGCATTATCAGGCAGACGCTGTACTGGACTATACGAAGACGTTTTGGGAAGATCATAATTTTTCTGCCATGTTAGGATTGAATTATACGGAACGTATTATCGATTCGATCGAAGCTGCCGGTAGAGGCGGGGCTACGGATAATATTACGACTGTGAACGGTATTGCGGAAAGAACCAAGGCTTCAAGTTCGAGTACTACGCATAAGATGATGGGATATTTCGGACGAATTAATTACAATTACAAAAACAAATATCTGTTGACCTTTAGCGCCCGTTATGATGGCGCCTCTAACTTAGGACGTAATAACAGATACGGATTTTTCCCGGGAGTTTCGGGAGGTTGGCATATTGACCAGGAAAATTTCTATCCGGACGGACTGAAGAAAATCGTGAAAGCCAAATTGCGTGCCAGCTATGGTGTGAACGGTAATATCAACGGACTTGCCGATTGGGCCGCTGACGGTAATTATAGTGTGGGACAGACATTTTTCGGAAATCCTGCTATCCGTATCAGTATCCCGGCAAATAATGATGTGAAATGGGAACGCTCGAAGACATTCGATATCGGTGGTGATTTTAAATTCTTGAATGGCCGACTGAATATTACGGCTGATTATTTTAGAAGAAAGACCGATCATTTGATTACAATGCTTACGTTGCCGCCATCTACAGGTCTGGGGGAGGTTTATACTAATCTGGGAAGCCTCGAGAATAAAGGTGTAGAACTGGAAATCAATGCTGAAGTACTCCGTTTTGGGAAAGATGGCAGTTGGACGATCGGGTTTAACGCATCGAGGGTAAAGAACAAGATTTTGGAATTACCGGAAAACGGTGTGGAAAACAATCGTATTGGAGGTGAATATGTATGGGATGCATCCAAAAAACAACATACCTGGCAAGGTGGCTTGCAGGAGGGAGGAACTATGGGAGATATGTTCGGATATAAACAATTGGGTGTTTATTCAACCGATGAAGAGGCAGCCAAAGCTCCGCAAGACATGCTTATAACTATTGAAGACAGAACAAAGTTTGGAGGTGATGTAAATTGGTTGGATGCAGACGGTGACGGTAAGATCGATTCGAAAGACCGGATATATATAGGAAATCAATATCCGAAATGGACGGGCGGTGTTTCCAGTAATTTGTCGTTCAGTGGTTTCGACTTCTATGTAAGGGCAGACTATACAGCCGGACATACGATTTATAACTGGGCGAGGATGTTTATGGATTATACTTTGTTCGGAAGCAATAATATGACGCAGGATGTTGTAAAATACTCCTGGAAAAAGCAAGGAGATGTGACGGATTATCCTCGTTTTTACAGAGGTAATTTTACTCAGTGTAATGCAACGGGAGCAAGACCCGGATCAATGTATTACGAAAAGGGTAATTTCCTGTGTTTCCGTGAGGTGACTCTTTCTTATTCTTTCTTGCCTGAGATATTTAAAAAAGCGAGAATCAGTAATGTACGTGTATCCGTAACAGGTAGCAACCTTTTGTATATTACAAGTTATAAGGGGCTGAACCCTGAAGATGGAGGAACCGATAACGGGCGCTATGCAATGCCTAGAAACGTGACTTTTTCAGCTAATCTTACATTTTAAAAACATGACGTTATGAAAAATAGAATCAGAATAATTAGAAACGCAATAATAGCCGTCTTGTTTACTTCGTTAGTAAGTTGTGATGTGCTGGATGTAGAACTACCGAGTGTAATCAGTGGCAATTCGTTTTGGAAAACAGAAGAAGATATCAAGGCTGCAATTCAGGGAATGTATACTCACTTGAGAGAAGTTGACGAAGAATTGTTTTTATTGGGCGAATCCCGTGCCGAGACAACTGGTTTGAATGCAGCAGGTAGTGCCGGTGGGTATGATATTTATTTTAATAATACGCTTACCTCCGCAACGGTCGGGGCTGAGTGGAAAACCTTCTATTCGTTAATCAATTCGTGTAACTTGATTATCAAATATGCGGAAGGTGTCAATTTTAATTCCCAGGCAGATAAAAACTATTATTTGGCACAAGCTTATGTGATGAGAGCCTGGGCCTACTATGTAATGGTCCGCTCTTGGGGAGACTTGATTATCCGTACCGAACCGGTTGAGGGTACAGACCCTAAAGTGCTTTACAAAGAGAGATCGTCTGTCGCAGAAGTATTCACACTTATCAAAAGTGATATCGATAAATCGATTGAACTCTTTGCCGACCATCCGAATAGCGGCGCGCCTGCCAGTGGAAGAATCTATTGGAATAAACCAGCGGCAAATGCTTTAAAAGGTGATGTTTATCTTTGGACGGGAAAACGGCTGAATGGAGGGGAAAAGGATTTCACAATTGCTTTGAATGCTTTGAAGGAAGTTAAGCAACCGGGAGTTGATTTGATCGCTGATTTCGGTAAAATATTTGATGTAAGCAATAAGTTCAACTCGGAACTTCTATTTTGTGCTCATTATCAGAAAGACGAAAGAAATCATAACTTCTATTGGCATACTTGGATCATCCAGGCAGGCGTTCCGGGAAATATCGATGATGAAACCAGAAATATGCTTTTCCCGACAGGCGGCGGTCAGGCGCTTACTTGCCCCACGAAATTGTTGGTCGACTCGTATGATCCCGATGATACCCGAAAGGCAGGCACATTGTATGAAATATATACCTATGACGAAGCTGGCAACCGGGAATATTATCAAAGCGTGTGTATGAAGGGGAAAGGACTGGTTGAATCCGGACACAGATACTTTATGAGCCATGTTATTCTTTACCGCTATGCTGATGTTCTCCTGATGATGGCAGAAGCGAAAAATGCCTTAGACATGGATCCTTCCGATGAAATCAACCAGATAAGAAAAAGAGCATATGGAGAAAACTTCGACAAACATGTCTTTGTCAACGGTTCAAAAGAATATAATGATGAAGTGATTCTGAAAGAACGCTTGTTGGAGTTTGCCTTTGAATGTAAAAGATGGTGGGATTTATTACGTTTTGACAAAGCGTTCGATTTGGTTCCGTCTCTTCAGAATAAAAAAGGAAAAGATTATCTGAAATTATTCCCTATCAGCGATAATTTGATGAGTAAAGAACCCATGGTAAAACAAAACCCGGGATACGATAACTGACCAATAATAGTAAAATTCTCAAAGAAAAATTGAGTACAAAATTTTATTATTGAAGTCTATAATACAAAACAAATACTAAAAAAATGAGAATATTTTTGATAATACTCTTTGCTTTCTCCTGCTTTTCAGGCAATATACTGGCAAAAGAGTTGAACAAACAGCCGGGAGTACGAAAAATAAAAGATGTGGTTGTATACGACGACCCGCAGTTTTACGTAGCATTTCCTTCTGTTGTAAAAAGCGGTGATGATTATTTGGTCGCCTTCCGCCGTGCCCCTAACAGGGTCATGTTGAAAGAGCCGTACCCGACACATACCGATTTGAATAGTTACTTAGTAATGGTCCGTTCCAAAGATGGTGAAACTTGGACAAAAAATCCCGAATTAATTTATGCACATCCTTTTGGCGGATCCCAGGATCCCTGTCTGTTGAAGTTGAGAGACGGAACGTTGCTTTGTACGAGTTACGGTTGGACACACCTCAGAGAGGATGCGATTGCGAAGTTGAAACAACCTGTTTATCACGAAGGAGGATGGGTAGCCATGGGCGGATATATTATGCGTTCCTTTGATAATGGCAAGACATGGGAAGGACCGATCTATCCTACCGCAGTGAAAGATGGAATCTATAAAGACCCGATGGGAAACCCGTTATCTGCCTATAACAGAGGAGCCTTGTATGAAGGTAAAAGCGGAAGAATTTTTTGGGTAGTGGCTGCCATGGATGACTATCCGCTTACAAAAACATCCAATCACCTGCTTTATTCGGACGACAAAGGGCTGACCTGGCAATACGCAAGTATCGTGGCAACTCATGAGAAATTCATATTCAATGAAGCTTCTGTTTATGAGACACCTAAAGGAGATATAGTCGCATTCATACGTACCGAGAACCCGGAAACACGCGCCTGCATCGCTCGTTCTACAGACGGTGGAAAAACGTTTAAATGGCAACCGATGGGTTTTTACGGACACCCGCTGGCGGCTGTAAGGCTACCGGACCACCGCGTGTTTCTGACATACGGTTACCGGGAGAAACCCTGTGGCGTACGGGCCCGGATTTTAAATGCAGAATGTACAGACTTTGCAACCGCAGAGGAAATCATACTTCGTGATGATAACGGACCCGGTACAGACGTGGGCTATTCATGGCCGGTTGTGCTAGATAATAACAAAGTACTGGTCGTTTACTATATAACCAAAGACGACGGTCAGCGCTATATCGGGGGTACGATCCTGGAAGTAGACCCAAAGAAAAAATAGCATATTGATTTTCTGCTTAAAATAAGAGGGGGAGAGGTCGACAGACCTCCCTCCGCTTTATAACTCCTAACATGTAAGATATAACTCAAAATGAAAAGATACTTCGTATATCTGTTTTTTTATTCTTTCATATCCTGCCATCTTTCTGTGGAAGATAAAGTGTACAATTCCGGAATACATATCATACCGGACCCCTTACAGCTGGAAGTTCGACAAGGCGTCTTTCCTGTCAGCAACTCGACCACTTTATCATTGGAAAATGGTGATTGGGAAAAAGAAGCCTCTGTATTAATGAATAAGCTGGAAGAAGCAAGCGGATATAAACTCTCTTTTTCGGATAACTCTTCCAATAATTGCATTAGGTTCAAAACGAATGAAAACCTGGGAGAAGAAGGATACGAAATAGAAGTAGACGACCGGCAAATATCACTTTCGGCCGCCACAGAAAAGGGTATGTTTTATGCCATACAAACATTCTTCCAACTCTTACCGGCAGAAATCGAAAGTGCGAAACCTTTGAAAATGAAACTATCTGTTCCTGCTGTTAGAATTGCAGACCATCCACGGTTCAGTTACAGAGGAGTGATGATAGACGTGAGCCGCCATTTCTTTACCGTGGAAGAACTGAAAAAACAGATATCCGTGATGGCCATGCTTAAACTGAACCGCCTGCATTTGCATCTGACGGATAATCAGGGATGGCGTATCGCTATCGATAAGTATCCGCAACTGGTTGAATATTCTGCCGTACAGGAAACATATAATGAAGAGTTATACGGTCCTTGCTATTATACAAAAGAAGATATAAAAGAACTGGTAGCCTATGCCGACCGTCATCATATAGAGGTGATACCCGAGATAGAGTTCCCGGGACACAGTTTGTCGGCCCTGGTTCCTTTCCCCGGATTGTCATGTAGCGGCGGACCTTTTAAAAGTGAACAGGTCTTTGGCTATGAAGAGAATGTCTTTTGTGTAGGCAACGACTCCGTATTCACTTTTATGGAAAATGTATTGACGGAAATAGCCGAACTATTTCCAGCCCGCTATTTACACATCGGGGGAGACGAATGTGTTAAGAGATATTGGCAAACATGTCCCCGTTGCCAGGCATTAGCCAAAAGGCTGAACCTCCGCCCAACTCCGGAGCACTCGGTGGAAGAACAATTGCAAAGCTATGCCATCAAACGGATGGAGCGTTTTATCTCCGGTACGTTGGGTAAACGCATGATCGGTTGGGAAGAAATTCTGGAAGGCGGATTGCCTGAAGATGCAACCGTAATGAGCTGGAAAGGCACCGAATGCGGAGCCAAGGCAGCAGCCACAGGCCACGACGTTGTTATGGCTTCCATGGCCGACGGTCTCTACCTATGTGCTGCACAAGGCGCCGATGAAGTAGAACCGGCTGCTATGGGCGGACAATCTTACCTGAAAGACGTATACGATTTCGAGCCGCTTCCAAAAGAGTTGGTTCCCGACAAAAGAAAACATGTAATCGGTACCCAAGCATGCTTATGGAGCGAATGGACACCCTCCGGAGAACTGTTGGAATACATGCTCTATCCCCGAACCATGGCTTTGGCGGAAACAGCCTGGACAACACCCGAAAAGAAAAACTGGGACGACTTCCTGCGCCGTCTGGAAAACATGCAGGTCCGTTTGGATTTGAAAGGCATCAATTACCACATTCCGCTTCCGGAAGGAGAATTGACGACCAACAAAGTCTTTACCGGAGATTCTGTCGTGCTGGAATTTAAAAACAGCCGTTCCTTGCCTATGATCTATACGACAGACGGATCAACTCCCGACATGCATGCTCTCTCTTTGCCGGAGCGGTTAGTACTGCACCAGCCGTGTACACTCAAAGTCTGTACAAAGACTGCAAGCGGCAAACTCAGTCCGATACGTACCATAAACGTTGACAAGCAAACACCCAGACCCGCAGTCGACGGTATCTGCAACGGACGAATCCACCTCCGGCTGGCAAACGGCCTTTTTAAGGATCATAACGACTTTGCAAAAGCAGTATACGAAACAGATACGATAATAAACTCTTTTGCTGCATATAATAACAATAAATTCGATTTCAAAACCCCCGGACTGGCATGCTATTCCGGCGAAATCGAAGTACCGGAGACGGGTATTTACACTTTTAAATCGAACGCGGATGAGTTGTGGATTGCAGAAAGACTAGTAATCTGTAATCCCACCTCTTCCCGCTTTTATGAGCAGAAGACGCAGATCGCCCTCGAAAAAGGTGTTCATTCTTTCGACCTCGTGTTTTCCAACCGCTTGAAAGAAGGATTTGCCACCTGCTGGTACCCAATCGATTTTCAATACCTTCCGCCTTCCGGTGGCGAGTGGATAAAAAGCAATTAAAATTTTGTATAAACCATGAAGCACATATATAAACTATTGTTGGCAACTATCCTGTTGGGTAGTTGCCAAACCGACGGAAGCCAGACGGATTTGAATATAAACAGAAATCCGGACGAACTCTTCCTGAATACGACTCCCCATAAAAAAATGATCGTCGACGTCGATATGTGTACCGATGTAGACGACGCTTGTGCCCTGCGGATCGCAACAGCACTCGACGACGACGGCATCATTGACCTGCAAGGAGTAGCCTTTTCCGTAAACGGCCCCAATAACCTCGATGCCCTGCGCGGTTTTCTCCTTCACGAAGGCAAGCCCGATGTATTGATAGGAAAAAGCGCGGTAGCCAACCCGCCTGAAGAATCACCCTACTGGGATCTGATGGCCGAATATAGCGATGGCAAGGTGGATGCTTACGAAGCTGTAAAAATGTACCGCAAAATACTCGCCGAAAGCGATACCCCGGTCGATATCGTTACAACCGGCTACACCACCAACATCGAGTGCCTGCTGAAAAGTGAACCAGACGAATACTCCGAGCTTACGGGCCAGGAACTCGTCAAAAGAAAATGCGGACAACTCTACGTCGTAGGCGCAACCTATCCGGAAGGGCGTTGCAACAACATCTGGTTTGCCCCCGCAGCCCGTACGGCGGCAGATTATATCAGCAAGCATTGGCCCTATCCGATACTCTTTTTCACCAACAATGTAGGCGGATTGCTCGTATGCGGCGCCGGCTTGCAACAGGTAGACACCGAACGCAAAGACATCGTAACCCGTGCCTTATACGCCTTCGGAACCGATACCGGACGGCTTGCCTGGGACCCTTTCGGCGTATGGTGTGCCGGATATGCCTGTGGTAAAATCAACCGGCTGGGCTTCAAACGAGTAAATATATTCATTGATACCGAAACGGGTCGCAATACATTTACCGATGCAACCGATGGAAAGCATTACGTCATCTATCCGCTATGCAATAACAAAAACTATTATAATGCCATGATGGATCACCTGTTAATTAAAAAAGCCAAACTTTAATTGCTGACCGAATTATTTAATACCCATTTAAAACACATTTTTTAATACATAAAAGAATATGGAAAAGATAAACAGACGACAGTTCATAAGCCAGTTCGGACTGGCCACAGCAGCCATGTGCGTTTCGCCACGCTTCGCATTTGCCAAGCCACTCGCTTCGGATAAGAAAATCCGTCTGGGCGTAGTTGGCGGCAACTTCGGTTTAGGTTTTTTCTTCCACGAACATCCCAACTGCATCGTTGAAGCTGTGAGCGATCTGGACACCCAACGGAGAAACAAACTGATGGAAGTCTACCAATGTAAAAAATCATACGAATCGCTGGAGAAACTGCTCCGTGATCCCAAAATCGAAGCCGTAGCCCTCTTCACCCCGGCACCCGACCATGTGCGCCACACGATCCAGTGCCTCAAGGCCGGCAAACACGTGCTCTGCGCCGTTCCGGCCGCCATGAACGAAGAAGAATGCCATCAGTTGCTTGAAGCCGTGAAGCGTTCAGGGCTCACCTACATGATGGCCGAAACAACCACCTACCGCGAAGAAACCATGATGGCACAGGAATACTATCGCGCAGGCAAGTTCGGAAACATCTTCAGCAGTGCGGCCCACTACTACCATCCCGGCCTGGAAACCTTGTATTTCGACGAAAACAAGAAACCGACCTGGCGACACGGCCTCCCGCCGATGCTATACCCTACGCATGTTACCTCTTTCCTGATCGCCGTCACCGGCGAAAGACTCGTAAGCGTAGCCTGCAACGGTTGGGGCGATGGAAGCCCGCTGTTGAACAACAACCCTTATGGTAACCCCTTCTGGAATGAGACGGCACTCTTCCGTACCGACAAGGGCAACTCCTTCATGGGCGAAGTATGCTGGCGAGGTGCGCTGGTAGGTGTTGAAAGAGGCCAGTGGCATGGCGACAAAATGAGCTACTATTCCGAATACAAAGGCCTGGGCTCGCATCAGGTAGTCGCCAGCGAAATGCAAGGCAAAGACGAAGGCGGCTTCGTTGTCGACGAACCCGAAATGCACTTTGTCGAAATGAAGCCCTTCTGGAAGACCGGTCTGCCCGGAAAGATCAGCCATATCAGCGGACACGGCAACTCGCATTGTTTCATTACCCACGAGTTCATCAGCTCGCTTGTGGAAAACCGCAAGCCCGGGGTCGATGTACATGAAGCGCTGGCTTACACCATCCCTGGTATCATTGCCCACAAATCGGCCATGCACGACGGCGAGTTATTGAAGATACCGGTATTCGATTAAACATTTATACATGTATAAAATATACCATGACTAATACATTTTTACATTTTTTTTCATGCTATAGAATTGTGTGATAACCAATGCAGCCGGTCTGTGACAGATCGGTTGCATTCTTGTATGTTCTGCCTTCAGTGATGTTCCACTTGTAAGGAATGGCGTAATATAGGTAGTTCCCCGACTAATTCTCCTTCTTGGAAATAAAATTTGAAAAATTTCAGTAAGAAATTGAGTACAATTTTTTAATATTAAAGTCTGTATAATAAATAAAGGAAAATGAGCGACCAGATGCACATAGATAGTCTATGGAAGCGCTTTCTTAAAGGCGACGACCGAGCATATACAGAGTTGTACAACCTGTATATAGACGACTTGTTCGCCTACGGCATGCACTTTACCACCAACCGCGAGTCGGTTAAAGATTGTATTCAGGAGGTTTTTATCTCTCTATATAAAGATCGTTCCAAACAAAGGAAAGTAAATAATATAAAAAGTTACCTTTTTGTATCGTTGAAAAATGAACTGTTCGATCTGTTCAAAAAAAGTGTTGAATATTATCAGATAGAGACAATAGAACCTGTTTTTCAAACGGAATATTCCGTAGAAGACCAGTTTCTGAAAAATGAGACTGCTAGTAATAATGTTGCCAGGGTGAAAAAACTTTTGCAGGTCTTGTCGCCCAAGCAAAACGAAGTGATCTATTATCGCTATGTAGAAGAGATGTCGTACGATGAAATAGGAGAACTGATGCACATGAACAATCAATCTGTACGTAACCTGGTTCATCGCTCTATCCTGAAGATAAGAGAACTCATGCATAATGATATATTTGTTCGTTTTTGATAAATTGATTATTGGATTAACAAGATGGAGAAGAAATATAAGAAATATACAGTAGATGAATTATTGCAGGATGATTATTTCATATCATCTATCTTGCATCCTACACAGGAGAGCCGCGAGTTTTGGGATTTTCTGATACAAAGAGGCAACTTGTCGGCACAGGATTTTGAAGAAGCGGCTTTTTTTATCGAGGTAGTACACTCTCCTAAAGAAAAACTCCTTCGTAAAGAAAAAGAAGCATTGTGGAGTAAAATAGAAATAGAAAATAAAAGTTCTCTGAAGAAAAAAATACGGACGCTTTATGCCGCCTGCTTCTCGGCCGTGGCATGTGTATTCATTTTGTTGGGTGTATCGTTCTATTTCTTTTATGAAAGCAACCGGCAGGGAGATAATATGATTGATATGATTGCCGCTTTCAAAAAGGAGAAGAATGTACAGCCCGGATCAGACATTTGCCTGGTGTTGTCGGACAACAAACAAATGAGATTTGAAGAAGACAATACAGATGTCAAATACGACGATAAAGGACAAATCAAGGTCAATTCCCAAACGGTAATGGAGGGAAATAAGGATAAAAAGGCAGTTGGCGATAAAAAAGAAAAAGAGGCGACAGTTACCTATAACCAGTTAATCGTGCCTAAAGGCAAACATTCCACCTTGTTGCTGTCCGACGGCACCAAACTTTGGGTTAATGCCGGGTCGCATGTCATATTTCCCGTCTCGTTCAAAGGCGATAAGAGGGAGATCTATGTAGATGGCGAAGTCTTTCTCGACGTAACCCGCAACGAAGGCAATCCCTTTGTTGTGAAAACAGACCGGATGGCTGTCGAGGTGTTGGGAACCTCCTTTAATGTCAAGTCGTATGGTCATGAAGAGACGGATGATGTCGTATTGGTGACAGGTTCCGTACATGTCCGCACGGAAGCAGGCCGGAAAGCCGAGTTGATTCCCAATCAACGGTTCCGGTGTACATCGGCCGGCGATGTGGATATTCAGACTGTAGATGTATATGATTATATATCCTGGAAAGATGGTTTGTTGCAATATAAAAAAGAACGTCTATCCGTCATATTGCAGCGATTGTCGGATTATTATGGAAAACCGATCCAATGGGAGCCGGAATTGGAACGCCTGACTTGCTCGGGTAAACTGGATTTGAAGGATGATATGGAAAAAGTCTTGAACGGATTAACCAAGATGATTCCCGTAAAGTTCGTGAAACAAGATGATTGCTATTATTTTAGCGTAACCCCCTTAAACAGCAAGCCTATGGAGTAATGAGTATAAAAAACCGGATAACATACCCCTACATTATCCGGCATAATTCAAATTGAAAATTTCACAGAGTATCAACTTAAATCAATACAAATGTATGATAAATAATTTAAAAGGCAGCCATACGCATGCCGTTTTTAGTAGATTCATTCGGATTATGAAACTGATAAACCTATTCTTCATAGCAGGTATATGTTTCGCGAATGCTGCAAGCAGTTATTCGCAGTCCACTTTGTTAACCTTGGAAGCAGACAACAATACCCTGGAAGAAGTATTCAAAATGATAGAAAAAAATAGCGAATATGTTTTTTTCTATAGTGACAAAGCTGTTAACCTAAAGAAAAAGGTCAGTATTAATGTGAAAGATCAGACGATCGACAAAATACTCGATCAAGTGTTGCTGCAAACCGGAAACGCTTATTCGATCGACGACCGCCAGGTGTTCATCGGCGTTGTAGCGAAAAACAAGTCGAATTCCGTCCAACTGCCCGCGGTTGCGCAGGTAGAGCGCATCGATGTGACAGGCGTTGTTCAGGATAAAGCAGGAGAACCTGTTATCGGAGCAACTGTTGTGGAGAAGGATAATCCGACGCATGGTACCATTACCGACCTGGACGGCCGTTTTGAGTTGCGTGGTGTACCTAAGAATGCTGTATTGCAGTTCTCTTTTGTAGGTATGCAAGCAAAGGATGTGGCTGTGAACGGAAAGAAAATATTCAATGTCATTTTGGAGCCAAATACAGTCCTGGATGAAGTCGTTGTCGTTGGATATGGCACACAGTCAAGGGCTACATTGACTACCTCTGTCTCCAAGATGGATACGAAAGCGCTTGAGAGCGTACCTTATTCAAACCTTGTTACAGCGTTGCAAGGAACCGTATCCGGTGTCAGAGTACAGTCTACTACCGGACAGCCGGGTGCAAACCCCCGTATCATCGTGCGTGGCGGTACTTCAATCAACAGCCCCGATGGTGCTGATCCGATCTATATCGTGGACGGTGTGATCCGTAACGACATCGATGGTATTAATTCGGATGATATCGAGTCTATGCAGGTATTGAAAGATGCCGCATCCACTGCCATCTATGGTGCACGCGGATCAAACGGTGTCGTTCTGATTACAACAAAAACAGGTAAAGCCGGAAAAACCAGTGTCACTTATAAATACGACCTTACACTTTCCCAGGTAGGAAAAAGATATGATATGGCATCTGCCCGCGACTATATCTATTATAGCCGTATCGGACATCAGATTGCCGATCAGCGCTGGGGATTCGGCCTGAATGATCTTTATACGGCCACAGGTGCCGGTACGGGTAACGACCTGACAGCGAATACAACTTATACAACACAATATCTGACTCCGGAAAACAAACATAAATTGAACGAAGGATGGGAAAGTATGCCCGACCCGATCGATCCGTCGAAAACCATCATCTTCAAAGGGACAGACTGGCAGGACGTGTTGTTCCGTACAGCCGTTTCACATAATCATAATGTCAACGTTTCGGGTGGTTCCGAAACAGCTACTTTCAATGCCAGTGCAGGCTATATGAAGAATGAGGGTACCGTTATCACTACATACTATGATCGTTTGACATTCAACCTGGGTGGAGAAGTGAAGCTGCGTCCTAACCTGAAGATCGGCGGACGTGCTTCCTATAGTAAGTATACCAATAACGGTGTGAATGAAACAAGTATCTTTGCTCGTGCCATCGGACAGGCGCCGACAACGAAATATACTTTCGAAGACGGTACGCTTTCTCCCGGTATCAAAGGGAACGGAAACCCGGCTTATCATTTGCATCGGAATACCAATAAGAATAGCGATGAGAATATCACGTTCATCTTCGATGGAAACTGGGAGATTATTCCGGGCCTGACATTCGCGCCGTCATTCTCTATTTGGAAAGAAGCTTTGGATACATATTCCTTTACCCCTTCTTACAAGGATGGTGTGAACAACGTGAATACAGTACGCCCGGCTAGTGCCAGTTATTCTAAATGGTGGCAGACACAGGCGGATGCCGTATTAACATACAATAAAGATTTTACGGATCATCATCTGAATGTCATGGCCGGTTATTCCTACTATTTCAAGTCGAGCTATGGCATGTCGGCCAGTGGAGATGGTGCGTTGACCGACTTGATTCCGACGTTGAACGCGGTTTCCAATTACAAGCATATGACCAGCAATTTGTCGAAACAGATTATGTTGGGTTATTTCGGAAGAATCAATTACAACTACAAACAGCGCTATTTGTTGTCGGTGAATGCCCGCTACGATGCTTCTTCTATGCTGGGTAGAGAGCATAAATGGGGGTTCTTCCCCGGTGCTTCTATCGGATGGAATGTGCATGAAGAAGATTTCTGGAAAGATATGGATGCGGATGCTTTCCGTTTAAAACTGAGAGGTAGTTATGGTGTCAATGGTAATATTACCGGCATGGGACCGTATACGGCACAGGGCGAATACTCTGTTGGCCAGGGAAGGTATATGTGGGTAAACGGAATTGCGAATACGGTTTTGCCGAATGAAGATTTGCAATGGGAAGAATCTAAAACGTTCGATGTCGGTGTGGATGTCGGTTTGTTCGATCAACGCGTGGATGTTATTTTCGATTATTTCAGTCGTAGGACCGATAATTTGATTACACAGCTGCCTATGCCTTTGTCGTCCGGTTTTGATGTGATTACCACTAACTACGGTAGTCTGGACAACCGTGGTATCGAAGTAGAGGTAAAGGTGCAGGTAATGCCGAAAAGATCCGAATTGCAGTGGGAGTTAGGTTTCAACGCCTCTCATGTGAAAACCAAGATTCGTAAACTTCCGGAAAACGGTGTGGAAAGAAACCGGGTAGGAGGTTATTATGCCTGGAATCCGGAAATCAATGACTACGACTGGGTAGGTGGTCTTCAGGAAGGTGGCCGGATCGGTGATCTTTTTGCCTGGAAGTCGTTGGGAATCTATGCTACCGATGAGGAAGCGAAGGCCGACCCCGTGGTTGATATGATGGACCCGTATGAAGATAAGACCAAATACGGTGGTGATACCCGCTGGTATGATGCCGATGGTAATGGCGAAATCAATGAGAAAGATATTTGTTACATGGGTAATACCTATCCGAAGTGGACAGGCGGTATTTCAAGCTCCTGGAGTTGGAAGAATTTCGATTTGTACCTGCGTATGGACTATATGACCGGACATACTATCTTTAACGAACAGAAGATTTTCCTTTGTGGACGCTGGGCAGGTAACCTCAATATACCGCAGGAAATGATCGACAAGAGCTGGAAAAAGCAAGGTGACGTGGCAGCACTGCCGGTGTATATACCGAATGAAGATTATAACTTGTGGAGAGGTGGCGATTGGTATGGATTGGGTATGATGAACTCTGAATTTTATGAATCGGGTAATTACCTTTGCATCAGAGAGCTTACGTTGGGTTATAAACTGCCGCTTACAGGTATGATGAGTAGAATTTTTCAGAACCTGAAAGTGAATGTAACCGGAAACAACCTTCATTATTTCACGAAATATTCGGGTGCGAATCCCGAGTTCGGAGGAAAAGATTCAGGGCGTTATCCTCTTCCCAGAAATGTGATTTTCGGCGTATCTGCTACATTTTAATTTAATTTCGTAAAACTCGATAAGTTATGAATAAGTATAGTAATTTATTTATATGCCTGTTTGTTCTGTTATTTTGCTCATCATGTGGGGATCTTTTGAACCAGAAGCCTGAGAGTGCTATTACAAACGAGTCTTTTTGGACGAATCAAGATGATGCAACAGGGGTCTTGACGCATTCGTATGTACAACTCAGGTCGATGTCGTGCGGTGAGTTGTTTACGTTGGGAGAATCCAGAAGTGATGTGATTACGAGGGCAGTCACAGGGGATATCTATGAGCGGTATTATAAAAATACGTTGAGCCAGGAATTACCGGGTCCCGACTGGACTTCACTCTATAAGATTGTCAATGAGGCGAATCTGCTTATTAAATATATACCTCGTATCGATGCGGTTGAGGCCACAAAAAATAACTTGTTAGCAGAGGCTTATTCATTGCGGGCTTATCTGTATTTTGTGTTGGTTAAAACCTGGGGCGGTGTTCCGCTCCGGGTAGAGCCCACCGAAGGTTACAATCCGGAAACCGTACATAAAGGCCGGGCTACAGTGGAAGAGGTTTTCAAAGTGATAAAAGAGGATTTGGATAATGCGATCGCTTTGTTCCAGGACAATACTTTCTGGGCCTCCAGAAACCGTTTCTCCCAGCCGTTTGCCAATGCCTTGAAGGCCGATGTTTATTTGTGGACAGCCAAACGGTGCGGCGGAGGGAATGCCGATCTGGAGACTGCTTTGGCGGCTTGCAATGAAGTGCTGAAGGCTGATGTGGCGTTGCTTCCGAACTTTGCCGATCTGTTTGAATTTGGTAATAAAAGCAATGAGGAGATAATCATGTCTATTGCAAACACTATTTATGATGGTGGGGAGAATTATTTTAAGGATAACTATTCCGGAGCAGACGGCGGTATGATAGATCCGATTAGCGGAGAGGTGATAGGTACTACCGGGAATGGTATGGCTTGGACTGTAAGCGATTTGGTTAAAAATCAATTTACAGATGACGATAGCCGGAAAGAGGCTTCTTTTGTCGATGGGTTGAGATATGGTGAAGATAATGAGATGGAGTATCCGGCTTTGATTCGTAAAGGGCGGGGTGTCGTACAAAATGGTCAGAGGTATTTCAGGAGTGATTTCGTTTTATATCGCCTGGCAGACGTGCTGCTTATGAAGGCTGAAGCCAAGAATGCATTGGGACAGGATCCGTCTGAAGAGATGAACCTGATCAGAAAGAGAGCGTATGGTGATAATTTTGACAAACACATCTTTGTGAACCGGTCTAAAGAATTGAATGACGACGAGATTCTGAAAGAAAGATTGCTGGAATTGGTGTTCGAAGGAAAAAGATGGTGGGATCTCATACGATTCGGAAAAGCATTTGATATAGTGCCTTCATTGAATAATAAGAAAGGGCAGGATCACATGTTGTTATGGCCGCTTAGCTTGACTGTATTGACTCGTGAACCGCAAGTCGGACAGACTCCTGGTTGGGGAGACTGATTCTCTTGAAATATAGAATATAGGGATGAGATATTTACTTGTTAGTGTAATAATAAGTATTGGTATTGGTCTGTTTGGTTGTAAACAAGAACAGAATGCTGGGGAAAATACATCACTTCCCCAGCATGTTCAAGTACGAAACGTGATTATTGATGCCGATACGGATAATGAGCTGGATGACTTGCTTGCAATCGCTGCTGCTTTGAAGTCGCCTAAGCTGGAAGTCATCGGAATGACTGCTGCGCAATGGGATGGAAGGAATAATACGGTGCGGGAAGGACATGATCCTTGGTGGAATGATAATTCTGCCTATACCAGTTGGCTGATGAATGCCGTATTGGTGCAGTTATTAGACCGGACAGACCTCCCCTTACCCGTGGGAAGTGAGAGGAAGATCGTTTATAAAAAAGGGAGTCCTGAAAACAACCCTCGCAGAAGTGAGGCAACGGATTTTATTATCCGCAAAGCATCAGACTTGCCTCCGGGAGAAAAGTTGACAATCATCAGTACCGGAGCCCTAACGAATGTGGCATCTGCTGTAATGGTGAAGCCTGAAATAGCTAAAAAGATAGCGCTTTACTGGCTTGGGCAAACCTATGATTTTGAAAAGGATGTATGGATAGGCGAACATGAATTTAATGTGGCTAATGACTTGGAGGCCTTTGATCTTCTTTGCGATGCAGAAGATTTGGAATTTCATATTATGCCTAATAACGTAAGCGGATTACTGCGTTTTCATAATGCCCATTCGATCAATAAGCTTGAAAAGGTGGAAGGTATAGGAACTTTTATAGCGGATCGGTGGAGAAAGAGGATTGGAGACAATATGACTTCTTCCTGGACCATGTGGGATGTAGCTCTTGTTTATGCGATCACAAATCCGAAATGGGCGGAAGAAAAGATGGTAGATACGCCTCCGGGCACAACCAAAAGAAAGGTCGATATATACACGAATATCGATGCGGAGAAAATGGAGAATGAGTTTTGGAATGCTTTAGGTTGTAATGTCCCTCAGGGACAGCAAGCGGCAGCACAGCCACAGATACGAAAAGTAAAAGATGTGGTTATTTATGAAGATCCTAAATTTCATGCAACATTTCCTTCGGCTGTAAAGCTGGGGCCCAATGAGTATACGGTGGCATTCCGGCGTGCACCGGACAGAAGAGTTTTTGGTGAACCAGGGAATGCGCATGTCGATCCTAACAGCTATTTGGTGCAGGTTCATTCGAATGATGGTGAAAACTGGACGAAAGATCCGGAGTTAATCTACGCCCATCCTTTTGGTGGTTCACAGGACCCTTGTTTATTGCAATTAAAGGATGGAACTTTGCTTTGTGCCAGTTACGGCTGGGCTTTTTCCTCTCAGGAGGGTATAGACAATTTAGGAAAACCTGTTTTGCATGAGAGTTGGCATGGTGGTGAAATTGCATTTTTAGGAGGATATATCTTGCGGTCTTTTGACAAGGGGAAAACATGGGAAGATCCGATTGTTCCTCCAACGCTGGATTCGGAAATTTATATCAGCGCAACGGGAGAGCCTCTGCCGACTTATAACAGAGGGGCCATGTGCGAAGGTAAAAACGGCAAGATTTATTGGATTGTGGCTGGTCATGATCCTGCCCCGTTAGGAAAAACCAGTAATCATTTGCTTGTATCTGAGGACAAAGGCGAAACCTGGCAGTATTCCGGACTGGTTGCTACCGATGATAGTGTTGCATTCAATGAAGCTTCCGTTTATGAAACACCGAAGGGAGATATAGTCGGTTTTCTACGGACTACTTTGTATGATCATGCATGTATTGCCAGGTCGACCGATGGAGGAAAGACTTTCGAATGGAAATCAATGCAATTCCAGGGGCATCCTTTGGCGGCTCTGAGGCTTCCTGATAATCGTGTGTTGTTGACATATGGCTATCGTCACAAGCCTTTTGGCATCCGGGCAAGAATTTTGAATGCAGAATGTACGGATTATGCCATTTCCGAAGAATTTATACTTCGTGATGATGGTGATGGACCGGATTTAGGTTATCCTTGGCCGATTATGCTGGAAGATAATAGAGTTCTTGTAGTTTATTATTATAATAAAAATGGCCATCGTAATATTGAAGGTACCATTTTGGATATAGACTGTAAAAAATAAAGAAATATATACCTTTAAATTCTAAGATCATGTAAAAGAACGCAGACAGAACAGATGACGCGGATAAACGCAAATTTATTTTATTAAATAACTTTGCCGTAATCTGCGTTCTGTCTGCCTTAATATCAATTATCTTCCGGCAGTGAGTGGATAAAAAATGAAATATGAGATGAAAGATAAATTTAAAATAATTTTGTTGGTCATCTTTTTGACCGGTTGTAAGACATACGAGAACCGGCAGGAAGACAGAAACGTGGATGAGCTGTATCTGAATACCACTCCCGGAAAGGAAATGATATTGGATGTCGATATGTGTACGGATGTGGATGATGTATGTGCGGTAAGGATTGCAACGGCACTTGATGATGATGGGACTATCGATTTAAAGGGTGTCGCATATTCAATAGTCGGAAAGAATAATCTGGAAGCATTGAGAGGTTTCCTGTTATATGAAAATAAACCGGATGTATTGATCGGAAAAAGTATGGCAAACAATCCGGATGAATCCCCTTATTGGGATTTGATGGCAGCATATAACGATGGTAATGTAAATGCGTATGAAGCTGTAAAAATGTATAGAAAGATATTGTCAGAAAGTAATACGCCTGTGGATATTGTCACTACCGGGTATACGACAAATATAGAAGCCCTGTTGAAAAGCCAACCGGATGAATA
This sequence comes from Parabacteroides sp. AF17-3, assembly GCF_003635445.1. Lineage (NCBI taxonomy): Bacteria > Pseudomonadati > Bacteroidota > Bacteroidia > Bacteroidales > Tannerellaceae > Parabacteroides > Parabacteroides sp. AF17-3. The sequence goes on along the minus strand of NZ_QTMM01000020.1, from coordinate 81,913 downwards.
TTCTGATTTGTCGGGGCTTGAGTTAGTAAAACAAAAATGCGGACAGTTGTATATCGTCGGTGGAACTTATCCCGAAGGGCGTTGTAATAATTTTTTCTTTACTAAGGAAGCCCGATTGGCTATTGATTATGTAAGTAAGACCTGGCCTTATCCGATACTATTTTTTACAAATGAAGTGGGGGGAATGCTCAGGTGCGGTGGTCAATTACAGGCTGTGGATATAGATAAGAGGGATATTGTAACTCGTTCATTGGTCGCGTTCGGGACTCAAAACGGTCGTCATGCTTGGGACCCTTTTGGAGTATGGTGTGCCGGGTATGCTTGCGGAAAAATTAACCGGTTAGGTTTCAAACGTGTAAATATAGCCATAGATACTGAAACGGGACGTAATACATTTACAGATGCCGCCGATGGAAAACATTTCGTGATATATCGGTTATGTGATGATGATAATTATTATAATATAATGATGGATCATTTACTAATAAAAAAAGCCAAACTTTAATTGTTAACACATCAAGGATTGAATTTAGTAATAACGTAACTTAATAAAAATAGTAGTATGAAAAACGTAAAAAAATGGTTGATACTAAGTATTTGTGTATTGGCCACAACTTCATTATTTGGCCAACAGGCAGTCGACTGGGCCAATTTCGAACGGTATGCAGAACAGAACAAGACTGTAAAAACACCTTCGAAAGTCGTGTTTATAGGAAATTCGATTACCGAAGGTTGGTGGTATGCTGATTCGTTGTTCTTTAAGAAGAATGAGTTTATAGCTAGAGGAATCAGCGGACAGGTCACATCTCAAATGTTGGTTCGCTTCCGCAAAGATGTGATCGACCTTAAACCTAAAGCGGTAGTAATCCTTGCCGGAGCTAACGACATTGCGGAGAATAACGGTTATATCTCTTTGGAGAATATCAAGGGAAATATTGTTTCTATGATTGAATTGGCGAAACTTCATAAGATAGATGTGATTCTGTGTTCTGTTTTACCTGCTTATGATTTTAGTTGGCATAAGGGACTGAAGCCGGCGGAAAAAATTATCGAGCTGAATAAAATGCTTAAAGCATATGCAGACCGTAATAGAATTACCTATGTAGATTATCACTCTAAAATGGCAGACGAACGGAATGGATTACCTGAAAAGTATTCCGGAGATGGGGTACATCCTAATGCGGAAGGATATAAGGTCATGGAAAATATACTTCTGCCGGTGTTAAAACGGTACTAGCGTTGATTCTTTGATCAAAAAACAGTTTTTTTAATCCATAACTACTAAAATGAAAGATGAGGGTATCCGACGGATACCCTTTTTTCTGTTTTTTGTTTTGTCATTTGATAATTCTTTTACCTTTGCACAGGTAACTGCATACGTTATGGATAAGGAATCACAACACATCTGTAATCTTAGGAAAGGAGACACTACATCTTTTGAATATCTTTATACTGTTTGGAGCGGTAAACTCTATAACTTTGTTATGCGTATTTCGAAAGGGGATAGTTATTTGGCGGAGGAAATTGTACAAGCTGTATTTATCAAGGTTTGGGAAGGGAAGGAGTCTCTTGATCCCGGAAAATCGTTTGGAGCTTACCTTTGTACAATAGCCAAAAACCAACTCGTAAATATTTATCAGCACAGAATGCTGGAACAGCTTTATCAGGAAAAAGTAATAGCCTCCGAACCAACAGAAAACACAACTGAAAAAGAAGTCGATTATCACTTACTGGAAGAATACATTGACTCATTGATAGACCAACTGCCCCCTGCCCGTAGGGAGATATTTGTACTAAGCCGCCGGAATATGCTGACTAATAAGGAAATTGCAGAAAAACTCAATCTTTCTGAAAATACGGTAGAATCACAGTTAACCAAGGCTATTTCATTCATGCGTAGCCGGATAAATCAACACTACGGTTTATCTGTTTCTTTACTCCTTTATTTATTAATTGATTAATAAAAGTTAAATACACGAGGGCGGGTAACGGATTTGTATCTGTTGCCTGTATACCTAATAGACACAATAAAATGGAAAAGACTGATTACATACAATTATTTGATAAGTTCCTGTTAAAGCAGGCTTCTGCAGAAGAAATTCAGGTTCTCATCCAATGGCTGAAAAGCGAAGGCTCTTTTCAGGACTGGGCGGAAGAGGAATGGAATATGGCTTCTTCGGAAATAGATGTTGAATTACAACGAAAGCTCTTGGGAGAGATTAAACTGAAAATTTCTGATACAAATTTTTCAACACCGATAAATCAGACGAAAAGATTTACTCTATCCCGAGCAAGATATCGTAGATGGTTTAGCCAGATTGCAGCCGTAGTATTGCTACTTATTATGACCGCGTATGGAGTTTATTCGTATACAAAGAATAAAATGACTATGTCGGATATGATTGTAGCGGTAGAAAAAGGGCAAAAAGCCAATATAACATTGCCGGATGGTTCTTTAGTTTGGATAAATTCTGATAGTAAATTAATATATGGTAGTGGTTTTAATGATCGTGAGCGGGTCCTTCTTTTAGAAGGAGAGGCCTATTTTGAGGTGTCTCCGGATAAAGACCGACCGTTTATTGTTAAGACAAATGATTTGTCTGTTAAGGCTCTTGGAACAAGTTTTGACGTGAAATCGTATACGGATGAATCTGAAATCTCTACGGTTCTGATGACTGGAAAAGTTGAAGTCTGTTCTTTTTCGGATAGGCAGATTTTATTGCCGAATGAGAGGATTGTATTTAATAGGCAGACGGGAAAGTTGAAAAAAAATACAGTATATGATGCAAAAGATTATGCTAGTTGGAAAGATAATATATTGAATTTTGAAGCGGAATCTTTTGAAAATATAGTGCGTGTTTTGGAACGATATTATAATACAAGGATTGTTTTTGAAACGGAATCTCTCAAGCAATATCGTTTTACTGGAACCCTTGGAAATACAAGTTTGGAAAGTATTTTACAGATTCTGTCTTTAACATCACCTCTTGATTATGAAGTAAAGGATAGTGTAATCATATTGCGGGAAAATATAAAAGAAAAAGCTTATTACGAAAAGGCTTTAAAGTGAGAATGTCTGAATTGTTGAACCTTAAAATGTAGAATAGATGAAAAATACATCATAGAATCACGTAAACAAAAATAGGACAGTGAAAGACACTGCCCTATCTGCAACATGTTAATAAAACTGCGCTTTCGTATCTTGCAAATATCAAGCGCAATTCATAAACAATTTTAAATCTACAAAAATATGAAAAAAGTATTTGTAGTGGCAATGCAATTGATTAAAAAACTGCAAATTAAACGTAGTGGATTGTTATTGCTGTTTTTATTTCTATCGGCATCTCTTTATTCACAGATAACAGTTAGTGTACAAAATCAGTCGATTCGGCAAATATTGAAAACAATAGAGCGGAATAGTGACTATCAGTTCTTTTATAATGATGATTTAACAAGTCTTGATGTTATAACTTCTTTGGTTGTAACAAATTCTTCTATAGAATCAGTTATGTCTAAGTTGTTGAATAATACAGATATAACATATAAAAAAGAAAAGGAGAACCTGATTGTCTTAACATTGAAAGCTAAAGCACAGGAAAAGAAAAAAGAAGAACGGGTGATCTCCGGTACGATCACTGATGAAAATGATGAACCTGTGATTGGGGCGAATGTAGTGATAGATGGTACAACACAAGGGACTATAACTGATTTTAATGGTAAATTTTCATTTGAGGTTCCAGTTAATGCTACTCTCCGGGTTACTTATATCGGATACCTGGATCAATATATTAAGATTGGAAATAAATCTGTTGTGTCGATTGTAATGAAAGAAGACTCCCAGAAACTGGATGAAGTAGTTGTCGTGGGTTATGGTACCCAGAAAAAGGTGAATCTGACAGGTTCCGTAGCCAGTGTTAATGTCGAAGAAAAGTTACAAGGACGTCCGATATCTAATATATCAAGTGGACTCTCCGGTTTGGTGGCAGGCTTAGATGTCAGACAATCTTCAGGACAACCGGGTAAAGATGATGCCAGTATCAATATTCGCGGGGTCGGTACGTTGAATAATTCGTCTCCAATGATTCTGATAGATGGAATTATTGGTAGTTTGAATGATGTAAATCCGAATGATATTGAGTCTGTTTCTGTTTTGAAAGATGCCTCTTCTGCTTCTATATATGGTTCCCGTGCAGCAAATGGGGTTATACTTATTACAACAAAAAAGGGGAATAAGGGTAGAATCAAAGTTTCTTATAGCGGTTTGTTTTCCCGTCAGGAAGCAACCAACTTATTCGATGTGGTAAGTGATTATCCGACAACGGCTAGACTGACAAATGAAGGATATAATAATATCTCCCCAGGTAGCATACCTGTTATCCCGGAAGCAACTATAGCAGAATGGGAAGCACATCGAAACGAACCGCTTTTATATCCGAATACAAACTGGTTGGAAGCAATATATAATCCTACCTGGAGAAAGGAAAACAATGTATCGATCAATGGAGGAAATGATGCTTTCCTGTTTAATGTGGGACTCGGATTTTTGAATAATGAAGGGATTCTGAAAGGAACTGGCTATGACCGCTATAATATTAAAGTGAATCTTGAATCGCAGATTAATAAATGGATTAAAGTCGGGTTGAATTCAAATATTCAATATAATGTATTGCGTGAAGCTTATGAGAGTGGCTATATTATGGCTTGTTTGGCAAATTCATCTCCTAGTGCTCTGCCTGTTCATCCGGACGGACGATTTGGTGCCACAATGGCCCAGGGAGAAGATAATCAGGGTAACAACATGTTAGCTTTTAATGATGGTCGTTCTATAAAGACAAATGGAAATAAGTATATGGGGAAAATTTACATTGTGTATGAACCGATCAAAAATCTGGTTTTCGAAGGTAATTATGCATTGAATAATAATGCTTCTTTTACTAAAACACAGCTACACTATACCCCCATGTGGAATTTTCAGACAGAATCTATCATCAGAAGTCCATTCCCTGAAAACATACTTAATCAGATAACCAATAGAGATCTCTGGCAATCATTTTATGCTTCAGTCAAGTATGATTTTTCACTTTGGGATAAGCATAATGTAAAAGTTCTAACCGGATTTAACACGGAGAAGTTTCGTCAGGATTATTCTTTGATAGGAAGAGGAGGCATGCCTGATTTTGATGAATTCCAGATCAATCTTTCTACATCTTCTCCATGGGGAAGTGGTTGGGCAGAAGAATGGTCTTTGGTTTCCTGGTTTGCCCGTTTGAATTATGATTATATGGGTAAATATTTGTTGGAAGTAAATGTACGAAGTGATGGTTCATCCCGTTTTTCGGAAGATTATAGGTGGGGTACATTCCCTTCATTCTCTTTGGGTTGGAGAGCCTCAGAAGAAAAATTTCTGAAAGATAACGCTCGTTTTATCGATAATCTTAAGTTTCGTGTTTCTTATGGAACCCTGGGCAATAATAATATAGGAAATAACTATACGTTCGCGAATGTGTATGGAATGGGAAATGGAGAGTCTTATGTATTCGGACAGAATGTTTCACAGGGTGCTGCACCCTCCGGTGTCCCTAATAAATCTATCACATGGGAAAAAACAAAAATCACGAATTTCGGTATTGATTTTGGTTTCCTGAAAGATTTTGATGTCACCTTTGATGTGTTTAAACGAAACACTGAAGGAATCTTGATCACAGCCCCTCTTCCTGGTGTTTTAGGTGGATTAAGTGCTCCGTATCAGAATTTGGCAAATGTGAAGAATAAAGGGTGGGAGTTATCTCTTAATTATCATAAGAATATCAACCCAAAGGTTTCTGTTGGAGCAAATTTCAATATTTCTCATGTCTCAAATATCGTTACTAAGTATAGAGGAGGAGAACCTATTATTGGCGATAATACTATTATTGGTGACGGATATGAATATGGCGCTTATTATGGGTTTATTTGTGACGGTATATTTCGTACTCAGGAAGATATTGATAATCATGCAAAACAGAAATATGGCAATGAATTGGGAGATTTGATTTATCGTGATTTGGATAATAATGGAACTGTTGATGATAATGACCGTACAGTGATTGGAAAATCTACCCCTGATTATGTATTGGGACTGAATTTAACTGCTTCTTATCGGAATTTTGATTTCTCTGCCTTATTCCAGTCGTTATTAGGATATCAAGTATGGGGACAGGATAACTGGGATAATCCCAATGTGGGAAGAGGTCGTTCATATCGTACGAAGTGGCTGGGACGGTGGACTCCGGAAAATATAAATGCAGAGCTACCCCGTTTGACAGCCGATTATCAGGGAAATACAATTGCTTCTGATTTTTGGCTACAAAATGCAAATTATGTACGATTGAAAAATGTACAAATTGGCTATACTTTCCCGAAATATACTTTATTTCAGCGGTGGGGAGTCGAACATCTGCGTCTGTTTGTCAGTGGTGAGAATTTGTTGACTTTTACAAAATATGACGGATTGGATCCTGAAACGGCATCGACAAGTGCCCAGCGCTATGATACTGAAATTCGTATGGCTAATAACCATCCTAATGTTAGACAGTTTACTTTCGGATTGAATCTGACGTTTTAATTAATATGCTTAATAGAGATAGTTATGAAAAAGATATTATTGTTTTTATCATTATTTGCCGGGTTGTTTTTTTCCTGTGATGATTATTTGACTAAATATCCCTTGAATTATGTAGACGAGTCGAATTTTTGGAAAACTAAAGAGCATGCCGTTCAAGGTGTAACAGCTGTCTATGCATCTTTACAATCTGTATATGGTAATTATGTACTGAACGATATGTATAGTCCGATTGCAGATGAAACTTCCAACGGAGATGTGAATTTGGGACTTCATACTGCACGAAATAGTTCATTTAAAGATAAATGGGAAATTCTTTATCGGGGTATTAACCGGGCAAATGTGGCCATGGAAAAGATAGTGGATATCGATATGGATCAGACTTTGAAAGAACGTTTGATTGGAGAATGTAAATTCCTTCGTGCATTGTACTATTTTAATCTGATAGATTTTTGGGGCGATGTTCCATTATATCTGGAAGAAATTACTGTACAGAATGCAAATAAAGGGCGTACACCTGTAGAAGAAATTAGAAGTGCTATTATAAAAGATCTTGATGATGCGATTAAGGTTTTAGATATTAAATATGAGACATCAGAAACCGGACGCGCTACTAAAGGGGCTGCAATTGCACTAAAAGGTAAAGTCTATTTGTATGCAGGGGATTATCAGAAAGCTGTTGAAATGTTTGAAGAGTTAGTTAACAACTCTGATACTTATCAGTATGGTATATTGGATAATTATGCAGATGTTTTTGATTATCATAATAAGAATAACAAGGAGGTTGTATTTGATGTGCAATATTTGGGACCAAAGACTGGTGAAGGAGGTTCTTTAGATTATTGGTTGGGAAATTTATCCTGTAATGGGACAGGTAGTACCAATACTTCTTGTCCTACCGTAGAACTTCTGGACTCATATCTTTGTACAAATGGGTTACCTATAACCGATTCCGCTTCGGGTTATGATCCTGCAAATCGCTATGCAAATCGTGACAAACGTATGGATATAACAGTAATGCGTCCGGGTACCAAATTTAAGGGACTAGACTATGTTTTTCCGTTACAGGCAGGCGATTATGTAAAAGGTAGAACGCGTACAGGTTTAATGTGGAGAAAATATGTAGTCGAAGATGACGGTTCGGCCTGGGGAGATGATAATCAAAATTATATTGTTATCAGATATGCAGACGTTTTATTAATGTATGCAGAAGCAAAAAATGAATTATTAGGTACTCCGGATGTCAGTATTTATAATGCATTGAATTGTCTCAGGGAAAGAGCAGGAGTCAAAGCGATAGATATTTCATCTAAATCGAAAGATGAAATGCGGCAATTAATCAGAAATGAGAGAATGATAGAATTGGCAGGAGAGGGTATTTATTATTCGGATATTCGTAGATGGAAGGTTGCAGCTTCAATGCTAAATGGACGTTCATTTAAAAATTTATTGGGCGAAGTCTATACGACTCGAGTGTTTGATGAGAAAAAACACTATTTGTGGCCTATTCCTCAGACGGAAATGGAAATGAATAAAGCTTTGATACAGAATCCAGGTTTTTGATGTTTGAAATAGATTTTTGAATGGTATGAAAAAAACAACTTTGAGTTTATTTGTACTGGTAATATGTTTGTGCGTTTTTGTACAATGTAATAACATACCGAAGGAATGTTTTATATTGGAATGTAACGAACAGGGCGCTATTACAAATTTTGTAGAAAATACCTCAAAGATGAAGTGGAAACCCTCTTCTTTTCCTTTATTTGATATTGGAAAAGGAGAGGGGATATCCCCTTCTTTATCGGTTGAGAGTGTAGATAACGGTTGCTATCGTTTGTTATTGGTGCTCACGAATAATGGAAATGATTCTGTTTGGGTTGAACCTCGATTTCCGGTGTTAAAGGATTGGGAAATTACGGAAGTCGAATCTGATGAAATCTACCAGCTCTTTCCCCGTCAGGGAGAGATGGCTAATAACACGGATAGTATTTCTTATGCTGAAGTTTATAGTGGTAATTTCCCTTTCCAATTTATAGATGTTTATCGGATTGGGCATGGAGGTATTATGTTACAGACATTGGATGATTCTAATTATCCGAAGAAATATTATCTGGATAGAAACAAAAATATTTTAAGTATGGGAGTGATATACCGGGCCAAAATGTTGGCTCCCGGTGAGTCATGGTCTCTACCTTCTGCTGAATTGAGTGTCCATCAGGGTGATTGGCATGCTGCTTTTACCCAATACAGGAATTGGTTAAAAAATACGTTGCGACCCATAACAGCACGCAAAGATTGGTTTCGTGATGTATATAATTTCAGACAAACATTTTTGTATGATAATAGTGGAGAGACAGGCGCTCATGATCTGAAAACCGGCAAAGTCGATTTAATAGCCAAAGTGAATGAGTCGGTCAATGCTTTTGGAGGTGTGGATTACCTACATTTATTTGATTGGGGACAAACGCCGGATCAAGGGCGTTGTGGTGATTATTTTCCCTGGCATTATTTGAATAAGAAAGAATTACAGTCACAGGTGAAGAAAGTGAAAGCTTCTGGAATACCAGTTGGACTTTATCATGAAGGATATTTGTTATCTCCTACTTCTAAAGTTTGTAAGGAGCATGGTACAGACTGGCAGATGTTGGATGCGAAATCGAATCGATATGCGCGTTTTGGTGACGGATATTATTATCCTTGTCCATTGGTGGAAGAATGGCGCGAATATATAGCAAATACTGTAAAAAGATCTTCTGAAGAAGTGGGAGCAGACGGGGTTTACATCGACCAGTTCGGTTTTGGATGGCAATATGGCTGTTATAATCCTTCTCATGGTCATGATGTACATCATACTTCCGTGAATAGTGAAATGCAAGTGTTCGCAGAAGCGGGTCTGATGAATCATATTAAAAGAAAGATATCTGCTAATATTGTTACATATACAGAAGAGTGTCCGACAGATATTTCAACCCAATATCAGGATGGTAGTTTTAGTTATGCGATTTGTACCGGAAGAGATTCTGTGAGACATAATCCGGCTGTAGTCAATTTAAACAGGTTTGCATTTCCTGATTATAAATTGTTTGAAATTTTACATATTGATGATCCTATAGGGCATGATACGATAGGTATAAAACATGTTTTTTTTAACGGGGAAGGTCTTTGGCTTTCCGGTCCGTTGAGTAATCCTAAGTGGTTTCCGGAAGACGTGAGGGCAACAATTAGGAAATGTTACTCGATACTTAGCACTCACAAAGAAGCTTTTCGCTCAATGGAACCGGAACCTTTAATTGAAACCAGACAACCATTCATTTATGCCAATTATTTCCCTTCTGAAAAGGAATGTGTGTGGACGTTGTTTAATGCATCAAACAGTATTTACGAAGGTGATGTTTTAGAAATAGAAGCTATGGAGGGTACCCGATTTTATGACGCATGGAATGACCGAATCATAGAACCTAAATTCAAAAATGGAAAGGCGATGATTCAAATGAAATTACTCCCGAAAGATGTAGGTTGTGTTATCCAAATATTATAATTAAATCAAATAATCCCCTTGTATTTCCTAAGACAAGGCAATATAAGGGGATTCATTCAGTTAGTCAAACTCCGTATATAATATCTCTTCGGCATGTTCAACTTGCGATACATGCCCTGTTTTACTTTGGGGATCCAACAAAGTCCAATGCTTGACCACATAAAGTGACACATTTTCTCCGATCAGTTTCTTCAGGCAATCTTCGGTCAGACCTTTTTCTAAACCCCTGTTGATGTATAAATGCCTATCTACGTCTTCCAGACGTAAATAAATGTCTTTCGTTTTAGGGTCACTCTTGACTTTTGCCAGTTTTCCTTGCAGTAAAGAACATTCATCCATTTGAGGGTTACTAATGGGTCTAAAAGTTAACGCACATAAAATAAGAAACAGGCCTGGCAGAGAGAATAATAAAATCATGGTTTTCTTTTTCATACGGTGAGCTTTTAAAGTGTTACTATGATTAATAACGGGCTACAATGTCTTTTCGTATGTTTTTATCTTTATCTTTGCCATAATAACTAATAAACTTATATGGAACGCTTTGCCGCAATAGATTTTGAGACCGCCAATGGGAAACGCAGTAGTGTATGCAGTGTCGGGATTGTCATTATAGAAGATAATCATGTGATCGACCAGGTGTACAGTCTGATCCGCCCGTATCCTAACTATTATACCCAGTGGACTACCGCTGTTCACGGACTGACACCGGAAGATACGAATGAGGCACCTGACTTTGAAGAAGTCTGGGCGAAAATTGCACCGAAGGTTGCCGATTTGCCACTGGTAGCCCACAACAGCCCTTTCGATGAAGGATGCCTGAAAGCTGCACATATGGCTTACGAACTGGCCTATCCCAAATATCAGTTCTATTGTACCTGCCGACTGTCACGAAAAATGTATCCTTTTCTAGTGAACCATCAGCTACATACTGTGGCTGCCTATTGCGGATATGACCTGAGGAATCACCATCATGCAATGGCGGATGCCTATGCCTGTGCACATATCGCTATTACAATGATGCGGGAAAAAGGTGTAAATACTTTACAGGAATTATTATAAAGGTTTTTCGGATACACCTAGGTCTAATTCGATTTAGAGGTAGGTGTAAATGAATTTAGAGGTACGTCTAAATCAAAATAGACGTACCTCTTTTTTATTTTTCATTGGGAAGACTTTCAATGAATAATGTGATGTCTCCTGAAAAACTATTCGGTTATGTCGGGCGAAGTCTGTTGTTTTCCGGCAATCTTATCTACTACAATCGCAATGGCACCGTCTCCGGTTACATTGCAGGCTGTTCCGAAACTATCCATTGCAATGTAAAGTGCGATCATCAGCGCCTGCAATGTCTCATTGAAACCGAGCATACTTTGCAGCAATCCCAATGCCGCCATGATCGCTCCTCCCGGAACTCCCGGTGCGGCTACCATCGTTATACCCAGCATCATGATGAATCCTGCCATTCCGGCAAAGGTGACCGGTTCTCCGGCCATGTACATGATCGCCATGGCGCAGGCCGTGATCTTCATCGTACTTCCGGAAAGATGGATGGTCGCGCAGAGAGGCACTACAAAAATAGCGATTGTCTCGCGGACACCGTTCTTTACCGTCTGGGCAAGTGTCACGGGAATAGTGGCGGCTGACGATTGAGTCCCTAATGCGGTGGCATAAGCCGGCAGCATATTCTTTAACAGCCGGAACGGATTCCTGCCGCTGATGCTTCCGGCTACCGTAAACTGGATGAGCAAAAGCAACACGTGGAGCACGAATATCACAATGATCACTTTCAGGAACATCGTTATGATACTCATTACCTGGCCGCTGACTGTCATATTCAGGAAAATACCGAAAATATGCAGGGGAAGCAACGGGATGATTACCGCTTCGATCAATATGGTGATAATTTTCTGGAAGTCATTAAATGCCTCCCGCAGTGTATTACCACTGATATAGGATAGTCCCAGACCGATTGTGAATGATAGGAGCAGGGCTGTCATTACATCCATCAGAGGCGGCATGGCTACCGTAAAGTAGGGCGTCAGCATGAAATCTTCCGGATTATCCATGGCTGTCAGTTCCGTATTGGCCGGCAGGATATGAGGAAAGATCGCCGAGCTACTGAAAAAGGTAAAGAAGCCTGAAAATATAGTCGAGCCGTAAGCTATCAAAGCCGTAATGGCCAGTAGTTTTCCGGCACCTTTCCCTAAATCGCCGATAGCAGGCGTTACCAGCCCCAGGATGATAAGGGGGATGGAGAACGACAGGAAGTTGCCGAACAACGAATTGAAGGTCACAAAGATACGTGCGATACCATTCGGTAGAAACTGGCCGAATAATACACCGGCAGCAATGGCAATGACTACTTTAGTCAGTAGCGATACTTTCAGCTTTTTCATTTATTCGTTTGATTTTAAACCCGATGGCAGCAACAGTGATGCTCATTAGCGGGCTGATTAGATTAAAGAAACAATAAGGTAAATATGTGAATGTGGCGACACCCAGGATGGTTGCCTGTGTCATACCACAAGTATTCCAGGGGATAAGAACAGAGGTGACAGTCACCGCATCTTCCGTCGTGCGGCTTAACAAACAGCTCTCATATCCTTTTTTCTGGTAAATATCCTTGAACATGTTACCGGTCAGGATGATGGAGATATATTGGTCGGCAGTGCAGATATTAAGGAACAGGCCGGAGGCAACCGTTGAAGCAACCAGTCCGACAGTCCGTTTCATAAAACGGATAAATACGGAAGTAATGCTTCCCAACATTCCGCTGGCCGTCATGGCACCACCAAAACACATAGCGCAGATAATCAGCCAGATCGTATTCATCATACCGCTCATACCCCGTGTGGAAACCAGGTCATTCAAATCCGGATTCCCCGTCTGGACCTGGGTACTGCCATAGAAAGTCATGATCAACCCTTTGAACTGCGATTGCATATCCTGAACCGGCAGGCCGGATATTTCCTGTAACAGGTGGGGTTGGAAAAATAAGGCGAATATGCCGGCCAATGTAGCAGAAATGAACAGGGTGATGATGGACGGTATACGTTTAGCGATCAGAATCCCTGTTATGACGGGTACGATCAACAGCCATAAAGAAATATGGAAGGTCTCTCTCAGCGAGGCAGAATACATGGCGATCTGGTCGGTCGCAGTCGCTTCATGTGCGAAACCGGCTATGGTAAAGATTGTCAGTGTAATGATCATGGACGGCACTGTCGTGATCATCATATATTTGATATGCTTGAACAAAGGGGTATCCGTTACTGAAGAGGCGAGGACCGTCGTATCCGAGAGCGGAGATATCTTGTCCCCGAAATAGGCACCGGAGATAATCGCCCCTGCAATCCATCCGTCTTCAAATCCCTGTGCCTGCCCGATTCCCAGCAGGGCGATCCCGATGGTTGCGATTGTTGTCCAGGAACTGCCGGTCATAACGGATACGATCGCACAAATGATACAGGTTGATGCCAGAAAGAAACTGGGATGAATGATCTGCATCCCGTAGTAGATCAGTGTCGGGACGACTCCGCTAATCATCCAGCTGCCGGATAAAGCACCGATGATCAACAGAATGATCAGCGCGGTAGCCACACCGGAGATATTATTGACCATTGCCAGTTCGATCGCTTTCCAGCGCACTTTGCTGTATCCCATAGCAATTAGGCAGCAAACAGCCGTTGCCGTAAGTAATACTACCTGACTTCCTCCGCTTAGTGCATCACTGCCAAAAGTATGAATTGTAACAAATAAAAGGGTTACCAATACAAGTATGGGAACCAGTGAAAGTAAGGGAGAGGGTATCCTTTTGGGAGTATGATCCATTATTATATATATGCTTATGAATTATTTGCCTGCAAAAATACGGAAAATAATGTATATATTGATATCCTGGATTTCATTATCCCAATGACAGATCATCCAAATAAATAAAATTGACAAAATCCCGAATGCAGTTAAACATTTTTTCGTTTAAAACGAGCTTTATCCCCGTTTAAAACGAATTAAATCTTGTTTTAAATGGATCTTGCCTTCGTTTTATACAAGTTTTTGCGGGATATTCGTTTTTCTTATAAAAAAAGTAGTGCTTCATATACCCTCCTTCCTTTTTTCTGCGCCTTTATTAAATGAGTGAGGAACTCATATACTTTTAATTGGAATAAATGGATCAAATAGACAATTACATACAATCATTCCTGAATGGCACTTTAGATGCTGAAGGTCATGCCGCTTTACGGCAATGGATCGAAGAGGCTCCAGAGAACAGAACTTATTTCCATGATACGGTTGCTGTCTGGAAAGCAGGCGGTATTGTATCTAATGCGGATGATTTTAATGTAGAAAAAGCTATCAGCAAATTTATAAAGGAAAATAAATCATCCAACCGGATAAACTTCTATAAGTATGCATTCAGAGTTTCTGCTGTGGCGATTGTCTTTTTGCTCTGTGGTATTTCTTCTCTATTCTTTTTATGGCAATCGGAGAAAACGGCAGTGGAAGCGGTTGAGGAATACAAAGAATATGTAGTAGAGGTTCCTGCTGGGGCAAAATCTAAAGTTACATTCCCGGATGGCTCTGTTGTTTGGTTAAATGCCGGAAGTAAAGTTAAATATGATTCGAATTTTGCGAAGGAATCAAGAAATGTGGCATTATCGGGGGAAGGATATTTTGAAGTAAGTAAGAATGAAGAATTACCCTTTGTGGTGAATACCGGCAATTTATCAGTTAAAGTACTCGGTACAAAGTTCAATCTGAAATCCTATGAAGAAGACTCTGAGGTGAAAGTAACCCTCAAAGAAGGAGCGGTAAGGGTCGGAGATTTTCTGGCCGATGCCGCCCCGGTCGTGCTGAAACCGAACCAGCGGTTCACATTAAGGAAGGCAGATCTGGCAATGCAAGTCGATTTGGTGGATGCCAGCCATATAGAGAACTGGCGGAATGGAGCGATGATATTTGACAAAGTGTCGTTGGAAGAAATAGCTAAAGAACTGCAACGCCTGTATGATATACCTGTCCGGATAGAGAAAGAATCTTTGAAGAGGATAGTTTACTATTCGGATTTTCAAGAGAACGTAACCGTCGAAAAAGTTTTGGAAATATTATCCTCCGGAAATAAATTCAGATATGAGGTAAAGCCGGAACTTATTAGAATTTATAAATAACATTAAGTCTAATCTTTAAAATGAATGTGAATGAAGTAAAAGCAAATCTAACAAAAGGGGTAATAACCGTAAATACCCCATTTCTTAAGTAATTAAAAAGTTAAATCTTAAACAAGTGAAGTATGAAAAAAACATTTAGAAAATCTGTTCAGGACTTATTGGCTACAAGAGCAGGACGTCTGGCCAATCTTGCCGGTGTATTTCTTGTTGCCGGGACGCTTACATTAAGTGCAAGCACGTATGCGACTGAACATATGCTTTCCTTAAATCTTAAAAATGCCACGATTCGTGAGGCTATTGAATCCATCAAGAGCCAAAGTGAATTTTCATTCAGTCTGGATGTGAAAGACCTGAATCTGGATGAAAAAGTGTCTGTTTCTCTCGATAATAAATCGATCAATGAAGTATTGGCTGTGTTGTTTAACGGACGGAATGTGCGGTATGAAATCAACGATCGTCATATTGTGATTACTCGTGCCGGAAAAGTTGGACCGGAGTCAGTGATGCAACAGACTAAACGGATCACTGGTCGTGTTTTGGATGCAAACAATGAACCTGTTATCGGGGCAAACGTAGTAGTGGATGGAACGACAATCGGTACGGTTACAGATGTGGACGGAAACTTTACATTGGATGTTCCTGACGGAGCTACATTGAAGATCTCCTATATAGGTTATATAGAACAAACTATTCCGGTTGGAAAAAAGTCGGTTATCTCTGTTATTTTGAAAGAAGATTCACAGGCTTTGGATGAAGTCGTTGTGGTAGGTTTCGGTACGCAGAAGAAATTGAATCTGACAGGTGCGGTAACGGCTGTAACCGGTGAAGAAATGACGAAACGTCCGGTTACGAATGCGGCAACCATGTTACAAGGACAAGTTCCGGGTTTGCGTGTTAACCAGGGGTTGGGTGCACCGGGTGCTGAAGCAACCACTTTCCGTGTGCGTGGCCAGGGTACTTTCTCGAATGCCGGTTCCGATCCGCTGGTATTGGTAAATGGTGTTCCGGGCAGTATTTCTAACCTGGATCCGAGCATGATTGAGAGTGTTTCGGTATTGAAGGATGCTGCTTCTGCTGCTATCTATGGTGCGCGTGCTGCCAATGGTGTGATCCTTGTCACAACGAAACAAGGGGCAGAAGGGGATGGCAAAGCGCATATTGCTTATCATGGCAATGTAGCTATTTATAATCCGACCCGTATGTATGATTTGGTGACTAATTCTGCCGAATATATGGAATTGTATAATCTAGCCAAGAAGAATTCCGGTGCCGGAGAACGTTATACCCAGGAACAGATCGATGCTTACCGGAATGGAGGTGGTAGCGCACAATATCCTAATTTTGATTGGTTGGATTATATGTTTGATCCGGCTGTTGTTCAAAACCATAATTTGTCGATCGCTGGCAATGCAGGAAAGACTACATATAATGTGGCTTTGAATTTCGTAGACCAACCGGGTACGTTGAAAGGCTTCGATTATCAAAAGTATAATGCAACGGTCGATTTGACTTCACAAATTACGGATTTTATCAAGATTGGAACGTATACCAATTTGATGTATGGTGATCGTGATGAACCTCGTCAGGGACAAAGTGACGTGTTGTTGTCAACCTTGTCACAGGCCCCGACTTACATGCCGTGGTTGCCTGACGATGGTTCAGGGATGACCCGTTGGACAGGTTCTGCTTATTCGCACGAATCTCACAATAAAAATATGCCGGCTATCATTGGCACGGGTACGAATAAGAATTATCAGGATTTCGATGTGAATGCTCAATTGTGGTTGGATATCAATTTGGCTAAAGGGTTGACTTGGTACACGAAAGGTGCTGTTCGCTTACAATCTAACAAATGGAAGGAATGGGGAGGATCTGATGTCCCTATTTATGATTATCATACAGGTGAACAAACCGGTTATCTGGATAGAGGAGCAAACGGTTTGACGGTAGAAGACCAGCGTCGTTTTTATACGAATTTGTATACCTATTTGAAGTATGATTTTACAACTCCGAACCAGTATCATAACTTCAATATTATGGTAGGTTATAGCCAAGAGTCTGAAAAGTATGAAACGGTACGGGCATTTCGGAAAGAGTATGCGTTCGATTTACCGGTAATCGATGCTGGTTCTAATGCAAATTGGTCGAATTCGGGTACGTTGGAAGAATGGGCTATTCAGTCTGTTTATGCCCGTCTGAACTATAATTTTAAAGAACGTTATTTGTTTGAAGCAAATATGCGTTATGACGGTACGTCTCGTATCTCTTCAGAAAATCGCTGGGGTATCTTCCCGTCATTCTCTGCCGGTTGGCGTATTACCGAAGAAGATTTTATAAAAGATTTGAATCTGAATTGGTTGAATAATGCCAAGATTCGTGCTTCTTGGGGACAGTTGGGTAACCAAAACATTGGTTTGTATCCTTATCAGGCAATGATTGCCGGTGTTTCTAACTATCCGTTTGATAAGAAAACAGAAACAGTGGGTTATCAGCAGAAAGCGTATGCAAACCGTGATATCAAATGGGAAACGACTACAATTACCGACGTTGGCGTTGATTTGCAGGTTTTCAATGGATTGAATGTGACATTTGACTGGTATAAGAAAGTGACTTCAGACATTTTACGCTCTTCCCAAGTATCAGGTATTTTAGGTTTGGATGCTCCGACTGTCAATAATGGGGAAGTGGAAAACAAGGGCTTTGAAATTGCTTTCAATTATAACAACATGATTACGGATGGTGTCTTCAAAGGTTTGCAATACAATGCCGGTGTTTATTTTGACCGTTCAAGAAACAAATTGACTAAGTTTGGCGCGGAAGAAATCAGCGGTTATAATTTGAGAAGAGAAGGACTTCCTTATAATGAATACTATATGTTGGAGTGTATCGGTATTTTTGCGACGGAAGATGAAGTGAAAAATTCACCGAAACAATTTAATGATAATACGTTGCCAGGTGACCTGAAATATAAGGACCAGAATAATGATGGTGTGATTGACAACAATGACCGTGTGCCTATTTCCGGACGTTTCCCCGGATTTGAATATTCTGTAAATGCCGGTGCTAGCTGGAAAGGTTTTGACTTGTCTTTGCAAGGACAAGGTGTTTCGGGTAAGAAATGGTATACAAATGAGTGGGGAATTTATCCATTCCGCCAAGGTTCTGCTCCGACACGTGAATATGTAGAAGGCATGTGGACGGAAGAAAATCCGTATAATGCTAAGCATCCGCGTCTGTATTTTGATAATTTGGGCGGAAATAAGAATACCAGATCAAACACTTATATGCTACAGAATGCTTCTTATTTCCGTTTGAAGAATTTGACGTTCGGTTATACTTTGCCTAAATCAGTTACGGATAAAGTAAAGATGTCGAGAGTCCGGGTTTATTTCTCAGGGGATAACTTATTGACATTTACAAAATTTTATGGTTTGGATCCAGAACGTGAAGGAGATGGACGTGCTGCTGTTTATCCGCAGAATAGAATTTGTTCATTTGGATTGAATGTTGAATTTTAAAAGTAGAATGCAATGAAAAAAATAGTAAATATTATATTGGCTTCAGCTTTGTTGGTGGGTTCTACGACTTCTTGTAGTGATTTTTTACAGAAAGATCCTCCTACATCACCTTCACAGTCTATTTTCTGGCAGAAAAAGAGTGATTTCCAATCTGCATTGGCTGGTAGTTTTTCTATGGTATATGAATGGCCGGGAGTTATGTCGCAGATCGTGGCTTGTTTTGATAACCTGACTGACAACTCCATTTGCCAGCATGATGAGGATACCTACGGTAAGACTAAGACGATTGCTTTAGGTGATTTGGATCCGAATACTTCCGGGTATGTCACTTATATGTATAATCATTGCTATCGAGGCATTGCTCGTGTCCATTTGTTAATGGAAAACCTGGATGCTTATCAAGGAACTGATATGTCTGCTGACGAGAGATCTTTTATGCTTGCGCAAGCGAAAGCATTGAGAGGCTATTTTTATTCTTGGTTGTACCAGTGTTATCGGGAAGTGCCTTTGGTTACAGAGTCTTTGACAATGGATAACATGTATCAGCCAAAAGCTTCACGTGCTGATATTTATGCTCAGATAATGAAAGATTTCGATGATGCCATCGCCGCTTTGCCGGACAAACCTTATTCTGATGCTCAAATGTCCGGATATTTCTCTCCGGGTGCTTTGAAAGCATTTAAGGCTCGTTTGATGTTGGCCGAAGCCTACGATGATAAAGGAAATGCAGATCCTTCTAAAATGGGGGAAATTGTGTCTTTGCTGGAATCAATCAAGGGGTATGATTTGGCAGATCGGATGCGTGATAACTTTATATCTTCCATGCAACTGGCTTCTCCTGAGATTATGTTCTCCGTTCGTTACTTGGCTCCTAATACAACCCATAGTATGGACTTGTATTATGCAGCATGGACTACTTGCGGTGTGACTCGTGATTTGGTAGATGCATTCGAGTGTACAGATGGTCAGAAATGGGGTGAATCTCCGTTGACTGTCCCGGTCAATGAATCTTTACTGGCTACTGGAGAATTGGGAGATGCCAATAAAGCAGAAAGGGCTAAATTGTTCCAAAATCGCGATCGCCGTTTGTATGAAACGGTTTGCCATAGTGGCGAAGCTGATTTCTCGATGGATGGACAAGAAGGAGGTTCGGTGACAGTTACCAATCAGATGCAAACCGGATTTGGTATGATGAAGTTGATTCAGCCGACCAAAGAAATGCCGAGCTATTCGACGATTTCTGATGCCGATGTTATCATTCTACGTTATGCCGAAGTTTTGATGATGATTGCTGAAGCAGAAAACGAAGCAAACGGGCCGACGCAGAAAGTGTATGATGCGGTTAATCAGATCCGCGTTCGTTCCGGTCAACCGGAGTTGCCTGCTGGTCTGACAAAAGATCAGATGCGTGAACGTATTCGTAACGAATGGCGTGTGGAATTTGTATTTGAAGGTCATCGCTATTTTCAGCTGAAACGATGGAAGTTAATGGACAAACTTGTGAATGGTGCGTCAGACCCTGCTTTGCCAACTTATGTAAAGGTCTTTAAGCCGGCATTCTATTATTTCCCATTACCACAAAGTGAAATTGATAAAGCCGGTGGCGTTTTGGTTCAGGATCCGAATTATATTTAATATATAATTTTTTGAAAAGGAATGCCAGGGAGATTTTAAGTTGATTTTCCTGGCATTTTCTTTGAAAATTAAAGTTTTAGTCGTTAAAAAGAAGTGACTAGAAAAAACGTTCCTTTTTTTTAGTCAGTATTTTTTGAGGTTAACTTTTGATTTTTCAGACAGGAAAAAGGTTTTATCTTTCATATTTTTAGTACTTTTAGGGACGATATTAATCTGAAGTCATAGACCGTGAATACTGACTAAAAAAAAGGAACGTTTTTTCTAGTCATTTCTCATGTTTGATATATTGGGGTATTTATGTATATTTTTGAATTACAGGTTGATATATGTGTAAAAGAACAACGTTATAATCTGTTATGATGACTGTTTTTGATGAGATATCAGGGTTGAAGAGTGGGGATCATAAAACTTTTGAGTATTTATTCAAAAAGTATTATGTTTTTCTGTGCTATGAAGCACGCTCTTATGTCACTGAAAAACAGATAATCGAAGAATTGGTCGGAGATGTCTTCCGTTGGTTATGGGAGAACAGAGAAACGTTGGTCATTACTACTTCTATCAGGGCTTATTTGGTGCGAGCTGTTCATAATGCTTGTCTTTCTTATCTTCGGAAGAACCAGTCGGAGTATATAGAACTGGATGCTAATGTGGCAGATAAAAATGCGTTATATTCTTTGGATGAATCCCCGCTCGATTATGTCCTTTCTAAGGAACTGATAGAACGGGTAAATAAAGCGGTGAAAGATTTACCCCCTCAATATAAAAAGGTCTTTGAACTCAGCCGGTATAAAAATCTGACCTACGCGGAGATTTCGGAAGAAATGGGAGTCTCTGTAAATGCGGTGAAATTGTATCAGAAGAAAGCACTGGCACAACTTCGCCAGGTTTTGAAAGAATATCTGCCGGCTTCTCTGGATTAGTTCGTTTTGCGAAATTATCAGCATTAGCCTATAAATGTAATCTATTTAATAGATTATTAGCTTTTTTATGAACGAATAGTAATATTATGTCAAAATATAAATGCATCTTTGTTGCGATAAGAAGTGGTCGGCTTATCGGTTGTGGGCTTGTTAACGCAACAACAATATAAATACTTATGAAAAAGATTCTTACGCTTATTATTTTGTTAGGATTACTAGGTCCTGACCGATCGTTTGCACAGAACAGTATTAAACTGTATCCCTATCAGATGACTCCGTCCCGCCATCCCGATTATCAGCGTCATCATGTGAAATCGCCGGATGCTTCTTTCTTTCATGATAAAATTCAGTTTATAGCACTACGTGACCTTTCCGGCGATTATAAACAAAAACTCGATCAGTGGGTGGATAAGGATAAGCTCGGGGATATCTTGTGGGTTTCCTATCCGCTGGTTTTTCAGGATAATCTGAAAGAAGTCGTTGCCGAGATAAAGAAAAGAAACCTGTATCTGTTTGACCTTTGGGGATATATCCCGGGTTCGGGACCTGGCGGATATTGGACGCAGTTCGTTATTCCCGACGGCGTACTCGATCTTTTTGAGAAAGAACTGGGCGACCGTTGGCTGGGTATGGATAACGGTGAACAGGACGGTCGGTATGTCGGTAGTTTTGCTCCGCGAATGTATCCGTTGGGAGCAGACCGTAAACAACAATACTTTAACTTCCAGCGTCATTTCCAGGAAATGGGCGATCAGCTGGGAAATAAAATGGCAACTCTCGTCTCCCTGAACTTCGGTCATTATTTCCTGAAAGAAGGAGTTTATACATTGATAGGGGCGGAAACGGCCCAGGGATTGCCTAACTCGCAGATTTATTATTCCTTTATCCGCGGAGCCGGTAAGCAATATGGCGTTAACTGGTTTGGAAATGCTTCCGTATGGAACCGTTGGGGATATAAGACATACGATTCGAATGCTACCGGCATAGATGATGACTATAACAGTGGCGGTCCGCTGAAAGGAACCTCGCTCGGGTTGCTGAAACGGTTGATCTATACTCATTTGATGTACGATTGTGTGGCTGTCGGTTTCGAAGGGTCCATGCGGATAGACGACAAGAAGCTGAGTCCCATCGGTAAGATACAGCAGAGTGCGGTTAAATGGGTAGATAAATACGGTGATCCGGGTGTGATGTACACACCGGTTGCTTTGATGACCGATTTCTTTTCCGGCTGGTCTTTCCCGCGTCATCTATATTCCAGGCAGGCTTATAAAGTATGGGGGAATCTGCCGTATGAGTTGCCGGATTATCTGACGGACGGGATGCTCGATATTTTATATCCCGGTTATCAGGATGCTTCCTATTATAAAGATGAAAGAGGGTTTATAGCTCCTAATCCTTATGGCGATATTGCCGATTGTCTGATGAGTGATGCGCCGCAATGGGTTTTGCAACAGTATCCGGTACTGGTCATTGCCGATGAGCTTCGTCCGGGAAAAGAAATCAACGATAAACTGGAAACTTATGTGAATGAAGGCGGGCATCTGATTATCACTGCCGGTTCACTGAAAAACATGCCGGACGGAATTGCCGGTGTCCGTGCCGGAAACAAAACGACCGTGTGCTCAGGTCCGGTGACTTACAAAGGACAGTCGTTAAACGAGCGTGTTCCATATACCTTGTCAGAACTGATTTATCCGGCATCTGCGACAATCCTGCAAAAATCGAACGAACTGCCGGCCGCTATCGAGTTGAATGCCGGAAAAGGAAAGATTACTGTTATTGCATCACCTTACGGTGTTACCGAACAACCGCAATGTGAACTTCCTGTCAAGGTGAAGGAAGAAATGCCGCTGGATAAACCTTACCCGATATTAAACCATGTGAAAGCATTGATGGGAGATATTTTCTCTTCCGTACAACTGTTCGAAACCAACCCGGAACTGAGTCTTGTAACCTGTTCCAGAGGCAATGGCGAATATACTGTTCTGATATCCAACGAACACTGGACGCCGAAGGACTTTTCCATCCGGACAAAGACCGGAAAAATCGTTTCTATGAAAGAATTACCGACAGACTGTTCAGAAATGAAAGCCGTTGGATATACGCCTAAAGTGGCTGTAAATACCTCTTTCGGTAAAAATACCTCCAATACGATTGCCGGCGGTAATGTGCGCATTTTCCGTGTCCGGTTGAATCATGAAGCGGATATAACCGTTATGCCGGAAAGTACCCCGGTACCGAATGTTACGGGGCGTTCGCTTGTTTTACGCAATATCTCGGATGTAAAGGAAGAGATTTTGTCGCGTCCGACTTTCTTCGAACATTATGACCGTGTGGTGATTGACTGGCGTTATCTGAATAATAAGGAAAAAGAAGCGTTGAAGCATGAATCCGGTTGGCTGAGACGCCAGAAATTGAAAATAACGGTGGATTTGACTTCCGGATTGAACCTGTATCCCGATTTGAGGATCGTAAATAATGATCCTCCTTTCTATCAGAAGAGCATGGATATCATGAAGCGTGTTATTGATAAGATGGAAATATTGGGTGCCGATGAATTACTGATTTCTACCCAGCGGACCATTGAAAATAATTATACGATGGAACAGTTCTATGCATCCCTGAAAGAATCGTTCCAGGTTCTGTCTGATTATGCTGCGAAAAAGAATATCCGGTTGGTATTGCGGCAAGCTGTTTCCCGTACTCCGGATACCATAGAGGGGTTGCAGAAACTGGTAAATGAGGTGAACCGTCCGAACTTTACCTTGGCTCCGGCTTTATCTTTGTTGTTGAACGATGAAGCGAACCTGGACGGTAATCTTTCCCGGTTGAAACGGATGGATATAAAGGATCTTCTTATTTCCGTCCCCCAAAAAGATATTCACAATCAATTATGGAATACGAATGCTCCGGTTTATAAATCCGGGCAGACAGAAACTATACGTAAGATATTATCCGTATTCCCGGATGCCCATTATATTATGGATGGCCTGTATAATTCGCAGGATGAAGAATATCTGGACGGAAAAGAATTAGACAAACTTGTTACTAAAAAATAATCGCCTATGTGGAAGAAATTATTAATTACAGGATGTATGGCTTTCTGCCTGTTGGGGGGAAGCGCGTTATCTGCACAACCTAGTTGTGAGACAAAGGAAGAAGTTACGTCCGAACAGCTGAACAGGACGAAGAAAGGCCTGGATGCTATGCTGAAAGAGTTGAAGAACAACTCCTGGTATCAGTCTGAATTGAATAAGGCGGCATCGTTGGCTACACCGTCCGAACAGATGCAGGCTTATAAGAGTCTGGCCGGCCGTTTGATTTCCGTACTGGAAATACAGGCCGAACTGGAATGGATGAAACCGGAAGCTATTCAGGAGGCTTTGGGTATCATGAAAAAGAGTTCGGGTTTTGATGCAAATCTGGCTGAAAAACGTTTCAGTGAATTGAAGTCTCTGCTGGCCGGAGGTTTTGCCGGAATCTATACCGGAGATCAACAAGCACTCGACAAGGCTAATAAGGCGTTGGCTCTGAAACGCGAGTTGATGCTGATGAGCCCGGATGTGAATGTCGATAAGATGTTGACCGTTAAATTCAATCTTGGAGAACGGGCCAATTTTGTCGGAGCCGGAAGCCTGGGTATCCAGCCGAACAACTGGTCGAATCTTAGCTCTGCCAGCCGTAAGAATTTTAAAGCGGAACTGGTGGAATTGTCTGGTCTGAAAAGCGGAAACCTTCAGGAAAAGACTATTTATAAACCGGCTGTAGAGGGTTCCTCCGTGACCGACCTGGTGTTGAACTGGGATGGGAAACGCTTGATGTTTACAGCATTGGATACGACACGTAGATGGCAGGTGCACGAAATCAATCTGGAAGGCGGCGAGGCCCGGCAGGTAACCAACATTCCGGAGCCTGACCTGGAGTTCTTTGATGCGACCTATCTGCCCGACGGACGTATGCTGGCGATTTCCAATATCGGTTATCAGGGCGTACCTTGCGTAAACGGTAGTGATGCAGTGGGTAATATGGTTTTATATGATCCCAGTAACGGTGACCTGCGCCGTCTGACATTCGACCAGGATGCGAACTGGCATCCGGTAGTGATGGCAAACGGTAAGGTGATGTATGTCCGTTGGGAATATACGGATTTGACTCACTATTTCTCTCGTATCGTGATGCATATGAATCCGGACGGAACCGAGCAGAAATCGTTATATGGTAGCGGTTCCATGTTCCCGAACAGTATCTTCGACGTGCAGCCGCTACCGAAGCGGACGAACCGCTTTGTCGGTGTTATCTCCGGTCATCATGGGGTAGCCCGTTCCGGCCGTCTGATGATTTTCGATCCGGCAAAGAGCCGTAAGGAAGAGAAAGGTATGATACAGGAATTGCCGTTCCGTGGCCGTCCGATTATTCCGGAGGTAAAAGATGAACTGGTAAACGGTGTGTGGCCGCAATTCATCAAACCGTATCCGCTGACCGACGAGACTTTCCTGGTAACGGCCAAACTGTCTCCGTACAGCCGTTGGGGAATCTATCTGGTGGATATTTATGATAACCTGACATTGGTTGCCAATGCCGACGATGCCGGTATGATCTATTCCGTTCCGGTGAAAAGTACTCCGGTTCCTCCGGCAATCCCGGATCGTATCAAACTGAATGAAAAGGAAGCGACTGTCTTTATCCAGGATATTTATGAGGGCGAAGGACTGAGAGGCGTTCCCCGCGGACAGATCAAGTCATTCCGTGTCTATGCGTATGAATATGCTTATCGCAGAACGCTGTCCGACCATTATAATCACGGTATCCAGGCCGGATGGGATATCAAGCGTCTGCTGGGAACCGTTCCGGTAGAAGAGGATGGTTCTGCTATCTTTAAAATTCCGGCCAATACGCCTGTCTCCCTCCAACCGCTCGATGCGGACGGACGTGCCGTGCAGTGGATGCGTAGCTGGCTGACCGGTATGCCGGGCGAAGTGGTATCCTGTGTGGGCTGCCATGAAGATCAGAACACCATTCCGGTTCCGAAAAGGGTTGCTGCATCTACCCGTAAGCCGCATGAATTGAAGATTGCCGATGGTGGTGTCCGTTCTTATACCTTTAAATATGAGATACAACCGATTCTCGACCGTGCCTGTGTGGCTTGCCATGATGGAAGTAAAGCCGGCCGGCCGAACTTTAAAGATACGACCTCGGTCGGTATAACCGACTGGAGCGGTACGCGTTATTTCCAGAAGAGTTACCTGGCCTTCCATCCGTACGTAAACCGTCAGGGACCGGAAGCGGATATGTATGTGATGACTCCCTACGAATATCATGCTTCTACCAGCGAAATCGTTCGTATGTTGGAACGTGGCCATTACAATGTGAAACTGACTGATAACGAATGGGATCATCTCACGATGTGGATTGATATGAACGCTCCGGGACGTGGCGAATTTGATGCTGATCCGTTGAATGGATACGAACAGTACGGCCGTCGCCTTGAACTGACCAATAAGTATGCGAACGGTGCCGGTGCCGACTGGCGCAAGGAACTGGCTGATTATGCAAGTTTACTGAAAAGCAAGGGAGAGATCAAACCCGAATTGCCGGAAAAGGTTGCTCCTGTCAAGCATAAAGAGGTGAAGATGAAAGGCTGGCCTTTGTCTGCCGACGATATTCAGAAGATGTTGTCGAAAGAAAAATCGTTACGCAAAGAAATAGAGGTTGCCGATGGCGTGAAGATCGCCTTTGTCCGTGTTCCGGCAGGTAAATTCGTAATGGGTACGAATGACGGTTATCCCGACCAGGCACCTGAATTTAAAGCAGAAGTGAAGAAAGGCTTCTGGATGTCTGAAAAGGAACTGACCAATGAGCAGTATAATGCACTGGTTCCTGACCACGATAGCCGTATCTACGCACAGTTCTGGAAAGACCATACGACCCCCGGTTATCCGGCAAATAAACCGAACCAACCGGTCATTCGTGTAAGTTATGAGGAAGCGGTGAATTATTGCCGGATGCTTTCAGAAAAGACCGGCCTGAACGTGCAGCTTCCTACCGAAGTCCAGTGGGAATGGGCTTGCCGTGGTGGTAGTGACCAGCCTTTCTGGTATGGTGCTATGGACGCAAACTTCGGACCGTATGAGAACCTGGCCGATGTACAGTTGGAAAAGATGGCCGTTACGGGTATCGATCCCCAACCGATGGAGAAGGATAATCCCTGGTTCCCGTATTATAATTACATGCCGAAAGTTGATACAGTCAACGACGGTCTGATGATCCCGACGGAAGAATATACCTATAAGGCAAATCCGTTCGGTCTGATCAACATGCACGGAAACTTACAGGAATGGACCCGTTCGATCTATGCTCCGTATCCTTATAATGACAAATCTCAGGAAACCCTGGAAGCTAAACAGGTAGTTGCCCGCGGCGGTTCCTGGATAGACCGTCCGAAAGATGCAACGGCAACAGCCCGCCGCGCTTATCTGCCCTGGCAGAAAGTGAATAATGTAGGGCTTCGCCTGATCATTGAGGATTGAAAACCGGATCTATGTAAATGATCATTGTTCTTACAAAAAATACTACTTATCAATAGGTGAAATGAAAACTTATTGATGAGTAGTATTATACTTTGGAAAACTGGAGGGTCGAGTCAAATATGCACTAAGTTAATTTTGCCAATGGGTTATTCATTGGTTGTCCCTGTTAGCCATGCGACTTTTTGGCAGGATTCATGCGGCTGCCCTATTATATCCGCATAGAGTTCCGGACGACGGGCGTTCCGGTAACGATATCCTCCAGCTAGTTTTAACTTTTCGGGGATAGCTGTAGCTATCACGAAATCATCTCCTAATTTACGGCATTCTGCCAATATATCGCCAAAAGGATCCAAAATCATTGAGCAGCCGTTCTTGATCTCATTATAATCATGCCCGATCGGATTAGAGAATACCACATAAATCGCATTGTCATAAGCACGGGCGGGAAGCCACTTCATGAGCCAGGCTCGTCCTTTCAAACCATCGAACTCCTGTCGTAAGGTAGTAGGGTTGTTCTCCCTGTTTTCCCACAAAGCGGGATTGATTAAGCCGGCTCCAGGACGAGGGGATGGAGTACACATTGTCACGTGGGGCATGAAAATAATATCCGCTCCCAATAGGGTAGTGGCACGTACATTTTCTATGATATTATTATCGTAGCAAATCAATATGCCGCATTTCCATCCTTTAATATCGAACAGTACATATTGGTCACTCGGTAAGATATGCGGATTGATGAACGGATGTAACTTGCGATACTTCGCCTTTAAGCCTTGCCCATCCACGCATACTTGCGCCTTATAAATACGATCCGCGTCTCGTTCGAAGAAACCGGCCAATAGCGTGATGTTAAACTCTTTCGCGATGGCAATCAAGGTTTGCGTGCTTTCCCCTGTAGGAACTGGTTCGGCGATAGCCAGTAATTCTTCATAAGACAAATCCTTGGCGAATGTATATCCGCAAACCGAACATTCGTGAAATGCTACCACATCCGCTCCCTCAACTGACGCTTTCCGGCACATATCCCGGATGACAGAAAGATTATACATTTTATCGTTATCCCGTGTCTCAAATTGCACGGTGGCGATTTTTAATGGTTCCATGATTTTTGTTTTAAGTTTTGCAAAGATAGTGAACTTCAATCATGTAGTACTAAACTTTAGTATTTTACTAAGCTCTTTAACTCCTTCCGAAGCACCGGACTTTATAAAGTGGATATCGTTGCGGTAGGTATTCACCTCTTTGGGGTCGATCAGATAGATCGGTTGGCCGCGGCGTACGTAATTCAGTAGTCCGGCAGCCGGATAGACGTTGAGGGAGGTACCGATGATGACGAAAATGTCGCATGATTCTACCATACGTATGGCCGGGTCGATCATTGGAACCGCTTCACCGAACCAGACAATGAACGGACGAAGCTGTACACCGTGCGGGTCTTTGTCCCCGATATGGATATCCGGATTCTCGGGTGACAAGTCGTAAGTCGTATTCAGGTCGCGGACGGAACAGGATTTCATCAGTTCGCCATGCAGATGGATCACATCGCTGCTACCGGCCTGTTCATGCAGGTTATCGATATTTTGTGTAATGATATGAACGTCAAAGTCCTTTTCCAATTCAGCCAGTCCGATATGTCCTGCGTTGGGCTTGGTGTTGAGCAATTCCCTGCGTCGCTGGTTGTAGAAGTTGAGGACCAGTTCAGGGTTGGCGGCAAAGCCTTCGGGGGTTGCTACATCTTCCACCCGGTATTTTTCCCAGAGACCGTCGGAGTCACGAAAGGTCGAAATGCCACTTTCGGCGCTCATGCCGGCGCCGGTCAGTACGACTAATTTCTTTTTCATAAGGCTATTGTGTTTTAAGTTTAGCAAAGATAGGTAAATAATAAGAGATACTGTTATGAATTAGAAACAAATATCCCCGGTGTTTTTGTGGCATCGGTTGTTTTTTCAGGAGTAAAGTGAGGTGTTATTATTTGTATAAATTACATAGTTCTGCTGGAACTAGGATGAATAAATCGTTGCAAATATATAAACAAATACAATACAAACAAATTTTAACCTGAGTTTTTGCAATTTATTTAATAAATACCAAAATGTATTGTCAAAGTATGACCTTAATGGGGAGGCGTTATTGAAATTATTCACTCGTGCATCCCTGTATATACCTTAAAAATCCTAGTTCCAGCAGAACTCTGTTGCTTTTTGTTCTTGTAAAATTGATTGATAAAAATTTATTACTGGTTAGGGTGTGATAATATCAAGTTTGATGTGATGATATTTTTAGATCTAAAATGTTGATAAATGAACAATTAATTATTTAAATTCATGAAAAAACTGTTATGTTTATCGAATGCAAATAATGCTATGCTCCTGAAAATCCCAAAACAAGCAGGCATTATCACCAGCATTTTACTGGCTTTTTCTCCGGTAATGAGTGCTAACGGAAATCCGGTAGCAGAGCCGGAAATTGTGGTACAGGTTTCTCAGCAATCTTCAACGGTAAAAGGTGTTGTAGAGGATGATATGGGTCCTGTAGTAGGAGCAACGGTAGTTGTGAAAGGAACTACGAACGGTACGGTAACCGATATGGACGGCAACTTTTCTTTACCCGGGGTGAAAGAGGGTAGCATATTGGTCGTTTCGTATGTCGGTTATCTCTCTCAGGAAATTACTTACACCGGGCAATCCTCTCTCCGGATTCAGCTGAAGGAAGACTCGAAACAGCTGGATGAAGTGGTAGTTGTGGGGTATGGTTCGCAGAAAAAAGTGAATCTGACAGGTTCTGTCAGTACGGTAGATTCCAAGGTCCTTGAATCTCGACCGGTTCAGAACGTATCGCAGGCACTTCAAGGCGTTATCCCCGGTTTGAATATGTCGGTGGGTAGCAGCGGTGGTACGCTTGACAGTCAGCTGAATATTAATATCCGTGGGGGTGGAACGATCGGTCAGGGATCAAGCGGTAGTCCGTTAGTGCTGATCGACGGTATTGAAGGAAATATGAATACCGTCAATCCGAATGATATTGAGAATATCAGTGTATTGAAAGATGCTGCCTCGTCTTCCATCTATGGAGCACGTGCTTCGTTCGGGGTGATCCTTATTACGACTAAAAGCGGTAAAGCCGGGAAGACCCGGGTAAATTATTCAGGTAATGTACGTTTCTCCGATGCTGTCCAGGTGCCGGATATGGTCGATTCTTATTCATTTGCCCAATATTTCAACAGGGCGAGCACAAATGGGGGAGGAAATCCGATATTTAATGACGACGCCATGAAAAATATCAAGGACTATATGGACGGTAAGTTCACTGACCCTACTAAACCTGAATATTATGGTACTGTTGCTGGTGCTGACGGAAAATGGCAAAACTATGGAGGCGCTTTTGCCAATACGGATTGGTTTTCCGAGTTTTATCGTGACTGGGTGCCTTCTACAGAACATAATCTTAGCCTGAGTGGTGGTACTGATAAGTTGACCTATATGCTCAGTGGTAGTTTCCTTGACCAGACCGGTTTGCTAAAGCATGGCGATGATAAGTTCAACCGTTATACAATGAATGCAAAGATTTCGGCAAAACTGGCCGACTGGGTCACTGTAAACTACACCGGCAAATGGACGCGTGAAGATTATCATCGCCCGACCTATCTGACGGGTTTGTTCTTCCATAATATTGCACGCCGCTGGCCGACCTGCCCGGTTGTCGATCCGAACGGGCATTATCAGCGGGATATGGAAATTGTCCAGCTGGAAGACGGAGGAAAGCAAACCAGCCAGAAGAACTGGTACACCCAGCAGTTGCAGGCTATTTTCGAACCTGTTAAAGACTGGCGTATCGTTGCTGAAGGCAGTATGCGTTCTTACTACCGTAAACAGAGCTGGGCGGTATTGCCTATTTATGCGTACGATGCCAAAAACGAACCGTATCTTCTTTCTTGGAACGGTGGTGCAGCCGGCTACTCGGAAGTATCGGATTCACGTGAGGATGAAGACTACTTCTCTACCAATATTTATTCGGATTATACCAAATCGCTGGGCAATCATAACTTTAAAGTAATGGCCGGTTTCAATGCCGAACTTTACCGTCCGAGCGGATTGAATGGCTTCGGTACGGATCTGATCTCTGCGGATGTCCCGTCGCTCGGCCTGACACAGGATAATAAGAAAGCAAGTTCCTGGGCACGTGAACGGGCCATTGCCGGTTTCTTCGGACGTATTAACTACAATTATGCCGACCGTTACATGCTGGAAGCTAATCTGCGTTACGATGGTTCTTCCCGTTTTATCGGCGATCAGCGCTGGGGCCTTTTCCCTTCCTTCTCGGCAGGTTGGAATATAGCTCGCGAAGCATTTTTCGAACCCCTGAACAGTGTAGTCGGAACATTGAAGGTAAGAGCATCCTGGGGACAGCTCGGTAATAACAATACGGACAGTACCGATGCCTGGTATCCGTTCTATCAGAACATGCCGACCGGTACGGCTTCTTCCAGTTGGCTGATAAACGGTACCCAGCAGAATGTGGCCGGCCTTCCGGGCATCGTCAGCAGTCTGATGACCTGGGAGACGATCGAATCATGGAATGTCGGTTTCGATTGGGGACTGTTCGACAATCGCCTGACCGGTTCGTTCGATTATTACAACCGTTATACATATGATATGATCGGGCCGGCTCCTCTGTTGCCTTCCGTTTTGGGGGCCAATGCTCCGCAGATCAACAACTGCGATATGAAATCATATGGATGGGAACTGGAAATGTCGTGGAGAGACCGTATTCAGAAATTCGACTATGGTGTTCGCCTGGTTGTATCCGACAACTTGCGTAAAATACTTAGGTATCCGAATGAAACAATGGCCCTGAGTACGTATTATAAAGGGCAGATTCTGGGGGATATCTGGGGATACCAGACGGTTGGGATCGCACAAACTCAGGAAGAGATGGACAAACATCTTGCCAACGGAGGTACGCCTAACTGGGGAACAGGCTGGGGGCCGGGCGATATCATGTATGCCAATATAGATGGTAAAGACGGTGTAGATAGTGGAGCCAATACGCTCGACGATCATGGAGACATGAAGATTATCGGTAACAATACACCACGCTATAATTTCGGTCTTACATTGGACGGAGCCTGGAACGGACTCGACTTCTCCATTTTCCTGCAAGGTATCATGAAAAGAGATTATATGTTGGGCGGACCATATTTTTGGGGAGCACAAGGATACCAGTGGCAGTCCTGTGCTTTCGGCGAACATCTCGATTACTGGCGTCCGGAGGGCGACCCGTTAGGAGCCAACACCGGAGCTTACTATCCGAAACCCTATTTCAATACCGACAAGAACCAGCGTACCCAGACCCGCTATTTGCAAAACGCAGCTTATATACGTTTGAAGAATATGCAGGTCGGATATACCTTACCGAGAATATGGACGCAAAAAGCAGGGATGGAATCGGTACGTATTTATGTTTCCGGTGACAATTTGCTGACTTTATCTGATATCAGCGGCGTATTCGATCCCGAATTGCTGGGCAGCGACTGGGGAGACGGTAAACTCTATCCTTTGCAGAAAACTATTTCAATCGGTTTAAATGTAAACTTTTAATTCATTGAATGAATATGAGACTAAAATTAAAACATATATATGTCGGCGCATTGATCGGTATGGGCGGATTGGCGATGACATCCTGTAACGACTTTCTGGAACGCGCTCCGATCAGCCAGATAACCCCGGAATCTTATTTCACAACAGTGGATCAGGTGGGTAATTACGTGCTTAACTATTACGACTCCCAACTCGAAAATTCCAACGGAACCAAAATGTATCATCAAACGGCCTGGAATTCCGGCGTGCAACGTAATGATGCCAATACCGATAACCTGCTGACGGACGAAGGCAACCTTAATTATTTTGCCGGAAACTGGCAGGTGTCGGCCGGTAAGACCACACAAGGCTTGTTATCCCGCGTCCGTGTATGGAATTATCTGTTTGAAGAGGTGCTTCCTAAAGAAGAGGCCGGAACGATCCAGGGGGCGAGCGATCTGCTTAGCCATTATATCGGGGAGGCCTATTTTTTCCGTGCATTGAGTTATTACGTAGCCCTTGTGAAATACGGTGATTTCCCGATCGTGGAAGAAGTACTGCCCGACCAGAGCGACGTGCTTGTCGAACACAGCAAACGAGCACCCCGCAATGAAGTGGCCCGTTTTATCCTGAAAGACCTCGATGAGGCGATCTCCCGTCTTAAAGATCATGGTTTTCAAATGAACCAGCGTATCAATAAACAAACAGCGCTACTGCTGAAATCGAGAGTAGCCCTCTTTGAAGCTACTTTCGAAAAATACCACCAGGGTACGGGCCGTGTACCGGGCGATGCGAACTGGCCGGGAGCTAAGATGGACTATAACAGCGGTAAATCGTTCGATATACCCGGCGAAATAGACTTTTTCCTGACTCAGGCTATGGATGCTGCGTCAGCAGTAGCCGATCAGGCCACGCTGACGGATAACTCCCATGTGATGAATCCCGTTTACGGACAAGTATACGGCTGGAATCCTTATTTCGAAATGTTCAGCACGCCGGATGCGTCAGGGATTAACGAGGTGTTGCTATGGAAGCAGTATAATAAGGGATTGAGCATTTCCCATTGTGTACCCATCCGTTTGCAGGTAGGCGACCGCACCGGAATGACCCGTGCACTGGTTAATACTTTCCTGATGAAGAACGGACTGCCCATTTATGCTGCCGGTTCGGGTTATCACGGAGACGTCACCGTATCGCAGGAGAAAAAAGACCGTGACGAACGCCTGCAACTGTTTGTCTGGGGAGAAGAAGACGTACAGCGCAGTGATACGAAAGACCCTGCAATAGCCGATACCGGTGTCGTAGTGCACATGGAAAATTTCCGTATCATTTCAGATGCCGAACAAAACCGGGATATCACCGGATACCGTCCGCGCAAAGCTTACACATACGATTACGACCAGAACAGGAATGACGAATTGCTGGGAAGTAACGGTTGTGTTATTTTCAGGGCTACGGAAGCCTATCTGAACTATATGGAAGCATGCTATGAGAAAAACGGTTCGCTCGACGGCAAAGCGCAAGGGTATTGGAAAGCTATCCGCCGCCGTGCCGGTGTTGATGAGGATTTCTCAAAAACCATTGGTGCAACCAATCTGGGCAACGAAAATGACCTGGCCGTTTATTCCGGCGATCAGTTGGTGGATCCGACACTTTATAATATCCGTCGCGAACGTCGTTGCGAATTTAATGGCGAAGGCATGCGTTGGGACGACCTGATCCGGTGGCGTGCTTGGGATCAGTTGCTTACGAAGCCTTATATCATTGAAGGTGTGAACTTCTGGGATGCCGCTTACCTGAAATATACAAAAACGGTAGACGGTGTAGAAGTTTCGGCAGTAGTTGCCGACGGCACGACTGAGGCAAATGTTTCGCGGAAAGAAGATAGTAAATATTTGCGTCCGCTACGCAGAACCAGTATCAACAACCAGCTTTACGATGGACTGACCTGGCGAAAGGCATTTTACCTCAGTCCGATCGGTTTGCAGGATATGCAGCTTGCCGCCACCAATCCGGAAGATATAAACACCACGGTAATGTATCAGAATCCGTATTGGCCGATGGCGCCCGGTAAAGCACTGGAATAATACTGAATATTTAAAGAGTACATACAGTTAACTGAATTGATGGTTAACAAGGTGGGGGAAGAGAGTTCGGGAGAATATTCTTCCCCTTTTTGATGAATCTCTATTTATTTCGACTTGCCTATGATTTTTGACGTGTTTTTTATTGCACCCTTTAATTATTATCGTACATTTGCTGTGCATTTCATAACCTAGGCGGGGAAACCTGCCAATTTCCGTGGCGGGCATTTTTATGTCCGCTTGCGATCATTCTATATGGCGGTTCCGTACCCCCGTGTAGAATGTTAATGCATCTACTGCGCCTAGGTGTGAAATGCAACGGGACAGGCGGAACCGCTCTTATATTCAGAAAATCTTCGCCTTCACATCTAATATTAATAGGTATGGACACAGAATTTTTAACTGCCCAACAAAGTGAAGACCTGCAAAGGTTAAGTGGAAACCCTTCTCCTTTTTCTGAAGAAGAACTAAAAGATTTTTACCTCAAACTGGCCCGTCTGGTCAATCCGGGCGCATGTTCCCCTAAACGCACCGACTTTGAAGTATTGAGCATACTAAGCAAAGACCTGAAGAGAAACCTCGGATTTTTATGTAAGTATACGCAACACTCCTGGGATGAAGGATTGTTGGAAATACAAATGGCCTGCGGAGTTTATTCCGTACAGGACAGTATCCCCAAAACGCAGCGATTAGAAATGAATACTTCCCTGGGAAGACATTTACAATTTCTTGCCCGGATGGCATCCAGCTGTTCAGTTGCGAGAAAGATGCATGCGGAATATACCCGGCATTTTATTAATGTAGAATACCTGCTAAGGCAAATGGGGAAATGATAAAGAGGCTAATTCAAGACAGTATCTTTATCATCTGAAGTTTTTCCGTTTTTTTTCTTCATTTGTTCATATAGGAGTTACTGTGCTGATGATTAATGGTTTGTAGATGAACATAATGAAGGATATCATCCTGTAGCATCTATATAATTCAAATTTTCCATGTAATAAATGAATAAAGGGAAGCTTTCTGTATATCAACAAAAGAGTAAGTCGTATGTTGTAAGCATTTATCTTATTATTCTTTAGTTCAAAAGTCATGTCCGATTTCTTGTCCGTTAATTGTCAAACGCTTGTTCGACTAATATCGGATAAGCGTACGACATATATCGAACAAGCGTTTGACGAATGACGGACAAGAACAGATACAGCACTTTTGGTCTAAAAGTATATCAGTCCCACTCTACCTGTACACTAATAAAGAGATAAGATATACCTTTGGATTTGCCGGTATCCAATGGTTGTTCATGATGAAGCGATAGGGGAGAAATAGAGATTTTTACATCGATTTAATTACAAATTATATCGGATCCTTCATTGTATTCATTTTGTATTCTTTGATTTATAAACTCTATATGTTATAGATGAAGGAATGAAGAAAAAAACGGAAAAACTTTTATTGGGAGAGTCTGCAATCAGTTTTGTTTTATTTACTGGTATTAATACATCTCTTATCCCCTTTCAAAGAGAAGAAATAGGTACAACTAGTCATATTCACAGATGGTTCACTTCTTATCAGAATTGAGCTATTTATAGTGACTGGTTGTACCTGTCTCCCCTCTCAAGAGGGGAATTGGTTACTCTCGTCGCTATAAACTGATAGCTCAATTATTTCTATATTAACTCAATCATCCCAAATTATTCAATATATCCGTTTTACCTTCCTGTACCAGGCGGTAAATCATTTCGCCGAACAAGGTGTTAACCCAGGCGAACCAGGAGCGGGTGAACTTCTTTGGATCGTCTTTGTGGAATGATTCGTGCATGAAACCGGTGTCGCCGTCCGTATCACGGAGCATTTTTACACAGTGGCGTATTTCTTCGGTGTCGTTGGTCGTATTGCATCGCATGATGATACTCATCGGCCAGATAAAGTCGAAACCGATGTGCGGACCGCCGATACCTTCGCCTGCCTTGCCTTTATAGAAGTAGGGGTTCAGCGGACTCAGAACCAGTTTGCGGGTATTCTGGTAGACCGGATCGTTTACATCGACGCATCCCAGATAAGGCATAGCCAACAAACTGGGGACATTGGCATCGTCCATGAAAACGTGGTTATAGAAACCGTCTGCCTCGAAAGCATATACCTTTCCGAATTCGGGGTGTTCTACAATACCGTATTTCTCGATGGCGGCAGCTACTTCGTCGGCCAATGAGTCGCACTGGCGGGCAAAGTCGTTATCCTTTTTGATGTCGCGCATCATCTCTGCCAACTGGCGGAGTGAAGTAACGGCAAACATATTCGACGGGATCAGGAAACCGAACAAAGTCGCATCGTCAGACGGGCGGAAAGAAGAAACGATCAATCCGACAGGGTTTACCGGACTACCGTAACCGTCGTTCAGCAAGGTGTCTCCCTGGCGGTCTGTCTTACGGGAGAAACGATACGGACCGAGTCCATCCTTACGTTGTTGTTCAATGAACGTTTTATAGACGGTTTTCATTGCTTTCTCCCACTCGGCATCGAAAGGAGAGGTGTCGCCGGTCTTTTTCCAGAAGTGATAAGCCAGGCGGATGGGGTAACAGAGCGAGTCGATCTCCCATTTGCGTTCGTGAAGTTCCGGTTTCATCTCCGTACGGTCACTTTCCCATTCGCTGCCTGTCGGGCCTTCGTTGAAACCGTTGGCATACGGGTCGATGTTGATACACCAGGTCTGGCGGTTGATAACACCTGCCAGCATTGTCTTTACTTTCGGGTCTTCATTTGCAAAAATGATATGCGGAAAAACCTGTGCGGATGAGTCACGGAGCCACATCGCATGGATATCACCTGTAAGGACGAATGTATCAGGCTTGCCGTTTACCATTTTATGCTCACAGGTCGTATCGAGTGTGTTTGGAAAACAGTTCTCAAACATCCAGGCCAGCTTCGGATCTTTCAGTTTGGCTTTTGTCGTCTGGATTGCCTTTTCGACGGCGGCAGAAGTAAACTGACGTTTTTCCGGTGCCGGACGTTGGCAAGTGTACTGTAATGTGTTAGACACGAGAGGTGCGCCCGGTGTAGCCGATTCTGTCAAATGAGCAAATGATTTTTGCCCGACCAACAGACCAGCCAGAGACAAACCTCCGGATTTTAGAAAGTTTCTACGTGTAGTCATGGGTTTATATATTTTATTTATTGAATGTTACTTGTTTCAGCAAAAAGCTCGATCATACAGGCATTGTCCAGCAGCCACTTGAACTTTTTGTTGTCGGTCCCTGCCCAGTCATTCCCCAGGAATCCGTTTTCGTCGCGGGTATATTCCCAGGCGTAATGGGCATTGTCCGCCATTGTTCTGACATATTTATAATCGTTGTCTACTTCCGCTAAAGCAAGGAGACCGCGTAATAAAATGACATTGAACCATGGATTTGTGGGGTAAAAGTAAGCATCTTTTCCGTTAATCCCTGTACGTTTCCCTAAAAAATGATTGTAAGCGCCTTTTGCAGTGTTCTTTGCGTCTGTCAGATAAGTCTCGTCCGAGGTTGTCTGGTAGAGGAGTACGCCTGCCTGGATCATTTGTCCGCTGTTGTAGGTGAATTTGGCTTTACCGATTGTTTGATCGAGTCCGATGTTATCCCAATATACCGAATCGGCAGGGTCGCACAGGTTCTTCTTTGTCCAGTTATATGTTTCGATGGCCTGGTCGAGGTACTTTTGTTCTTTCGTCAGGTTATACAGTTTCATGCACAAGACGGTTGCCGGGGCATTGGAGCAGGTGTTTTTAGAGGTCTTTTTCTGTTCGCACCAGTAGATGCCGCCTCCCAGCGCATCGTCCCATCCGCTGTATATATTTGTGCAACTCTTTTGCTTTCAGGAGATATTGTTGGTCTTTGGTGAGGGCATACAAATCGCAGAAGTCGATGGCCAGCCAGTCATTATCATCGTAAAAGCGATCGCTTTCACCATTGAATCTCGGATAGCTTTGATAACAGTGCGGGGTACGTGTATTATCCCAATACAGATCCAGTCCCGGGATAATACGTTTTTCCAGTATTTCCAGGTAT
This sequence comes from Parabacteroides sp. AF17-3, assembly GCF_003635445.1. NCBI lineage: Bacteria > Pseudomonadati > Bacteroidota > Bacteroidia > Bacteroidales > Tannerellaceae > Parabacteroides > Parabacteroides sp. AF17-3. The sequence goes on along the minus strand of NZ_QTMM01000020.1, from coordinate 42,306 downwards.
TTCTTATCTCCGGTAACGTCATAGAGGGAGATACAACCCGACAACATACCGGAGTAAGGCCATAGGAAAGAGACTTCCTGGTTCTTTTTCTGTTCGCTCCCTTCGGCAAGGTAAGTGACCTGATTTTCCGGGTTTACCGGGTAGGTCTCGGAAAGAAGACCGTACTTTTCGACGTTATACTTTGTCAGGATGTTGGTTAATAAGGAATCTGCGATAGCTACATCCCTGTTTTCACCGGGAAGATGTTGTCCGGTGCACGCACAAAAACACAATGCGAGCAGGCAACAATTAAGAATTGATTTAGTATTCATGGTCTATAATAATTGAATTAAGAATGAAAGGTGCAAATATAATATTTTTCTTTAGTTATTGAATTATAAAAGAGGCAGGTAAAAAACTAGAAATTGTTTTGAGTTTATTGTTTGGTTCCAATGTAGAAATAATTGAGTTATCCCGTTCCCGTGCTTGACACGGGATCGCAAGGGGACAGACTGTATCCTGTATGTATTTTTTGATACCGCCAGTTCTCTTGCGGCCCCGTGTCAAGCACGGGGACAAGATAGCTCACTTTTGACAATAAATAAATCAAATAATAAATTCAAAGCAGTTTCTAATCTGACCGGCGAATAGATCAGTGGCGTATTATATCTAATGACGTTAAGATGTTGATGCCATATTTGTTGTCGGGCGAACTCCACCATTCCGTATCTCCGTTGGCACAACGGATGGCATAGCGGTTGTTATATTTCAACCGTTCGGAGCCATCAGGAATCCAGAGACCTAGCCGGTATTTTCCTGTTTCCAGGTGTTCCGGAATAATAAATTGTCCTTTGATGGTATGAAGCAAAGGTTTACACTCCGGATCTTTGGGCTGGTATGGTTGGAAGTTGTGAACGTTCGTCTCCGTCAGAAATTCCGTGATCCGGTTCTGTTCATCGATCAGTACAAAATAAACGGGATGTTCATTGAATAAGGTGGAAAAGCCTCTGTTAATCAGGGAGAGGTCCAGTGAGATTTCTTTTCCGGCTGCCGGGTTGCCGTTTATTTTGAGTTGTTGCAGTTCCAGCCGGTAACCCAGATGATCCCGGATATAATCGAATACGTTTCGTGTAGCCGGACTTCCGTCCTGATTTTTAAAGTATTTGTCGGAAACAGGCATATGGTTTTCCGACAGGAATGATTCTTCCAGTGGAGTTTCTTTCCAATACATCATTGAGTATTTATCTTTAGTTCCTTTCTCTTTGTAATTATGGATGGCACTGAGCGAGGTGTAATGTTGCAGGAAAAGCTGTCTGGCTGTCGCTTTGCCGTCGATAACCCATCCGGCTTCCGGATTGTCGGGATCTTCATTCATGCTCCAGGTACCCCAGGGAAGTTCTCCGTCTATGGCTAAATAAGGACTTTCTTCAACGATTTGGTTGAAATAAGGAGTTCCTTCATGCATGTTCCCGTCCCATTTATGAGGTTTTATAATGATGAAATCATCGTGGAAAGAAACTCTGTTATATGATTTACTTTCTTTGTTTATCAGGTTTTTATATTCCGGGACTCTTACTTGTACCATTCTGTTTTCCGGAGTCATCCAGACTATCTTTTCCAGGATGGTACGTTTGCTGTCATTCGTTTTTTCCAGTCCGTGGAATGAACTGTGCCATTCGCCCCATGCACCGATGAATCCGGCTTGAACAACTTGGATGACATCTGTGTTTTGTGCAAGGAATGGTTTCAGTCGTTCCATATGGCGGAGCACATCTTCCAAGGTAGGGCCACTTCCCGCTCTTCCCATAAAAGCAGTTTCATAAGCAAATCGCAATACGGCTTTTTTACCTAATTCTCTTAGTTTGTTGAAATAGGTATCCATTGTGGTAAAAGCATCTTCCGATAAGTCTTTTCCTACAAATCCGGTGAGATAAAAGTAGCTTTGAACCAGGCTGACACTATCTGATGCATAGATAGCAGACTCTGATTCTAAATGACTGGTTATATCAGGGAATTGTTTAGGGTTCCAGACATCTTTCCCGCTGGCAATGTCGACTGCTATTTCCAATCGGAAGCCTCTTTCCGGATTATACAGACCTTCCTGTCCGGCAGGGTCGTCGGCATAGATGCCGCGGAAGGTGATTGTCTTTGCTTTTCCGTTGCCTTTGTCCGGATTATTTCCGTGTATACAATTGGCAAAGCAAAAGAATAACCCTGATAGAATAAGAATAAAGTATTTTTTTTGTTTCATGAGATATGATTTAAGAGAGAATAAGCCCTATACTACTAATATAACTAGTATAAGGCCTATCTGTTTTTATAATTAATCAATTTTTACCATAAAGGATTCTGAACCAGAAGCCGGCTTTTTTGTATTTCATCCTGTGGTATCGGATAAAGGTACATGGCACGTCTCCAGGCACGGTTTTCAAGAACGATGCGGGTAAAGAAAGAATTGTTGGCTCCGATCGGCTGATCTTTATATCCATTCATGTTCATTGAATGAATAATACTTTGGTCGGCATCTTCACCATCTCCGCAAATCATCCAACGCCGGATATCGAAATAATGTTGCCCTTCCATAAATAATTCAACAGTACGTTCACGTTGGATCATTTTCCGTTGCAGTTCTTGATTCCCGATAATATTCTTTTTACCGAAAGCGGAAAGCTCTTTGTAACCGGGAATACCGGCACGTTGTCTTACCAAATCCAGATATTTGATAATATTGGGGTCGTTTGGATCAATTTCGTTACAAACCTCTGCGTAGTACAGATAAAAGTCAGCTAAACGGAAAAGAATGGAAGGACGGGCCCACGCTTTTAAATAGTTTCCGGTAAACAAAATCTTACGGTTCTTAAATTTGGTAGGCAGATAACCGGTACGAGGATTGTCGGCAGAAGAATTGTCGCAACCTTCTCCTTTGGCAAATCCGAGCGTGTAATCCGGTCTTCCTACCGGTTGAATATGCCAACTTTTACCTTCATATCCTATGCTTGCATAGAAACGGGGTTCACGGTTTGCATACATATTGAATACGTTAGTATCTATTCGCTTGTTTTCGTTACACGGATTGACTACATCGGTAAATCCATCCTCTTTATATAAACTGCCCGGATCATCAATTGTCAACCCGTCTTTAACAAAAAAAGCATCCACTAAATTTTGAGTAACTCCAAGATATCCCCATCCTGTGTAGCAGTCTCTGGGATTGGTATTTTTTTCCATAGTATCCCCATTCCAAATATTATCTCCTGTAGCCCATAATATTTCGTCATTGTAGTTCTGGAATAGTTGATAAACCGATTCGTCCGGGTTGATGGTTCCATCTGTATTATATACGGTAAACAAAGTGTGTTTGTTTTGTTCCGCGTTGTTCAACAGATCTTCTAAATGCTTTTTGGCTGTTACCCATTTATTCGCATCGTAAGAAGCAAATAGCTTTTTACCATCTGTATTAGCCACATCCAAAGATTCTTTGTAACCGCCATTGAATAGCGGTGAAGCTGCATATACCCAAAGTTTCGCTCTCAGAGCTTTAGCAGTTGTCACAGTCGGGCGTACAATTTCATTCAAATTATACCGGTCATTACCTGTTGCACTCTGATCTTGTATGATTGTTTCCGGCAGATTTCCAGATTCAATAACCTCTTTTAATAAGTTATCAATGTATACAATGACTTCATCTATGGAAGATCTGGCATAATCTAAACCTTTATCTTCCGGATTAGCCAATTCATCTAAAATGGGAACCGGACCATACAACTCAAAGAGTGAGAAATAACTGTAGGCAATAAGGAATTTAGCTTCAGCCTTCATCCTTTTAACATCTGCTTCTGTTAACTGATATTGGTCGTTAATACTTCCTTTTGGGGTTACTCTTTCCAAAAAGATATGTGCGTCACGAATATATTGATACAGGTCGGTCCAACGGTGGAATGGGGCATTGGCTGATGTAAAACCGGATATCATTTCACTTAGACCGGCTCCACTTAAGGTCGTTTCTCCGCACATAGATACCCAAACACCTGAAAAACCGTCATATTGATTTTTCCCAATACTGGAATATTCCGAAATGCAGTTGAATAAGTTTCCATGCCAACGGCGCATATAATTGGGGTTATTAAAGACTTCGTCTAATGTCAGGTTCTCTGCTACTTCATCCGACACATCCAAATAATCACTACATCCGGCAAAGGATAAGGTAAAAAAACATGCAGAAGCAATGGTTGCTATTTTATGTAAGAATTTCATATTTGTTATTTTTAAAATGTGACTTCTAATCCAAGAGAATATGTGCTGCAAATAGGATATTTGGCACCGGAATTTGCACTACCCAATTCCGGATCCCAGAACTTTATATGATCCCAAACCGCAACATTGTTCCCTTGTAAATAAACTCTTAGATTTTTCATACGAAGTTGTTTTAATACTTTATCATTGAATTGATAACCAATTTCGATGTTTTTTAATCGAAGGAATCCTGCATTGCGATACCACCAAGTGCTTGCCATCTCATTATGGCTAAATGAATTAGTGTGTAAGCGTGGGAAAGTTACATTTTGATTATTAGGATTAGTAGGTATCCATCGATCTGTAATTTCTGTACGAGCTGAACCATTGTCAATACCATGTGTAAAAGGAATCATTGCATAACCGTTCGCTAACATATTTGCAGATGTATGTGCTGTCCCCTGGAAAAATACGCCAACGAAGAATCCTTTCCATTCTGCATTTAATCCGAATCCATAGACAATTTCCGGCGTCGGTTGATAGTATTTATGATCGTAAGTACGGTCATAAGAGTCGATGACACCATCATTATTCAAGTCTTTATACTTGATATCACCAGGGGCAACATTAGCCGCGGGGGTGGGTAGACCGTCTTTCAATTTATAAGTCTGACCGCCATATTCGTTTGTTGTAATATTGAAATCATCCGGAGTATAAAGTCCTTCCGCAATATACAGTAATGGTTTGTCGATGGAGTTTCCTGTATATGTCTGATAACCGTATTTCTGAGGGATTTCGTCGCGTTCAAGAATCTTATTTTTGGCATAAGTTAAGTTGCCTCGTGCGGAGAGATCTACATTTCCTATTTTCTGTTTTAATATAAGATTAGCATCGACCCCCTGGTTTCTGACGACCCCGAAGTTTTGGTACGGTTTTACCCGGAGACCGGAAACGCCTGAAACGGTTTCTCTTTGCAATAAAATGTCGCTACGACGGTTATAGAAATAATCGGCACTGAAGTCGACACGTCCTCTGAATAATCCCAAATCAATACCTGTATTCAGCTTTTTTTCAATTTCCCATGACAGATTAGGCATGGCAAAACTACCTTCTGCAATACCACCTCCCGGAGAATTACTTGTACCGCCATTAGCTCCTGGTGTTAGTCCGAAGCTATAACTGTTAAGACCTGTATTAATGTTCTCTCTATATGGAAAACGTGTGTTCTCACCAATATTATCATTGCCGGTTATACCATAAGAAACTCTCAGCTTCAGTTTGCTAATGTAATCTTCTGCTCCTCTCATGAACTTTTCATGGCTAATAAACCAAGCTGCACCAACGGCAGGAAAGGTTCCCCATCTATGGCCTTGCGCAAAGTTTTCACTACCGGTCATACCCATACTGGCTTCCAGCATATACCGGTCGTCGTATCCGTAAGTTGCACGGGCAACCACACTTTGTTTGCGATACGGTAAGAGCTGTAAACCATTATCTCTATTCTGATATTGCGTTTCTTTTTGCATATACAATACCATACCGGTTACATCGTGTACTTTATTGAAGGAACGTTGATAATTCAAAGAGGCTTCCAAATAGATTTTTTTCGTTCCATCACGACCGGATATGGCGGGATTACTTAAAGCAGAACTTTCTTTGATTGCTTTTTTATCAAGGCTTCCATCTTCATTTCTCCCTAACGCATAAAAGGTTTGCGGTGTTTTCCATCTCTTCATGGTTGAGTAGAAGTCGGCATCAAAGCTGACAGATCCCTTTACTGACAAACCTTCCGTGATGAATTTCAGATCTTGCTTTAATGTTACTTTGGTTTGCAGGAATGCACTCCATGTTTTGCTGTATCCGCTATTGTTAAGCATGTTGTATGGTTGATATTCTACACCGTATCCCGGAGCACCATGATCCGAGGCGGTTCCGTCTGAATAATACATCGGGATGACATGTACAGGAAAGTGGCTGATGTAATTGAAGATTTCATCTGAAGTATATCCCGGTTGATTTTTCTTCAAATACTGTCCGCTCATATCTACTGACAATTGAGTTGTCTTTGTCAGATCCATATCAACATTGGAGCGCAGATTGAAGCGTTGCAATCCGATATTGGCATTGTAATCCTCTTTCGGAGTAGAATTAAAGATTCCGTCTTCAGAATAGTAAGCTCCGGAAGCAAAAAAGCGTACTTTTTCAGAACCGCCTCTAAAGTTTACCGTATACCTCTGGCTTTGTGTATGATCTTGGAGCAAGTCATACCAGTTTACAGATGGATACAAGTCCCGATCTATTCCGGTCCTGTATTTTTCGAGCATTTCTTCGGTGTATTGCGGATTGAAATATTCTTTGTTCGGATTGCCTTGGTCATTCCACAATGCTTCATTATATAATGACAGGTAATCATAAGAATTTAAAGTCTCAGGCATGCGTGTCGGAGTGACAATACTGTATTGTGCGCTGAAATTGACAGATGTCTTTTGGGCTTTACCGCGTTTGGAAGTAATCAATACAACACCATTCGCACCTTCTGCACCATAAACGGCAGTAGCAGCAGCATCCTTTAATACGGTGAAACTTTCGATTTCATCTACATCGATATCGTCCATACTTCTGGGAACACCGTCTACTAATACTAGAGCAGATGTACCGCCGGCATATGAACTTTGTCCGCGAATATAGAATGCAGCAGCATCGTTACCCGGCTCACCGCTTCTCTGTACGGCAATTACACCGGCAATTTGTCCGGCCAACGTGTTGCGCAGGTTACGCTGTTTTACATTTAACTCAGCCGGTCCGATCGTGTTCAATGAAGATACAACGCTCTCTTTTTTCTGCTGGCCGTAACCGATTACGACAACGTCTTCCAGACCTACGGAGGCTTCCATCATGCGAATGTTGATGTTAGCTTCGCCTTTGTAGGTTTTTTCTTCCGTATTAAATCCGATATATCGGAACTCAATGACGTCGCCTTCGTTGACGTCATTGAGTATATATTTACCGTCCATATCTGTTGTAACACCATGGGTGGTACCTTTGATAGTAACTGTTGCCCCGATAACCGGATTACCATCACTATCAGTCAATAAACCGGTAACGGTTTTTTTTTGCTGGTTGGTACTCAAAACCTCTGCATTTTCTTTTGTCTGTGATTTTTTGACAATGATCTGCCGACCTTTTATGGAATAGGTGTCGTTTGTTCCGGCAAAGATTTCATGAAGAATTGTCTGAACCGGTTGATCGTTCAGGTCTATGGATACTTTTCTATCCAGGTCGATTTTAGTACCTTGGTAGATAAAAATGAATTCACTGTTTTTTTCGATATAGGAGAATACATCCCGTACCGTTTTGTTGTTCATTTTTACAGTTAAATAAACTTGTGCCGAATAATTTTCGGTTAAATTGGCTGTAGCCTCTGCTGCAATGCATAATAAACAGCCACTTAAACAGATACTTTTTAGATAATTAAATCTTTTAGATTTGATACTCTTTTGTTTTTTCATACATTTGTGTGTATTTTTTAGTAACGAACTAGATTAATACTTTCCTGAGCCAGGCAATATGACGGTATTGTCTGGCTTTTTCAGTATCATATACTTTTCTCTCTTGAGGGGGAGATGTGGAATTTCCCTTTTCATTTTGTGTGTTTATTTCATAAGCAAATATATTTTAGGTTAAACAATCATTTATTGAAAGATCCGGATACTCCCGTCCGGCTCGGTTTTATATTTAATATCCAGTAACTCTGTAAGAATATCTAATGAGTTATTTATACCACTCTTTAAGTCCAGCTTTCCTGAAACCGGATATGAGGCTATGGATGGATCACATTCGATATGAACACCATAATAGCGTGATAGGCGTGTAAATACATCTCCGACGCGATGCTCTGCAAACAGCATGATGTAATCTTTCCATGAAATGTATTCATTTACATCTACGATGCTGACTGTTGATTCTCCGTGGGTAATAGCGATTTTCTCATTGGGTTTGATCGTGGTTTTCTGATTGTTGTTATCCACTTCCACTTTACCTTCTACCAGTACGACGGATGCTATAGCGTCGTCTTTGTAGGCGGAGACATTAAACGTTGTGCCCAAAACTTTTACATCGAAATCCTTTGTCTTAACGAAGAATGGACGTTTGGGGTCCTTGGCTACTTCCAGGTAAACCTCTCCTTCTACAAGAATTTCTCTTTTGTTTTTATCGAAGTCGGAAGGATAAATAACATGACTTCCTGAATTGATATACATAGATGTTCCGTCTGAAAAGGTTATGGTGGCCCGTTTTCCTTTCGGGACGATAATGTGGTTGAGCTTTTCTTTGTGACGGACGGGGCTTTCTTTAGTAACATCTTCTTTGTTTACCTGTAGTGTCCCATTTTTTTTGTATTTCAGAGAAGCTTCGTTGGAGAGTTTCATCCGGTCGTTTTGGGTGATCAGGGTGATCTCTTTATCCTGATGAGGTATGCTATCGTTCAATAAAGATGTCGCCAGCATATCCCAGTCGTAGGAGTTTGGCGAATATAGAAAGTTGATTGATAAGGCTGCAATCAATAACGATGCGGCAGCAGAAGCAGCGTAAAGCCATAGTTTTCTCCGTTTGTGTTGTATCTGATAGCTGTTTTTCAGATCTTCCAGAGATTGTTCGATTCTTTGCAGGTCAACCTTTTCGGTTTCCTGTATATGATCGATCAATGCCTGTCCGGCCTTTTTGAAAGAAGTTTTCCGTATGTTGTTTTCTGCTTTGTTCATCCTTTTTTCGTTGTCTCTCTATTATAAGTACGGCGAAATTGGGAAAAGGTACTTGTAAGAAACCGAAAAAAGTTATTTTTTATTCAGAAAAAATATTTTACGTAATTGTACGAGTGACTGGGATAGTCTGTTTTTGCTGGATTGATAGTTGATATTCAATATGTCGGCAATTTCTTTGTGAGAGATACCTTTGATATAAAAAAGATATAATATTTCTTTTTGTTTGGCAGAAAGTTCCTGATAAGCCAACGACAGATTGCTTATATCTTCTTTAAGGGCAGATTCTTCTTCTGTTGTAGTGTGATATACTTCCGGTATTTCGTCAATGAAGATGAAATCATTGTGTTTTTCTTCTTTTTCAAGACTGTCCAGCAGATTGTTGCGGAAGGCTTTAAGTAAATATCCTTTTACAGAGGGTGTGTCTGATAAGTTTCGTGATTTAGACATCAGTTTTATAAACAAATTCTGAATGCAGTCTTGCACCAGATCCTGATTGGCAGAAAGTCTGCATCCGTAATTCAAAAGTAATGGATAGTATCGTCTGTATATCTGTTCAAGGGCATCTTTGTCCCCTTTCAGATAAAGTGACCATAGTATTTCGTCAGACTGATTTTCCATTAATGAGTATTTGAACTGTTTAAAACAATATGGATAAACTTAAGAAATCTCCTCCTATCTCGTCTGCAAATGTATGATATTTTTGTGGATAGGGTAATATTATTTCATTGTAAGTATTATATAAAACAAAAAAGCCTGTCTCGTATCAGGTATGAGACAGGCTGATTTTTAAATTGTATCAAGAATAGAGTATTCTATTTACCAGAGTGGATTTTGTATCAAGCTTGGTGATTTTTCGATTTCATTATGAGGAATCGGATACAGGTACATTGCTCTAACCCATTGATGTTTTCTTATCAGTTTCCGGTGATAGAAAGAATTCGGATCAGAAGGAGGCAAATTGTCGTAACCGTCTACATTCATTCCCCAGTATACAGTTTGGTCGGCTTCTTCTCCGGCATCGCAAATCATCCAACGACGAATGTCGAAATAACGTTGACCTTCAGAAAACAGTTCCACTTGGCGTTCTCTGCGGATAGCATAAGCCTGGGCTTCATAATCACCGATAATACCTGTTTTTTTACCTGTATTTTGTAGTTCTCTATATCCGGGAATACCAGCTCTTTCTCTAACCATATCCAAGTATTTAATAATATTCGGATCGTTCGGGTTGATTTCGTTACATACTTCTGCATAATAGAGATAAAAATCGGCTAAACGTAGTAGGATAGACGGACGAGCATGCTTTTTTAAATAGGAACCGGAGTTGTACATTTCTTGATTGTTGCGTTTATACAGTAGATAACCGGTATAGTGTTCGCGTCCGGCGATATACTGAGAGTTGTTCCCTTCTCTGGAAAAATTTACACTCCATCCTTCCGAAGGTTGAATATGCCAACTTTTGCCTTGGTAAGTTACGGCATGATAGAAACGGGGTTCGCGATTTACATACATGTTGAATATATGTTTATCTATCTGCGGTTTTTTGTAAGCGCAAGGATTTTCGATGTCGCTAAAACCTGTTTCGTCATGTTCCGGATCTTCGTTAATATCGAGTCCATTTTTAGTGAAGAATGCATCGACTGCCTGTTGAGAAACACCGATACCGCTAAATCCATCCATAATTGCTGTCGGACGGCAACGACGGTCTAAATGTTGTCCGTTGTTGACTTCACTCATATAGGATTGACTGGTAGCCCAAATGATCTCTTTATTATATTCTTGGAAAACACGATAAACCGATAAGCTAGGTTGTTCTTTTCCTTCTTTGTCGAATACACGGAAGAGTTCGTAATGATTATTTTCAGCAAACTTAAGGAATGTCTCCAGATGTTTTTTTGCAGTATCCCATTTTCCTGGATCTTTGGCTGAAAACAGATGTTTTCCGTCATTGTTTACTAAATCTAACGCTTCCGCATAACCACCGTTGAATAGTTTGCTGGCAGCATAGACCCATAGTTTAGCACGTAAAGCCAAAACAACCGCTTTAGTGGGACGAACCATTTCGTTCATGTTTTCTACTTCTTCTCCGGTAATCTCGTCTATTTTACGCAATGTTTCAGGTAGATTGTTTTCTTCCAGTACTTCTTGATATAAATTGTCAATATAAGTAACCATTTCATCCACAGAGCCCCTTGCATAGTCGAAAGAGGTAGTAGAAGGGTCCTCGATACCATCAATGATAGGAACGGGGCCATACAATTCAAATAGGGAAAAGTAAGAATAGGCAATAAAAAACTTAGCCTCTGTTTTCATTCTGTTGATATCTTCTTCAGTCAACTTTTCCTGATCGGTAGTAACTCCGATCGGTTTGGCATTTTCGATAAAGAGGTAAGCTTGCCGGATATATTGATATAAAGGAGCGAAACGGTGAAAGTTGGCGTTACTGGCATTAAAGCCATTAACCATTTCTGTTTTTATACTTCCATGGCAAATAGATGTTTCTCCACACAGAGTTGCCCAAGGATTTTTTAATCCGTTAGGTTCCCAAAAGTATTGTGAATATTCAGAGATACAATTAAAGATATTTGCATGCCATCTTTTCGTATATTTTACATTATCGAAAACTTGCTCAATCGTTAGATTGCTGGCTAGTTCATCGGAAACATCCAAGTAATCGCTGCAGGCAGAAAATGTTAAACAAGCTCCGGCTAGTATAGATATAATTGTCTTTTTCATTTTGTATATATTTTTAGTAATTAGAAACCAAACTCTACACCGAGAGTCCATGTCATATTAATCGGATATTTGATTCCAGATCCGGCTGATCCTAATTCCGGGTCCCACATGCCGATATGATCCCAAACGGCAATATTATTCCCTTGTACATAAATACGAGCATTTTGAATTGCCATTTTTCGTAGCATCTCTTTGTTAAAAGTATAGCCTAATTCTATATTTTTCAAACGCAAGAATGAAGCGTCACGATACCACCAGGTACTGTTGAGCTTATTATGGCTAAATTCTTCGGTATGTAATCGAGGAAATAATACATCTTGATTTTCCGGATTCCGGCTACTCCAATGATCGAAACCTTCTCGGCGTAATGATCCTAATTGACCGAAAGAAAATGGGACAAAATCACGTGAACCATTTAGGTTCATGGAGGCTTTTGCTACTCCTTGAAAGAATATACCGGCATAAAATCCTTTGTATTCTGCATTTAATCCGAATCCGTATACCAATTCAGGGTTTTCAGCGTAAAATTTATGATTATAAGTCTGGTCGTAACTATCGATTTTGCCGTCTCCGTTTAAGTCTAGGTATTTGATGTCACCTGGAGAAACAGCGGCGCTAGGTACAGGCAATCCTTCTTTCAGACTGTAACTTTTACTTCCGTTTTCCGGATTTTCTGTAATAATAAAATCATCTGCCGTATATAAACCATCTGCAATGTATAATAATGGGGTTTTTAAACTTTGTCCGGTATAACGCTGATATTCATAACGGGGAGAAACTTCGTCATATTCCATGATTTTATTTTTCGCGTATGTAAAATTTCCTCGAAAGGAGAGGTTTACATTATTGATGCTTTGTTTTACTACAATGTTTCCATCCAAACCTTTGTTTGTTACTTTTCCAAAGTTTTGCCAAGGACTTTGTCTGAATCCGGTAACGGCACTAACCGTTTTTCTTTGCATTAGAATATCTCGGCGATCATTTTTGAAGAAATCGACACTCATATCAATTCTTCCTCTCAGTAATCCTAAATCGAAACCTATATTTTTCTTTTCTTCTATTTCCCAAGAAAGAAAAGGGGCTGCAAATAAGTTTTCGATAATACCACTTCCCTGGCCGTTGGTTCCTCCTCCGTTGGCGCCAACATTGAATCCGAAATTATAACCACCTGCATCAGTTTTCAATGAACCACGATAAGGAAATCGTGTTCCTCCCACATTGTCGTTACCTGTGATACCATAGGATGCACGAATTTTTAGTTTGTTGATAATATCTTCTGTTCCTTTCATGAATTTCTCGTTACTAGCATACCAGGCAACTCCGACAGCGGGAAAAATACCATAACGGTGTCCTTCTGCAAAATTCTCGCTACCAGTAAGACCAAAGCTGCCTTCCAACATATAACGATTATCATAACCGTATGAACCACGGGCCACTATGCTCTGCTTTTTATAAGGTAAACCGCTACCCTGTGTTTGTCTTTCTTTTTGCATATACAGTAATAATCCGGAAACATCATGAACGTTATTGAATATACGTTTATAGTTTAATGAAGCTTCTAAATAAACCCGTTTTTCACCGCCCTTACTAGCTTCTGAGTGATCAGTCAGGTTAGGAGCACCTTCATTGATTTGGATATATTCTTTTTCTCCGGCATCATTGAGTTGCATCATATAACTGGTTGGTGTTTTAGTTCGTTTGGTTTTTGAGTTATAATCTGCATCAAAACTCCCGGATAGTTTGATGTTTAATCCTTCGGTAATAAAATCCAGTTTTTGGGTCAAAGTCAGTTTGGATTGTAAATTAGCATACCACCCATCTGTATAACCGGATTCGTTCAACATATTATAAGGATTCCCTGTACCTCCGTTGTAAAGTCTGTATTCCGAGAAAGTTCCATCTGAAAAGCGTAATGGAAACTGGTTAGGAGCATAATTAAATATATTATTAAATATTGTTTGTGTTTCAACCGCAGGATTATGTGAATCTGTATACTGTCCGCTAATATCTACAGCTAACAAAGTTGTTTTTGTCACATCTATATCAATGTTAGAACGTATATTATAGCGACTCAACCCTATGTTTGCATTATAATCTTCTGTTGATTGTGAGTTGAACATACCATCTTCATGATAGAAAGAACCGGAAACAAAATAACGAACTTTATCGCCACCACCACGCAAATTTAAAGAGACTCTTTGATTGAATGTTTGGTCTTTTAGTAGACTGAGAAAGTCTGCATTTGGATATAAATCGGGATCTTCGCCGGTTCGGTACATTTCTAAATCATGATCGGAATAAGGATTGATAAACCCGGAAGCCGGAGCTCCGGCAACTTCCCAAGCAGCTTCATTATAGAGTTGTGCAAATTCGTATGAATTAGCTAAATTAGGAAGACGGGTGGGTTTGGCAATCCCGAATTCAGCACGTACATCTAATGTTGGTTTTTGTGAAGAACCACGTTTGGAAGTAATTAAAACAACACCATTCGCACCTTCTGCTCCATATACGGCTGTAGCAGAAGCGTCTTTTAATACAGTGAATGATTCTATTTCATCAACAGTGATATCGTTCATGCTTCTGGGAACTCCATCGACTAAAACTAGCGGAGAGGTTCCTCCTGCAAACGAACTGATACCACGAATCCAGAATTCGGAATTGTCTTTACCTGGTTCTCCAGTACGTTGTACAGCCAATACTCCGGCTATTTGTCCGGCAATATTATTTGAAAGACTTCGGGTTGGCATGGAAAGTTCTTTGGCAGAGATTGTGTTGATGGAAGAAACGACACTTTCTTTTTTTTGTTGTCCGTATCCGATAACCACAACGTCTTCCAGGCCTACAGAGCTTTCAACCATGCGAATGTTGATGCTCTCTTCCCCTTTGTATGTTTTTTCTTCCGTATTGTAACCGATATATCGGTATTCAATAACGTCACCTTCGTTGACGTTATTGAGAATATATCTACCGTCCACATCTGTGGTTACGCCGTGAGTTGTACCTTTAATGGCAATCGTAGCCCCGATAATAGGATTACCGTCAGCATCAGTCAGCAAACCGGTAACGCTATGTTTTTTTTGTTGTAGTTGTTCTGCTATTTCAAATGTCTCTGAATTTTTGGCTTTGGCGATAGAAATGTAATTATTCTCCTGTTTAAATACATAGCCATTGCCTAGAATAATTCGTAGAGCTTCTTGGATATCAGTTGTTTGTATGTTGGCACTGATTCTTTTTTGCGTTTGCACCTGGTCATTACAGTAAATGATCCGGACATTTGCTTGTTGAGATAATTTCTCGATTGCATTGCCCAATGTTTCATTATTGAATTTTAGTTTCAAAGAATAACTTTGTTCAAAAAAGGAGATTTCCGGAGTTGTCGTTTCAGCCAAAATAGGGCTTGAAGGGAACGTTAACATACCGATCAATAATGCCTTTATATATTTTTTAGATAATAAAAAAGGCATGGAATGATTCTTTTTCATAAATTTACAAATTGAATTTAAATACTTGATTTTAATTGAGTAATAAGTTTAAGGAGGAGATGACATGTGGAAGATGTTATCTCCTTTTTCTTTTTTGTTGCTAAGTGTCGTTCATGTCATAAAATGCTTTTAATGTGGATATTTTCGTTAATTCTCTCGATATAGATTTCTTCGGTATTATTGATAAACCGGATGATTTGATCCAAGGAGGCATCACGTCCGATTGTAAATGTGAAGCGTTTTTCTTTTAAAGAGGATGCTTCGTAAGTCGTTTGAAATTTGTACCAGTGTCCTATTTGAGTCAGGATATCTTCCAATGTCGTATTTTTGAATATATATTCGTTATTCGTCCATGAGGTGTAAATATTTGTGTCTACTACCTGTATGTCTATCTTATCGTTTTCTTTATTATATATATATTGCTCTGAGGGCTGAATGAGTTGAGTGCTACCGTTTTGTTCTATGCTAACGGAGCCTTCTATTAATGTTGTGCGCATAATTTTCTCTTCCGCATAGCTACTAACGTTGAATGTGGTACCGAGTACACGTATATCCAGTTGGTCGGTATGTACGATAAATGGCCTATCCTGATTTTTGGCTACTTGGAAATAAGCTTCTCCTTTTAGTTTGACTTCTCTGGTTTGTGTGTTAAACTCAGAAGGGAATATAAGCTCCGATTCTGCGTTCAATGTAACAATGGTACCGTCCGAAAGGGTTAATTGATAAGTTTTTCCATGCGGTATTAATAAGCGATTGGTCATCACTTCTTTTTGTAGAGAAAGCTTGCCTTGTTGTAAGTAAGAAAGTTTATTGTTTTTGTGATCATTCTGTATTTTGGCAGCCTTTTTCTCTATGGAAAACGACTTTTGACTAAGAGCGATATGTTCTTTATTATTAATTAATAAAGTAGGTTCGGATATTTCTTGTAAGGAAAGAATATCCGGAGTTTTGTTAGTAAATGTGATGTAAATTCCGACAGTCAATATTATGACGGCAACGGCTGCTGCATATTTGTATAGATGAAGCAATGAAACTCTTTTGGTATGAGAGCTCTTGTTTTCGATATTATAATAATGTACTAATAGGGCATTCCAGATTTTGCGCTCTTCCAGATACTCCCGGTAATTGTCACCGGAAGCCTCCGCCCAATCCATGATCAGTTTTTCTTCCTGGGGGGAAGTTTCGCCTCTGAAATATTTATGTAGTAATTCTTTTTCCATTCTTTCGTATTGACTTAGGTTCCCGTTTTGGGGCCTTTCATACTAATAACACCCCATTCCCGGATTACCCTAACGAAAAAAGAAAAAAAATTACATCTTTTCAGATCAGCACTGATCACAGATCGGTGAAAGCCTGCAAAATATATGTGTGTTTAACTTGGGAATCAATGTCTTATTTGAAATAACTATGTTCCTTGACTACGGCTCCTTTGTCATCGAAATAAACTTTCATTTCTTTTCCTTCGCGTGTCACCAGGATAACTTTGTATTTAACATAAGTGCTGTTATTCGACACGTAAACGGATTTTATCAGACAGTCTTGGTGGACATTGTTTACACCCTCCTGAAGTATCTGGGGGATATTCGTAACGTCTATTTCATAAAACTTATCCTGTTTTTCTACCTGTGTTTTGTCATTACTCAGTATGTTTTGTGCCTGGCTCTGTGACGTAAAAACGGCGCACATGGCAATCACTGCCATTAAAACAATCTTTTTCATATCTTTTTTGCCTTAAAATTGAAAACCTAAATTTATCTTTTGCTATATATAATCCAATATTCGTGCCAAAAAGGTAAATTGAACTATTCTTTCAGGTAACATGTTCTAAATGGGCAGGTTAATTTTTTTATTGATTAACCGGATTAAAAAGAAGTACATCCGTCAGGTGTGGAATTTCTCCATACTTGTGTGGATTTTTCTACAAGAAGAAGTACCTTCTGTAAGGAATCGAAGGAGAAACAAAAAAATTACTACCTTTGTCAGGTTGTGATAGAAATAAAAATATTGCATGATATATAATGTATAGAAAATCAAGATGAAACAAACGAGTATACTAATCACTATTCTCTCATTTTTTCTGTTAACGGCTTGTGTGACAAAGCAGGCTAATGAGACTGTTGTTACAGTCACGATTGAACCTCAGCGCTATTTTGCGGAAAAGATAGCAGGAGATAAATTCAAAATAAATTGTGTAGTTCCTGCCGGGCAAAGTCCTGAAACATACGATCCTACTCCCCAGCAAATGATACAGATCGGAAGAAGTATCGCTTACTTGCGTATCGGTCCTATCGGGTTTGAACAGGCCTGGATGGATAAGATACGTGAAAATAATCCGAAACTACAGGTGTTTGATACATCTGAAGGAATGAACCTGCTGACAGATACGGAAGATGACGACCATGCACATGAACATGGCACGCACGATCATGATGCCCATGCCGGAGAGGAGGCGCATCACCATCATCATGGCGGAGTCGATCCGCATATATGGAGTTCGATTGCCGGAGCTAAGGCTGTTGCCTGGAATACGTTGAATGCATTTATTGAACTCGATCCCGACAATACGGAGTATTTTTGGCAGAACTATAATAAACTGGTGGACGAGATCGATAAAACAAATACGGAGATAAAGCAACTGCTTGACCCGTTGACCGACCGTACATTTATTATCTACCATCCGGCACTGACTTATTTTGCCAACGAGTTCAATCTCACGCAACTTTGTATCGAGATGGACGGCAAAGAACCTTCGCCTGCACAACTGAAACGGTTGGTGGAAACAGCGCGTGCCAACAATGCCCGCGTCGTATTCATTCAACAGGAGTTCGATCAGAAGAATGCCGAACTGATTGCCAAAGAGACAGGCTGTAAACTGACTGTAATCAATCCGTTGGCTTATGACTGGACTAAAGGAATGATTCATATTGCAAAAGCACTGGCTGATGGACAAACTCATTGAAATAGATAAGATAACAGCCGCTTATGGGAATAAGACTGTTTTGAAAGATGTCTCCCTGACCGTATGGAAAGATGATTTTCTGGGCATAATCGGTCCTAACGGCGGTGGTAAAACAACACTGCTGAAGGTGATCCTGGGATTACTTCAGCCGGTATCCGGTGCGATACGTTTTTATCAGAATGGGGTTGAAGTTTCTTCTTTACGGATTGGTTATCTGCCTCAACTGAATAATATTGACCGTAAATTCCCTATTTCCGTATGGGAAGTGGTCGCTTCGGGACTAGCTGCTGAAAAGCCTCGTTTTCGTTCTTACACGGCTGTCCAGAAGGAGCGTATTGAGGTGGTGATCCGGCAGATGGGGCTCGAAGATTTGTACACCCGTTCGATCGGAGAGTTATCGGGAGGGCAGCTACAACGTGTTCTGTTAGGCCGTTCGATCGTTTCACGTCCGCAATTACTGATTCTTGATGAACCAAACTCGTATGTCGATAAACGGTTTGAGTCGCGTTTTTACCAGTTACTGGAGGATATCAATAAAGAGAGTGCCATTATTCTGGTCTCTCACGATATCGGAACGGTCCTGGCAATGGTGAAAAATATTGCCTGTGTGAACGAGACTTTGCATTATCACCCCGGTGTAGACGTTTCGGAAGAATGGTTGGGCGAGAAATATGCCTGCCCGATCGAGTTGATCGGACACGGGAATCTGCCGCACCGCGTATTGAAAACACACGAACATTAATATTCTTAATTTCACCATGTCACACACACTTTGCTTAATCTCATTACCGGAAGCCGGTATTATCGTAGGCATTGCCGTTATCCTGTTCGGATGCAAGGCCGTTACGCAAAATCCTTTTATCTCCAGAGGACAGAAGATTGTATGGATACTGATCATTATTGTTCTCAACTGGATTGGTCTGTTATGGTATTACTACACCTATTATATGAAGAATAAAGACTGAGTTATGAAGATATTGATTACAGGTGCAAGCGGATTTATCGGTGGTTTTCTGGTAAAGGAAGCGTTGCGCCGGGGATATGAAACCTGGGCGGGCGTACGTGCCACAAGCAGCCGTGAAAACCTACAGGATGAACGGATTCATTTTATTGATCTCAAATATAACAATCGGGAGGCATTGACTGATCAGTTGAAGGATTTTGTCCGTGAGCAGGGCGCCTGGGATTATGTTATCCATAATGCAGGTCTGACAAAGACGCTCGATAAGCAGAATTTCTTCCGTATCAATGCAGAGAATACACATAACTTCATAGAGGCATTAGCTGCTGCCGGCTGCAAACCGAAAAAGTTTCTGTTGATGAGTAGCCTGAGCAGTTATGGGAGGGGAGACGAGGTGAATTTCCGTCCGATTCGCCTGGATGATCCGCAACAACCGGATACAGCCTATGGTAAAAGTAAGCTGGAAGCGGAGAGCTATGTGCGCAACCAATCTCATTTCCCTTATGTGATCCTGCGGCCGACGGGTGTGTATGGTCCCGGTGAAAAGGATTATTTTATGGAGATCAAAAGCGTAAAGTCGGGGTTTGACTTTGCGGTAGGATTCATTCCCCAGCGTATTACATTTATATATGTAAAGGATCTGGCGAGAGTGGCGTTCCTGGCGTTGGAAAATGAAACAATCCTTAACCGGCATTATTTTGTGGCAGACGGAGATGTGCATACCGACGAGTCATTTGCACGGATGATACAGGATATAGTAAAGAAAAGGCATGTGTTGCATGCCCGCATCCCGTTGGGATTGGTTTATGTAGCGTGCCATTGTTCCGAGTGGATAGGCAAGTTGTTGAATAAGAGTATGACACTGAACACCGATAAATATATCATCCTGAAGCAGCGTAACTGGATTTGCGATGTTACGCCACTTCAGGAAGAACTAGGTTTCACTCCTGAATACCCTTTGCGCAAAGGGCTGGAGGAAAGTATTGAGTGGTATTGTAAGGAAGGGTGGCTGTAGATCAGTCCACCTTTTTTATGCTACCTAAACCTGCCCTTTCCTCTTTAATGGAAGGGTCTCCTTTATATCTGATATTCCCGCTACCGGCTATCTCGGCATAGATATTATTCGTTGCATGAGTTTCCAGTAAACCACTGCCCGCTATCTCACACGATACGTCTGATAGTAAGAAATTCAGTGCATGTATTTTCCCGCTACCGGCAATTTCGAATGCTGCTCTCTCTCCCGTACCAGCCAGGTTGAATGTTCCGGAACCGGCTATTTCACCTTTAAACTCCTTCGCATACAAGGTAAGTGCATCTACGGTACCGCTACCGGCTATAGATACTTCCAGTTGGTTTACCGTAACAGTATCTTTCATGTGAAGCATGACGCTGCCTGCCAGGTTAAATTTGATCTTGTCGTTCGAAGACAGCTTGCTGTTTACATTGAATTTTTCTGCACCGGCCAGATCTACCTTCTTCAACTGCCTGGAATTGGAGGTAATGGTGAATTGGGTCGGACGGAGGCGGAGTGTTTTATTTTCTCGTTTAGGGCGGATGACAAGCTTATTATCATCCGTCTTGAAATCGAAAAGGTCATAAATGTTCTGATCGACCGTGACAGTCAGTGCAGGCGCCGATTCTTCCTGCGTGTAATTGAAAACGGCAGCTGATGCATCGACGCTAATCTGATCGTAGTCTGAAATGTCGATCGTATGTGTCGTTACATTTCCGTCTCCTTTTACAGCAGGGAAAAATATGCATCCTTGAGCAAGTAAAAGGATACTGCCCAATATTATAAATGATAATTTCTTACTCATCTTATTTTACTTCTTCTACGGATCCTTTACCAATAACTTTCTGCTGAACGGCTGTCGGGCCTTTATAACGGATTTTACCTTTGCCGACAACGTTTGCCTTGAGGTTGTTGGTGGGGTGAACTTCCATCGTTCCGTTGCCAGTCATTTTGCAACTCAGTTCAGGAACGTCTACACCGAAAGCCATGATCTCTCCGCTGCTGGTGATGCTGTATTCACCTTCCTTGGCATTCCCTTTTTTCAGGTTGATAGTGCCGGAGCCGTTGATGCTGCACTCCAGTTTGTCTACTTGGAGGTCATTGACAACCATATTGGCGCTACCGGAAACATTCAATTCCAGTTTTCCTACTTTTATCAGTTCTTTTAGTTGTACCAGGCAGTTGGAGTTTGCCTTGATTTTTACCTCGTCACCAGTCAAAGAGCTGTTTATCATGAAATTCGCATTTCCGGCGGCTTTTACCTCTTTCAGCCATTTGGAGTTGGTCTTTACGATGAATTTGGTATAGTGATCCACTTTGGCACCTTTGAAACCAACAGAAAGTTCGCGGTCTTTTATATTGATGTTGACGTATTCATGCAGGTTTTCATCAACCGTAATTTCGATATAGGGTTCTGCATTCGACTGTTCATAGTTGAAATCGATAACGCCGTCAATCTTGATGGCATTGTAATCATCGATCTTTATTTTCTTTGTAGTAAGGGTACCGTTGCCCTTCACATGATCTGCCGCCTGGACTGTAAATAACAGGCCCAGCAACATGATAATAGATAATAACCCTTTTGTTCTCATAATTTATTTGTTTAGTATTGCCTTTTCTTATAATAAATAGACGTGACTCCGATGCGGTCGGTTACAAAAATAGGAGTATTTTAATTTATAAGTCCAACATTTCGTATATTTTTATAGGGAATTAAGTTTTGGAATTATAATGAATAACCCGGATATCACTATTCATCCAATGCCTTGATGAAAAGTAATTCCGGGTTTTCCAACTCCCAATATAATGATCTCTTATTTTATGTGGTCGATATCGCTGGAACCGCTTGAATGCTTTTTAACTTCCGGATTGCCTTTGTATTTGATATCGCTGCTTCCGGATGCGTTGGCTTCCAGTTTTTCGGTAACGGTTGTGAAAATGTCACTGCTGCCGCTTGCAGAACATTTCAGTCTTTTTATAACGAAGTCGTATGCTTTGATATCACTGCTGCCGCTGCAACTATATTTTCCGTCGTTTGCTTTTCCTTTCAGATTCATGTCGCTGGAGCCTGAGGAGTGGGTATCTATTCTGTCACAAATCAGGTCGGATACTTTCAGGTCGCTGGCCCCGCTCAGGTTGATCTTGCACAGGTTAGTTATGCGTATCGGTTTTTCCAGATAAACATCGCTTGCTCCGGAAGCACTGATTTCCAGGTTTTCTCCGGAGAGGGAACTGCGCAGAAAGAAATCGATGCCCCCTGATACCCCTAATTTATTTAATTCTGAGGAATGGGTTTCTATAATCAATTTGCTCGGATTAATACGAGTGCCGCGTTCTGTCTCTATCTGAAGTACGTCTCCGTTCGAGTTGAATTTTAATTCGGAAAGGAGGTTCTCGTCGATGGTGATCTTTAAGCCGGATTTACCGCCTTTCTGTGTGTAATTCACCTGGGGAGACTGGTTCTTGCCGAAGAAAGAGTTTCCGCCTGTTTCGATTCCCTGGCCTACTTTTATCTGTTTATAATCGGCGACCTGGATCTCTTTGATTATTATATTACCGTTCCCTTTGATTTTCTCTGCAAAACAGGATATAGTGCTGAATGCGATTAAACTGATGATGGCGAATGTAATTCTTTTCATGATGTTCGTTTTTAAGTTATGTTATTTAGTTTGCACTTTTTAATTTACCGGAGCCGATGATACTTTTGCTCGTAGTGGGATTACCTTTATAATAGACATTCCCGCTTCCTACGATGTTTGCTTCCAACTGATTTCTGGTATGAGTCTGGATATTTCCGCTACCGGCTATGTTGCATTCCGTTTTGCCGGTGACGCATTCGTAGGCTTTAATGTTGCCACTTGCAGCCAGATTGTATTCTGCGCGGTCCGCTTTGCCTGCAATCTGGATATAACCGCTGCCTGCCAGGCTGCATTCTATTCCTGCCAGATCGATATTGGAGGCTACTACGCTCCCGGAGCTGGCCAAATTGATTTCCAGCTTGTTTCCTTCTACTTTCTTTTCCAAAAGAATATTGCCGCTGCCTGCCATGTTGATTTCCAGTTTTCCGATATTTATCGGACTGGCAATAATGAAATCGCCGGAAGATACCACGTTCAGTTCTTTTATTTCGCGTGAGTTGGTTATAACCTTGAATTGGGTCGGTTGAAGGTTATATGAATTACCGTTACGACTATTTTCCTTGATCTTTTTGGGGCCGATTATCAACTCCTTGCCGTCTACCTGTGCTTTCAGTAACGGAAACAGATTCTCGTCGATCATGATTTTCAGATAAGGAGCGGCATCCGATTGCTCATATACAAACTCCATGACTCCGACTGTCGATATTTCATTATAGTCGCTGATGGAAATTTCTTTGGTAATGATATTTCCGTTTCCTTCCACTTTTTCATTGGTGAAAGCAAATCCTGTCAATGTGGTCAGTAAACAGGCAATAAGGAGGGATACTTTTGTTTTCATCTGTATAATTTTTTAGTTCTTTTATTTATAAGACGAATGCTATTGCGTTTAGGTTGCAGATTGGAAAGAGTTTTTTCAGGAAAAGTGAAAGAAAAGGGGCGGGTAGATAAAAAAGAAAACCGCAATCCATATAATTAACGGATGCGGCTTCTTTGCTTTCCAACGAAGCAGTCTCACGATTCCTCCTTTGCAAAGACTTGTTAACCTTAGATCTAAAATACTATGAAAAAAACTCATTGCAAATATAAGAGGAATTATAATATGTGCAATATACTATCGTCTCAATTTATTGTAAATTTGTCACTTTATGACGTAAATGTTACAATTTTTGAATGATTTGTTACAGTATACCGAACTTTTCCGGGATAGAATCCATAATATCAAACAGTTCTGACACTGTTTCAGCGCGCAACATGGCGACACGTGTTTGCTTGAAATCGCTAATTCCTTTGAACAATGGAGTGGCTGCCAGGTGGCGTCGGATATGCAAAATACCGCGTCGTTCGTCCAGGCGTTCCACACTTTGGTTGACCTGCTGTTTAAGGATATCCAGATACCAGGTGAATTTTTCTTCCGGCAGTGCTTCCCCGGTAGTCAGGAAATGTTTCACTTCACGGAATATCCAGGGGCGTCCGATGCTTCCGCGACCGATCATGACACCATCTACTCCATAATTGTCGAAACGCTGTTTGCATATTTCGGCAGAGGTCACATCGCCGTTGCCGATAATGGGGATATGTATCCGGGGATTATTTTTTACCTCACCGATCAGTGTCCAGTCCGCTTCGCCGGTGTACATTTGGGCACGGGTACGGCCATGGATGGAAAGGGCGGCGATGCCACAATCCTGCAACTGTTCGGCCAAATCAACGATTACTTTATTATCCGCATCCCACCCCAGACGTGTTTTAACCGTAACCGGAATATTGACGGCTTTTACTACTTCTTTCGTTATTTCAAGCATCAAAGGAATGTTCCGGAGCATACCGGCTCCGGCACCTTTGCCTGCCACTTTCTTGACCGGACAACCGAAGTTGATATCCAGTATATCAGGACGGGCAGCTTCGCATATTTTGGCAGCTTCCACCATTGCATCTACTTCTTTTCCATATATCTGGATAGCGACCGGACGTTCATCTTCGGCAACGGTCAGTTTTTCCTGTGTCTTGTTTACGCTGCGTATCAAGGCGTCGCTCGATACAAATTCCGTATAAACCATATCAGCACCGAAGCGCTTACACATCAGACGGAAAGAGATATCCGTTACATCTTCCATCGGTGCCAGGAATACCGGGCGTTCACCTAAATCTATTGAGCCTATCTTCATACCTTCTTATTATAGACCACAAAAGTACAGCTTTTTCCGCGAAGATTTATGATGGAATTGTCTGCAATCAGGGTAATTGTATCCAATTAAACAGAGTTAGCATTTCAAGTGATACAATATAACAATCGGATTTTCATCTCCATTCATCTTTTTTAGAATGTCTGGAGCTTTTTTAAGCATACCTTTATCTCGCAGATAATCAATAGTTGAAGCAGGGGTGCACTGTATAGATATTTTTTTGTTCTTATACCAATGTAACGGGGCAATAGGTAGTCCATGATCTATATCATTATTTATTCCCCACATGGTCATCCAAAAATCAACATTTGAAATATCATTCCATTTATATGGAGTAGGTGTGGATAATATTTTACCACTCTGTTTATCATAAAGCATTATGTACGATTTTTCCTTATATACATACCTAAAGCAAATAGATTCAGGGAATTCTATTATATCGTAAAGAAATAGTTCGGTATTTGTTGGTATAAAATTCAAGAGTGAATAAGAACTTTTTAAAGATTCTTCATTTAGATTCCTCTGCCAGCAGAATGCTGGAATGATTGTATCTTTAGTCAAACGATAAATAGTATCATTTGTCATGGTTGAAAACAATACTCCCGAATCACTGGGTATACATCTTGTTAACTTAAAACCTGATTCTTTTGATGGAGATATTTTATCATTTGAAAAATTGTTTTTCATCATTACTGTATCTCCTTTTCCCATATTGCTAAATATGCCAATTCCAAAATGTCCTTTTGCCTCAAAAGGTATGCCTTCGGAACTTGTCTCAACGACTCGTCCTTCTCCAATAGGATAAGAGTAAAAACTCATTCTCCCTCCCCGGTCGAACGCTTCTTCAAATTTCCCATCAAAATTGTATATTGTTGTCTGGTACGCCCCGGTGATATATAATTTACTATCTTCTTCTACTGAATACATACTTATAGGAAAAAGAAGTTCGCCAGGACCTTGTCCATATTTTGCTACTTGCCTAATGAAATTCCCTTTTATATCAAATTGAAGCACTCCACATGTAGGGTCGGATAAGACAAATATATAATCTTTGGTAAGGACTACATCCATTATTTTCCCAACCATTGAGCTGTTGTCGTCGGTTAATTCTAATGGAATATATTCTATTCTTTCAATTTCCTTTTTAATAGAAATTGCATCATTGGAATTTACATAAGCTCTAACATCAATGGAAACAAGCTTATTTTTTGTAGTTTCTGCCTTCTCACTACATCCTATACTGATTATTGATACTATGAGTATAGGATACATTTTAATTTTATAAAACTTCATATCTTATAGTATTACATGATTTTTAATTGAGTTATGCGCAAATATAGAATGACAGGAATAATAAATAGCTACACTTTAGAGTAGAGAAATCATTTATGCGTGATTTTTTTTGAGACGATGTCGTAAAATTGATTATAATGTTCGTATTTTTAGCAGACAGTAAAAAACAAGACATGAAAGAATTTAGTGTAGAGAAATTTTTTGATCCTGTTAAGAGGCCAAAGATTGATGACGATCTGAATGAAAAGATGAAGAACAGTATGGATATTGTTCATCGTATGGCATGTACGTTGAATCACTCTTTGTATGTGATTGATTATCTGAAACAATCATTTGTCTATGTGTCTCCTGATAAATTGTTTTTGTGTGGCTACTCTGTGGAGCAAGTACTTGAGTGGGGGTATTCATTTTATACCAGGGTTGTTCCCGAAAATGATTTAAGGCGTTTATTGGAAATTAATAAGGCCGGTTTTGACTTTTACTATAAACTTCCGATCGAAAAGCGGTACATGTATTCTATTGAATATGATTTTGACCTTGTGCATATAAACAAAAAAGTAACCAGGGTAAATCAACGGTTGATACCGCTCATAATTAATAAGGCTGGCGATCTTTGGTTAGCGGTATGTGTTGTGACACCGCTATATTCGAAAGCTAAAAATAAAACGATCATTAAAAATTTCAATACAGGGGAACAATTCATTTATCAGGAAAAGGAGAAATTCTGGTACAAAAATACTTTACCACTTCTTACAGTTAAAGAGAGACTCATTTTGCAACTGTCTTCCCAAGGTCATACAAATGCAGCTATAGCCGAAGAATTGTCATTGAATGTGAATACTATCAAGTTTCATAAAAGGAATATATTCCAAAAACTGGATGTTGAGAATTGTATTGAAGCAATTACAGTGGCATCCCATTGGGGATTAATTTGAAATGTAGCAAAATAAAGATCCGGATATGGATGAATTATTCTTTTGATGCGGTTATCCTGGCCTTTAATGAATAATCTACTGCGTTTTATAGTAGATTAACTATGTGTTATAGTTGTATTACTGGAAAATATAGTTATATTTGTGCATTCCTTTAATAAAACAACAGATTATGAAACGATTGACATCGAAAGAAGAAGAGATATTAGGCTATTTCTGGGCGAAAGGCCCTCTGTTTGTCCGCGAACTTCTCGACTTGCAGGAGGAACCCAAGCCGCATTATAATACGCTTTCAACCATTGTCCGTACATTGGAGGAAAAAGGATATATCGGTTATAAGGTATTTGGAAATACACATCAGTATTATGCATTAATCTCGGAAGACGAATACCGGAAGAAGACCCTGAAGCAGGTGGTCGATAAATATTTCGATAATTCCTATACCCGTGTCGTCTCTACTTTAATTGAGGAAGAGGCGTTGACTCTTGACGAATTGCAAGAGTTGATACAACAGATTAAAAATAAGTAAAAACGTAGGCTTATGGGAGCTTTACTTTTGTACATACTGAAATCCACTATTTGCCTGATATTATTTTATTTAGGCTTCAAGGCGTTGCTTAGTAACGATACGTTCTTCCGTTTTAACCGGTGGGTGTTGTTGGTAGGAATCGCTACCTGTATGTTGCTGCCAGCCATAAAGATACAGACTTCCGAACCTTTATTGATACAACAGCCGATCATTCATTTGGAAAAGATGATAGCTGGTGAGGAAACAGTTGTAACTTATCTTTCGGATAATAACCCCGAGGTCGATATGATTCCTGTGGTTACGCCGGCTAAAATGATTGATTGGGGACAAATCATTGCTCTTCTTTATTGGGCAGGATTTATTTTTTGCCTGATGACAACTTTGCTCTCATTCAGAAAGATGTTTGTTTTGATTCGGAGTGGCCGCAAATTGCAACAGGGGCGCTATACATTAATATTAGTTCCTTCCTGTGTGTCCCCTTTCAGTTGGGGACGTTATATTATTCTTTCGGAAGAAGATTATGAGAAATATCCTGACGAGATTCTGACGCATGAAATGATGCATTTGAAATCTCATCATTCCATTGACCTGCTTTTTGTGGAGTGCATTCTTTGGCTTCACTGGTTCAACCCGGCTATCTGGCTGTTGAAACGGGAGTTAAAGGATATTCATGAATACCAGGCCGATAAAGGAGTACTTACCCAGGGCGTCGATGCAACAAAATATCAACTGTTACTCGTGAAAAAAGCTGTCGGCTCCAGCCTCTACACTCTTGCCAACAGCTTCAATCACAGTAAAATTAAAAAACGTATTACTATGATGTTAAAAGGTAAATCAAACAATTGGGCCCGGTTGAAGCTATTGCTCCTGGTCCCCGTAGGACTTATCGTCCTGAACGCTTTTGCCCGTCCGGAAGTAAACCGGCAGTTGGAAACGCTTGTACAGAGCAAAGATAAGGAAACTCCGCCGGAAGAACAACAGGATATGAAGAGTTTCTTTAAGATGGAATTGGATAGTTATATGAAAAAGGTGGAACCGCAAACCCGGTTTGAACCTGATGAGATTATAGCTTTCATGAAAAAGAATACTGAGCCGAAGGATCTATTTATCAATGCTAAAGGTGATGTGCTGTTGAATAATGATTTTGCAAACTATAAAGAAAAGGAACAATTCCTGGGCAAGTTGCAGGATTTATTTGAAAAAAGTAAAAAGCCTGTTTCCTTCTATTTCCTTATTGACATAAATACTCCGGAGGAAGCTACTGAGGCCGTTTTACATTTGGTAAAAGAGGCATTTGATAAGCGGCAAAAAGTTGTAGGTGCTGATAAAGCCCCCTTCCTTCTGTTTGAGGATGCCAGAAATAATAAGAATTTTCCGGGAAAAGTAAGTATGGCTCAGTCTTCAAAAAAAGGAACAGTATATATTATCCAAAACAAAAAAGTAGTGGGAGTGATAAATGGTGATGTCGCAGACTACAAGCTTCCTGATTTTTCTAAAGATATGGTTACTATCCAACCCGCTGGAAAAGATGTGTCTTCATCTCGATTAAATAGTGTAAAGGATATGATTGAGAAAAATGGTTTCTCATGTCAAATTAATACAAGTGTATTTAAAAATGGAGATGCGCTTCCTCCACCACCACCACCACCAAGTCCGGATGCCTATGTCGCTTTCAATTATAAAAATGGGGGAAAGGAACAAGGACTTATTGTATATGAGCGATATCTTAAGAATACAAATGAGATTGACAAGCGGTTCAACAGTATTTATAATGATGATATTTCATCTGTTACTATTACTGTATATAAGAAAGCACCGGATGGTATGCTTGATGGTGTTGAAAAATATTTGAAAGACAAAATCAAATATGACGTCGAGTACATCGTCAAAAGAGAATGATATTGCTATTGTAAATAGTAGAAGGGTGTCTCAAAAGGACACCCTTCTTCCGTGTTATCCTTAGCAATAAAAACTTAATCGGCTTTATTCGTGTAATGTAGTAAGAATCCCATATCTTTGTATCTTTCTGATTAAAACCAAACCTCTGAATAAAAAGGAGCTGGAATAGATGATATACAAAGTAGGGATAATCATTTTCATTTACCTTTTCGTTGCTTGTTCTTCAGCTGAGCGAAAAGAGGCTGTAACTGTCGGGGAACTTTTCCGGCAGGCTGCTTTCTATGGGGAAAGGTTACAGTATATTCCTGCATTAGATACTTATCAACAGGCTATCAGGCTGGCCGAAAAGGATAAAGACAGCCTTGCTCTTTCTCATGGCTATTTGGAAATGGGAAAAATTTACCGGAATCAATCTTTGAAGCAAAAGGCCCTGCAAAGCGAGAAAAAAGCATTGTCTTATCTCGGAGGTGCAGGCGGTGATTCACTTCGAACAGTGCTTTACCGGGAGATGGGGGATATTTATATGTTGTCCCGAATGCCGGACAGTGCCTTCTATTATTATCAAATGGGTGATTGCCGGATAAAACAGGCGAAAGTATTGCAGCAGGGAGGACAGTATAAGGAGTCGGAGGCTTTACTGAAAACTGAATTGGAACAAACAATCCCCCAGGAAGAAAAAGCGGAACTCTTTCTGGCTCTGGCTGATTTACAAATAAACATGGGTAAATTGGAAGAAGCTGAAACGAATTTAAGCCAGGTACCCTCTTCCCATCCGCATTTATATGCCGCTTTGTCCCGGATTGCCCAATGTCGCGGAGACAGTCTGCAAGCTGATTTTTATCAAAAGAATTATCTCCATAACCTGTCCGTTTTGCGACGGCAGCAGGAAGACAATCAAATAACTCAACTTCTCTGGACTTCGGAGCAGAAAGAGTGGGAGAGACGTCTGTCGAATGCTGAAAATACTCAAACAGGGCGGCTGTATCTCTGGAGCGCCCTGTTTATCCTTTGCGGTACAAGTCTCTTGGGTTATTCCCGTTACCGGAAGAAAAAGGCGGCTGTCTCCCTGTCGGAAACAGATTTCCTCTCTTCGGAAGTTTATCAGCGTTTTCACCGGAAAGAAGAATGGAGGGCGGGTACTAAGGACTGGGAAGAGTTGTTGCAAGTCTTCAACCGGACCTACCCGGAGTTTCGCGAACGGCTGAAAAAGAAAATACCGAAACTGAGTGAACAGGAATGGCGCATGTGCTGTCTGATTAAAATGGATGTTCCCCCTTCTATAATGGCTATGTTGCTCTGTTGTACCAATCAGGCTATTTCGATGCGCCGCGTCCGTCTTTACCAGAAAATGACGGGTGAAAAGGGAACGCCGGAACTGTGTGACTCCTTTATTCGTGATTTTTAAGCAGATGTGAACTGATGTGAAACCGTGAAGGAGACTGTTTCTTCTACTTTTGTCTGAAAAAAGCGTATGAAAAAGATGTTATTAGGGCTCATGGCAGCCATGATGGTTTTAACAGGATGCGGGTCAAAACAGTCGGCCGGCGAATTACCGGAGATTGATTTGACGGCAAAAACGTTTTTATCCGATAAGGTTGGAATAGCGGACGAAATAGAATCGATTGAGTATATTCCTCTGGAGTTGACCGATGAATCTCTGATTGCAAATGTATTGGATGCATGTGTTTCCGACGAGTATATCTTTATTTATTCTACCCGGCAGGAAAGCGTTTTGCAGTTTGACCGGAAAGGAAAGTTTGTCCGTCCTATCGCAAAGACAGGGAATGGTCCGGGAGAAGTCGCACAGATTATATCGCTTACCATCGATGAAGAAAACCGTCTTTTTTGTGTTAACGAGTATTTTTCTACCTTGTTCTACTCTTTTGACGGCGAATTTATTAAAAAGATAACGAGTCTGCGTCCTAATTCTTATC
The DNA here is from genome assembly GCF_003635445.1 of Parabacteroides sp. AF17-3. Taxonomy (NCBI): domain Bacteria; kingdom Pseudomonadati; phylum Bacteroidota; class Bacteroidia; order Bacteroidales; family Tannerellaceae; genus Parabacteroides; species Parabacteroides sp. AF17-3. The sequence continues at coordinate 10,775 of NZ_QTMM01000020.1, read as the reverse complement.
AGCTTTCCGTCGGGGCGAATACGATGGCCGAATTAGGCCGGATGTATGTCCCTATGAATATTCCGGGAATGTTTAGCCTTGGAATTTTCAACTGGGCAACGGACGATACGATTGCATTTCGGCGGACGATTGGAAATGTGGATGTAATGCCGCTGGAAGAAGTCAGTTTGAAAGGATGGATATATAATGGCAGCATGGATGGTTGGTTTTGCTATTCGGATGGGATAGATACCGTCTGGAATGTGAATGCAAAAGCAATTTCACCGGCATTTCTTATCAGGCATGGTTATTCTGCTGCCGATGAGGAAGAAATACGTTCCTCTAAAACAGGAAATGCCGCTGTGGATGGTAAATTCAGTATTTTCAATATCTTTGAAACTCCCCGGTCTTATTTTGTCAAATGTTTCAAAGGTTCCGACCAGTCTAATTTCTTTTTGTACAGCCTGAATAAAGAAACCGGAGCCTTGTGTCGTGAGGCTTCTCTTATCGACGCAGACGAATTGTTCGGATACAACAGGGCTTTGACCGGCATCGGTATCCGCAATGAAACGGACGGGGGGCTTCCCATCTGGCCTTTCTTCTCCTTTCCGGCTAAAAAACTAATGATACAATTCAATACGGCGGTAGAAATCGAATATCTCAAAGAGAAATATCCCGACCTCAGGAAACACCCTGTCCTGCAACAGGTAACGGAAGATTCGAATCCGCTCGTTACTATTTATCATTTACGTTGAAAGGCTTAAAAGGTATCGGATGAAACGTATTTATAGATAAGGTTGTTACCCGGAAGAGCCGCGTAAGCATCGGTCTGGTACATCCTTAAGGGAATCTGTTTCTACATAATGAAACAACTGTTCCATTATGTAGAAACACTTGTTTCATTAGGATGAAACAGTAGCAATGATTGGGTGTTTTAAAGACTGCATGCCGGTAAGAGGCTAAAAGTTAACCGATTTTATTCATGTAATATTAGGAAGAAACCCGTATCTTTGTGGTTTCTAATTTAAAACCAAACAGCTTTGAACGAAAAAGATTTTGAAATAATGGCGCCGGTAGGTTCGTATGAATCGTTGATGGCGGCTATTCAGGGAGGTGCCGACTCTATCTACTTCGGCATTGAGGGACTGAACATGCGTTCGCGTTCTTCCAATAATTTCACGACAGACGATTTGCGCAAGATTGTTTCTATCTGTAAGGAACACGGGATTAAAAGTTATCTGACGGTCAATACGGTTATTTACGGGGAAGATCTGGCTCTGATGCGCGAGATTATCGATGCGGCGAAGGCGGCGGAAGTCTCTGCGATCATTGCGGCGGATGTGGCTGCAATGAGTTATGCGAACCGTATCGGACAGGAGGTGCATCTTTCTACCCAGTTGAATATTTCGAATGTGGAGGCGCTGAAGTTCTATGCCCAGTTTGCCGATGTGGTGGTGCTGGCCCGTGAGTTGAACCTGAAGCAGGTTTCTGAAATCTATCAGCAAATCGTTGAACAGCAGATTACCGGTCCGGGAGGCGAACTGATTCGTATCGAGATGTTTGCACATGGCGCTTTGTGTATGGCTGTCTCCGGCAAATGTTACCTGAGTTTGCACGAGATGAATGCCTCTGCCAACCGCGGGGCCTGCATGCAGATTTGCCGCCGCGGCTATACGGTGAAGGATAAGGACAGCAATATCGAACTGGATATAGAGAACCAGTATATCATGTCGCCCAAAGACCTGAAGACGATTCATTTCATGAACAAGATGATGGATGCAGGCGTCCGGGTATTTAAGATTGAAGGACGTGCCCGCGGACCCGAATATGTGCGTATCGTAACGGAGTGTTACAAGGAGGCGGTGAAGGCTTATTGCAGCGGAAGTTATGATGAAGAGAAAATCGCTGTTTGGGACGAACGTCTGAAAAGTGTCTTTAACCGTGGTTTCTGGGATGGTTATTATCTGGGGCAGCGCCTGGGTGAATGGAGCAGCAAGTATGGTTCCGGTTCGACCAAAAAGAAAGTCTATGTGGCGAAAGGAATCAAATATTTCAGCGGTATCGGTGTGGCGGAGTTTGAAATGGAATCGGGTTCGCTGAAGGTGGGTGACGAGATTCTGATTACCGGTCCGACAACCGGTGCGGTGATGCAGACCATCGATGAAATACGTGTCGACCTCAAACCGGTGGAAGAGACAGTCAAGGGCGAACGCTTCTCCTTTAAAGTCTCCGATAAAGTACGTCCCTCGGACCGTCTTTATAAAATGGTATCAACGAACGATAAAGAACTGAAATAATGAAAGAGTATATTTTTAAACTGACAGACAAAGTGCGTGACTACGAATGCGACTTGCAGGGCGTAGTGAATAACTCCAACTATCAGCATTATATGGAACATACCCGTCATGAGTTCCTCGAGTCGCTGGGAGAGAATTTCGGTGCCATGCATGATAAGGGAGTGGACGGGTTTGTCTCTCATGTGGAGATCGACTACAAGACCTCTTTGAAGAGTGGCGACAGCTATATCTCCTGCCTGAATGTATATAAGAAAGGCGTAAAGCTGGTCTTTGAACAGGATATCTACAGAGCCTCCGACGGTGCGCTGGCAACTAAGGGGAAAGTCGAATCGGTTGTCGTACAGGACGGCAAGCTGACCCGCGGCGAATATTTTGACGAAATGTTGAAAAGGATACAAGACAAACTATGACAGTATCATGACAGATAAACGGATTTACCAGATTGGCTTAACTATGATAAACGGGGTGGGAGATGTCCTGGCCCGTCAGCTTCTGCAAACCTTCGGCGACGCAGAGGCTGTCTTTGCGGAAAAGAGACAGACATTGGAGAAGATTCCGGGTTTCGGCAGCTTTACCGCTGCTGCCGTCAAAAGCCCGGAAGTGCTTCTGCAAGCCGAGAAAGAGTTGACTTTTATTGAAAAGAACCAGATAAGCTGTTATTTCCTGACAGATGAGAGTTACCCTAAACGTTTGAAAGAGTGCTCCGACGCTCCTGTACTACTCTATTTTAAAGGGAAGACCGACTTGAATAGTACACATATTGTCAGTATTGTCGGGACGCGCCACATAACAGAATATGGCAGGACGATGACGGAAGAGTTGATACATGCCTTGTCGGCCTCTTATCCGGATTTGCTGGTTGTGAGCGGACTGGCTTATGGCGTCGATATCTGTGCCCATCGGAGTGCCCTGAAGTATGGACTGCCGACTGTAGCTGTGCTGGCTCATGGTCTGGACCGCATCTATCCTTCCTCACATCGCTCCGTAGCTGTTGAAATGTTGTCTCATGGCGGATTGTTGTCCGATTTCCCCAGCGGAACGGAACCGGATAAGCCGAACTTTGTCCGGCGTAACCGGATTGTTGCCGGATTGGCGGAAGCAACGATTGTAATGGAATCGGCAGAAAAAGGGGGCTCGCTTATTACGGCTGACCTTGCTTTTTCCTATGGGCATGATGTCTATGCATTCCCCGGACGGGTAAACGATTATTATTCCAAAGGATGCAACGCATTAATCCGGCAGAATAAGGCGGGTTTGATAACATCGGCATCCGATTTGGTGTCGGCACTTTGTTGGGACGTGAATAAAACGCCTTCGCCTGCCCCTGTCCAGGCTGAATTGTTTTTCGAAGAAGACGACCGTGCAGGAACAGTCATAAAACTTCTTCGCGAAAAGGGAGAAATACATATCGACCAACTGGCTACGGAACTGAATCTGCCTGTCCGCGAACTGTCTTCCCTACTATTTGAACTGGAAATGAACGGACGGATTAAGGCGCTGCCGGGAAATATCTATAAACTTCTGACATGATATGATAACGTCCTTTGAATAAAAACAACGGTTCGGTTATTTTGTTTTAGAGATGTAGATAGTTTCTTTTGTGTAAACAGGAAGTATCTTTATCTTTGTCAAAAGCATTTATTATGGAATTGCGAACAGCGAATGTAGTCAGATATATTATGCCTCTCCGGGAGGGAGGTTCGTTGCCGGCTTTGGCAGAAGCCGACGATGAATATAAATATGTCGTAAAGTTCCGGGGAGCCGGTCATGGGACCAAGGCCCTGATAGCCGAATTGATTGGCGGTGAAATAGCGCGGGCATTGGGTTTCCGTGTGCCTGAACTGGTCTTTCTTAATCTCGATGAGGCTTTTGGGCGTACCGAAGGGGATGAGGAGATACAGGATTTATTGCAGGCAAGCCGTGGGTTGAACCTGGGATTGCATTTCCTGTCGGGTGCCCTGACATTTGACCCGGTAATCAATAAGGTCGGAGAAAAACTCGCTTCTCAAATAGTCTGGCTGGATGCCCTCCTGACGAATGTGGACCGTACGACCCGCAATACCAATATGCTGATGTGGCATAAGGAATTATGGCTGATTGACCATGGTGCGTCACTCTATTTCCATTATTCATGGTCGAACTGGCGCAAACATGCTTTAAGCCCGTTTATCCAGATTAAAGACCATGCCCTGTTGCCGGAAGCCGGTAAGTTGGAGGAAACGGATGCCGAATTTAAACGTATTCTTACTCCGGATAAAATCCGTGAAATTGTTTCTCTGGTTCCGGACGACTGGTTGCAGTGGAACGAAAGTCCAGGTACGCCGCAGGAAATAAGAGACGTTTATATTGAATTCCTGACAGAAAGGGTTGCCCATTCCGAAACATTTATAAAAGAAGCGCAGCATGCAAGGAAAGCACTTATATGAATACGCCGTTATCCGTTTTGTTCCCCGGGTGGAACGGGAGGAGTTTATTAATGTGGGTCTTATCATGTTCTCTAAACGGGCCCGGTTTATAAAGGCGCGTTATCAGGTGGATGAAAAGAAGCTCTGTCTGTTCTCTTCCGAACTGGATATGGATTCGCTTTATGCCAGTCTGAAAGTATTCGACCGCATCTGCTCCGGTACTGCCGGCGGTGGTCCGATAGCCTCTATGGATATTCCCGAGCGTTTCCGTTGGCTGACGGCTGTGCGCAGTTCTTCCATCCAGACTTCGCGTCCGCATCCCGGCTTTTCGACTGACCTGGAGGTTACGTTTGAAAAGTTGTTTGCGGAGTTGGTTCTGTAAATCTACCGGAACGTTTTTAGCGGATAAAATGCTCTCTTTAATTGTTAATTTTAGCAGTTTTTGCCAGTATTGTATATAGTTTTATCTTAGCTAACACTTTTTGGCGAAAGATGCTTGGAGGCTTAACATATATTGTCTGTAAAAAGCTTGACAAACGCTTGCTACAGGTGTATCTTTGTACTGTGGTTTTTTCATAATAGTATTAGATTTAAGGTTAACAAAGTTTGATTAGGGCTTGTCGTGAGACAGGCTTTAATTGTTTATAGAGGTTTGCTAAAAATTGAAATGGTCTGGGTCTGCACCCAGTCTCAGATTCTTATTAAGAGCACTTATCCGGGTCATATCTTCGTCTGTCAGTTCGAAATCCGTACATTTCAGATTCTCTGTCAATCTCTCTTTATGGATGGATTTGGGGATGACTATCACTCCACGTTCCAGATTCCAGCCTAAAACGACCTGTGCAGGAGTCAGTCCGCGCTTTTTAGCAATCTCGGTAATGACAGGGTTTGTCAGAATGTCTGATTTGCCGGCTCCCAATGGTCCCCATGCTTCCGGACGGATATTCCTTTCCAGGCAATATTGGATAGTTGCCGCCTGGGAAAGGTAGGGGTAACATTCTATCTGGTTGACTGCTGGTATGATTTCTGCTTCTTCGAGCAAATCGGCTAAATGATGTGTCTGATAATTGCTGACTCCGATTGCTTTTGCTTTTCCGTTTTTATACACTGCTTCCATCTTTTTCCAGACACTGACGTAAGTCTCTTTTACCGGCCAGTGCACAAGATAGAGGTTTACATACTCCATGCCCAATCTTTTCAGGCTGGCTTCGATCGCTTCTTCTACTTTTCCCGACCGCTGGTCGTCATTCCATAATTTAGTGGTCAGGAATATCTCTTCCCGTGGGATACCTGAGTCCCGGATTGCCTTGCCGACAGCTTCTTCATTCCCATAAATCATGGCTGTGTCTACATGTCTGTATCCGACAGATAAAGCTGTTTTTACTGTTTCATATGCAATGTTTGCATCTTCAACCCTGAATACACCGACTCCGATGGAAGGGATTTTTGTTCCGTTGTTTAAAATAACTTCTTTCATTTGATCTTTTGTTTTTTATTCCCTGTATATAAAACAGATAAGCGATGGCTTTGTTTGCCGGGAAAAGGAAGGATTGTTTTTACTATGAATATTCCTGTTATGTGAGTTTTATTGGTTACTTTTGTAAACAGTCAGTAACTCAGTTATTTATAAAATCGATTATAAATGATATCTATCTTTACTTATATATTTATTGTTATAGCAGGAATTATTCTTTTAGTTTTTATTGCCGGCCTTCTTTTGCCGGATGAAAGAACTGCAACCAGTGAATGCTTTTATAATGCTTCACCCGGGAAGGTGTATAATGCACTCATCAATAATGCCGATTACGGTTATCGCAGTGATCTGGAAGAGATCGTTATTGTGGAAGAGAAAGACGGCATAGAAGTCTGGGATGAAATAGCGAAGAACGGCTCTGTTATCCGGTTCAGGACAGCCCGTAAAGTACCTCATTCCTTATATGAATTTGAAATTGTGAAAGGAAACGGATTCACCGGGTACTGGAAAGGCGAACTGAAAGTAACCAGTACGGGAGGAACTCATTTTACATCGACGGAAATTATCCGGATGAAGAATCCTTTTCTGAAAGTCGTTTCCCGCCTTTTCTTTGATCTGGAAAAGTTTATGCATACTTATCAGAATGACCTGCGCGTGAAACTTAGTGAAGATATAGCCTGAAAAAAGGGAGTCTTAATCGACTCCCAGGAATTTGAACGGTTTAGCTTCAACAAATTGCTCTGCCGTGTTGCCGGCATAGGTTTTACCGCTAACTAGGTCAAGCATCTTCACCGGTGCTTTTTCTGAAAAATCCACATCTTGTAAATTTACCCAGAATACATTAGGCTGGATGGTCGATTCAAAGAAATAAACTTTATTCTTTTGGTCGGAAACGGTTCTCCATCTTGTCGATGAGATATTCGGTTCGTTAGGTGTTGTGATACCTAATGGTACTGACGTGTTACGGATTACGCTGAATACACTGGCAACGGCCGTACGGGTATCTGCCACTTTCGGAATAGCATTAATATAGAAAGAGGCTCTGACAAAACGGTCGGCAGCACGGTTGGTTCCTGGTAGGAATGTTGTTCCCCCGATATTTTTCCAGTAATCATTCAAGGCCAGTTGCTGGTCGAAAACCGGGGAGTTAGTCATTACCTGGTATGACTTGTCATGATGGATTTTCAATTCTCCGCCGATATATTCAAAGATCGCATTGTCACCGTCGGCATCCGAGATGGAAAGATGTAATGTTGCCATGCGGGTTCCGTCGGGCATCATGTCCGATACAACTTCGAAGGTGCCTTTTTCAACATAAGAAACTGCTTCATCGACTGTGGCGAAATTATCCAGTATATATTGAACCCAGGCGGCAATGGACAGTCCCGGTTTTTTGCCATCCCACTGCGGGTATTCCGACTCTGCCAGCCAGAGCAGATTGGCGACCAGTCCCTTTTCGTTCATCCCGTCCGTACTGCAAATATCGTAGGCGGAAGCAACTACACTTCCATATTTGGAAGTCCATTCAAGCGGATTCTTTCCTATTTCTCCATTACGCTTCATACCTCGCGGAAATATCCACAGGTTGCTGCGGGTATCTTCTTTCCAGTCCATCGACCGGGCGGTCAGAACTGTATTGTCTTTTCCCTGATAAACAACTCTGGTGCAGGCTTCTGTGGTATTTAACTGAGTGCCCGCTGTAATGGCAGCTAGCGCTATTCCCCATTTCTGTATACGTCTCATAATCTTATCGTTTTACTTTATATATAAACGATGAAGAGGTTGTAATGTTTAAGTAATCTGACTCTTTTTACGCTGTAGAAGAGTGGATTTAAGGAATTGGTCAGAAATCGCTTATTCCGGTCAGTACCAGAAGTGCCGGTAAATAATCTTTCAGCCGGCTACGGAATAGTTTCAGTGCTTTCGAAATATGGAATTCTACTGTTTTGATACTGACTTCCAGTTCAGCTGCAATTTCCCGGTTGGTTTTGCTTTCATACCGGCTTTTAAAGAAAATCGCGCGGGTTTGTTCCGGCAGTTCGTTTAATGTTTTTCGGATGATCTCTTTGACTTCGACCGTGAAGAGGTCTGACGGGTCGCACGACTCCAGGGACGAGATACGAAAATTCAGTTCCCGTTGCCGGTGGTCATATAATTGGTCTTCCACATCTGTACGGATGGTCTGGTGGCGTAAGTGGTTGAGTGACTTGTTTTTTACAGTTGTTAATATGTACCCGGGAATATTGGTGTCGGCTGGTAGTTCTTTTCTTTTTTCCCAGTATTGGATGATTGCCTCCATGTAAATATCCTCCGCGGCGGCCATATCCCTTACGTATGAATTGGCAAACAGAATGAACGGCTCTTTGAATTGACCGAAGAGCGTTGAAAATAGTGAAGATTCCGTTTGTTGTTCTCCCATAACAGATGCAAAAGTAATAAAAAAGTGCCTTCTGATGACGTTTGTGTAGTTAAAAGCATTACTTTTGTAGCTTGTAATTAGTTGAAAACGAAAAAGAATGGATAAAGTAAGTTACGCACTTGGCTTAAGTATCGGAAATAATTTCCAGAACTCGGGCATTAATGATCTTCAGATTGAAGACTTTGTGAAAGGATTGAAAGATATTTTAGGTGGTCAGACCCCGGAAATCAGTTATGACGAAGCTAAGCAGGTGATCAACGATTACTTCATGAAGCTGCAAAAAGAAAAATTTGAAATAAATAAGAAAGCCGGAGAGGAATTCCTGAATATCAATAAAGGAAAAGCAGGTGTAGTTACCCTGCCCAGCGGATTGCAATATCAGGTACTTCAGAAAGGTGAAGGTCCTAAACCGACTGCTTCTGACAAGGTGAAATGTCATTATCACGGAACATTAATCAACGGAACAGTGTTTGATAGTTCGGTACAGCGTGGCGAACCGGCTGTATTCGGAGTATCGCAGGTTATCCCGGGATGGGTGGAAGCATTGCAGTTAATGCCGGTAGGATCTAAATGGAGATTATTTATCCCGTCAGACCTGGCTTATGGCGAACATGGAGCGGGTGAAGCTATCGAACCGAACAGTGCATTGGTTTTTGATGTTGAATTGTTAGATATAGTAAAATAATTTATAGAGAAAAATGAAAAAGATTAATGTTTTAGCTGCTACAGCGATTGTAGCTTTAGGCATTGCTGCCACTTCTTGTGATTCTAAGCCTAGTGCAAATTTGAAATCGGCAGTAGATAGCGCAAGTTATGCTATCGGTGTTTCTACCGGTGCCGGTTATAAAGAAAATTTGAAAACATTACCTGGTGGCGAAGCCAATATCGATGCACTGATCGCAGGTTTTGTTCAGGCTATTAAAGGCGATTCTACAAAGATGACTCCGGAACAGGCTCAGACTTATCTGAACACTTACTTCGTAGAAGCTCAGGCTAGAGAGTCTCAGCAGGCTAAGGAAGAAGGTGAAAAGTTCCTGGCTGAAAACAAAACGAAAGACGGCGTTATCACAACTGAAAGCGGCTTGCAATATAAAGTAGAAAAAGAAGGTACTGGTGCAAAACCGGCAAAAGAAGATAATGTGAAAGTACATTATACAGGAACTCTGTTGGACGGATCTGAATTCGATAGCTCTGTTAGCCGTGGCGAACCTGCTGAATTCAGAGTTGATCGTGTAATCCCGGGATGGACTGAAATCCTGCAGATTATGCCGGTCGGATCTAAATATATAGTTTGGGTTCCTTCTGAACTGGGTTATGGTCCTCAGCCTCCTCGTGGAAGCAGCATCAAACCGAACAGTCTTCTGAAATTCGAAATCGAGTTACTGGATATCGTTAAAGACGATCAGAAAAAGTAATATCTCATTTTGTAGATAAAGAGGCGGGTAAATTATGCTAAAAAGCATTATTTGCCCGCTTTTATTATTTATTTGCTACTTTTTTCTTTCAGAATGATAGATTGTTGAAAATAATTATATACTTTTGATATATAAATAAAAAGAGCGTATAATAAAGCGATAGTAGAAATGGAGAAAATAGACAAACTGGACCGGCAGATATTGAACATTATTTCAAAGAATGCCAGGATTCCTTTCAAGGATGTAGCTGAAGAGTGTGGTGTGTCGCGTGCAGCCATCCATCAACGGGTACAGCGCATGATTGATATGAATGTGATCGTTGGGTCGGGTTATCATATTAATCCTAAGATTCTGGGATATAATACTTGTACATATATCGGTGTGAAACTGGAACGGGGTTCTATGTATAAAGACGTAGTGCCTGAGTTTGAGAAGATACCCGAAGTGGTTGAGTGTCATTTTACAACAGGTCCTTATACAATGCTGATCAAGTTATATGCCCGTGATAATGAACATCTGATGGAATTGCTGAATACAAAGATTCAGGAGATACCGGGGGTTACTGCTACAGAGACTTTGATTTCTTTACGTCAAAGTGTTAAGCGTGAAATTCCTATCTGTAACGTAAACGAATAAATTAGTTTAAAAAATAATGGCCCGGCCTCTTGATGAGTTGCCGGGCTTTTTTATATCCAAGGCAATTACTACTTTTGTAGAGTTGAGTTATATGATCCCATGAAACATCCATGAAATAAATTTCGTCCAAGAGAATGTAAATAGGGGGGT